>NZ_MUGV01000001.1:0-29757 GCF_002217275.1 Flavobacterium frigidimaris
TTCTTTTGAAAACAACTCCCCTAGCCCCGATAGAAGTGGAAATCCTTTTGTGCCGGGGTTCGGCACAAAAGATTGAAACGGATAGCGGGAAACAGCTCCTTATTAAAACAATGGTTCTTCTTTAAAAAATCCTTCTTATATATTATAGTATAAAACCATCCTTTTTTATATATGTACAAAAAAGACAAACCCGACAAGTTTTAAAAACTTGTCGGGTTATGAATCGTTATATTTCAAATAATTAATCGAAACGAATTGCTTTTACCGGTGAAATCCTCGTTATGATGTAGGAAGGAATTAATAATACCAAAAAACAAACCGTAACCGTAAGTAAATTTAAAAGTATTATGTACCCCCAATTTATATATACGGGTGCTACATTGACATAATAGTTTTCAGGATTTAAGTGGATGACTCCAAATTGCTGCTGGATCAACAATAACGAAATACCAATTAGGTTCCCCCAGAAGAGCCCTCTTATAATAAGGTAAAACGCATTGTACAAAAATATTTTGCGAACTGTCCAATTATTTGCTCCTAGCGCCTTTAGAATTCCGATCATTTGAGTACGCTCTAAAATAAGAACCAATAATGCCACAACCATATTAATTGTCGCTACTAGAATCATAACAGCAAGAATAACTATTATGTTAAAATCAAAAAGCTGAAGCCAGTCGAAAATGTAACTGTATTTTTCGATTATTGTTTTTGTATCAAGATTTGACGATGTTTGATCGTAAATTTGAACTCCTGTTGCTTTAATACTATTAAAGTCTTTTACAAAAACTTCGAAAGCACCAATTTGATCCGGTGTCCATTTATTTATTCGTTGAATGTGACGAATGTCTCCTATTATATAAGTGGCATCGAAATTTTGGAAACCTGAATTGAAAATCCCCGTAATTTTAAATCGACGACTATTTGGCATTTTGCCCTGTTCTTCTTTTATAAAGAAAGTATTGAATTTATCTCCTACTTTTAAATTAAGCCGATCAGCAAGAAATCTTGAAATTATAACCTCTTCATTTAATTCTTTTGTAAAATCAGGTAATCTACCCTCTACTAAATATTCTTTTATATTATTCCAATCATAATCTGCACCAACTCCTTTGAAAATAATTCCTTCAAAAGCATTTTCTGTTCGAATGATTCCGGCTTTACTTGCTATTGCCTGAATATGTTTCACTTCGGGAACTGATTTGAAATTGGGATAAAAATCTTGTTTTTTAGAAATCGGCACCAAAGTTACTTCAGAATTATTATTATCGTAATTCGAAATAATAACCTGACCATTGAAAGCCGAAACCTTATCACGTATTTTTTGCTGTAAACCTATACCGGTTGCTACTGAAACCAACATCATAATAATACCAATAGCAATAGCCGAAATGGCAATTTTTATAATTGGCGCTGAAATACTGCTTTTATAATCTTTGGCAGTAATAAGTCTTTTCGCTATAAAATATTCTAGATTCAATTTTTATATTATCTGATTAGTAGTTTAGTCTTTATTCGTAAAGCATCAGTGTTCAAAAATACATTTTAAAAAGTAAAAAAGAATTGTTCCGAAAAACAATTACAAAACATTTAAGTCCTAAAGTGGTAATTTCTTTTTCATTTCTTCTACTATATTGTATGCTGCGGGGCAAATTGCCACGTTTTTTAAAGTAAGATCTGCAATCTGATGAAATTTTTTACGATCTGTGTGAGGAAATTCCCTGCAGGCTTTTGGGCGTACGTCATAAATCATACAGTAGTTTTCGCTGTCCAGAAAAGTACAGGGAACACTTTTTAAGACATAATCTTTTTCCTCATCAATTCGAAGGTATTGCTCAATGAATTGCTGTGGCTTTTGTCTGAAAGATTTTGAAATTCTTTCGATATCAGCCAAAGTAAACAACGGCCCGGTTGTTTTACAACAATTGGCACATTGCAGGCAATCCGTTTTTTTAAATTCGGCATCATGCAAATCCTGCATGACGTAATCTAAATTCTTCGGTTGCTTCTTTTTCAGCTTATCAAAATACTTTTTGTTTTCGATATGCTTATCTTTGGCTAACTTATTTAAGTTATTTAAAATTTGTTTCAAGTTTAAAATTTAAAGTTGATTTGCAAAATTAAACAACTTTAAACTTGAAACCTTAAACTTTGAACTAAATTACCATGAAAGATCTTTTTGGAAAGGCGATGTACGATTTTCAGACTAATAATTCGCCTGAAGATATAATAACAGAAACTTCTATTTCTGAAGAAGATGAAATGAGCGTCGATTACTTATTTCGTTCTTATAATGAAATGCCTAAACTGGAACAAAAAGCATTGCAACTTGCTACCGGAAAAACTCTTGATGTGGGCTGCGGAGCCGGAAGCCACAGTTTATCATTACATAATGATCGAAATTTAGAGGTAACTTCTATTGATATTTCTGAAAAAGCAATAGCAACCTGTAAACTTCGTGGTGTTAAAAATGCTAAAGTTCAGAACATATTAGATTTTGAAGGAGAGAAATTTGACACCATTATATTATTAATGAATGGAGTTGGAATTTTTGGAAAGCTAGATAATTGCAATAAATATTTATCAAAATTAAAATCGCTTTTGAATCCTGGAGGTCAAATTTTATTAGACAGCTCTGATATTATCTATATGTTTGATGAAGATGAAGATGGAGGGAAGTGGATTCCGTCTAGTAACGATTACTATGGTGAACTAGTATTTAATATTTCTTATAAAGGAGAGAAAGAAGAACCTTTTGATTGGTTGTATCTTGATTATAATACATTACAAAACGCTGCTATTGCGAACGGACTAAAATGCGAACTTATTTTAGAAGGTGAGCATTATGATTATTTAGCTAAACTTTCGATATAAAAATATTATTACATTATTATGGAAGAATTAGATCTAGAAAAAGTAAAATTTCCGATTGGAAAATTTGAAGCGCCTAAAATGTATACAGCTGAATATATTTCGGATAGAATTGCCGAAATCGAATCTTTTCCTGAAAGGCTCAAAAAAGAAACGGTTCATTTGAATGACGAACAATTAGACACACCTTATCGTCCGGGAGGATGGACCGTGCGTCAAGTAATTCACCATTGTGCGGAAAGTCATATGAATGCCTTCATTAGAATAAAATGGTCTTTGACCGAAAACAATCCAGTCATAAAAGCATACGACGAAGTTTTATGGGCTGAATTGCCTGATAATTTAAAAATGCCAATTCAACCAACCTTAAGTTTAATGGAAGGATTACATTATCGCTTAACCTTTATAATGAAAAATTTATCAGAAACTGATTTAGAAAAATCTTTTATACATCCGGAAAACAATTGTGAATATCAAATTAAACAAATTATCGGAACCTATGCCTGGCATGGAAATCATCATTTGGCTCACATTACCACTTTAAAGAAAGATAAAAACTGGAAATAACCAAAGTTGTTTCTTTTTTACACAGCGTATACAAATAGCCATAAACAAAAAATCTCTTCAACTGAAGAGATTTTTTTTATCTATTTAAGGAATATTCAAATATTTATGTGTCTGAAGCGAAACTCTCCATTTTGGATTGTTCATTACATAATCAACAATTAGCGGAGTCATTTCTTCTTTTTTACTCCATTCTGGCTGCAGGAATAAAATTGCATTATCATTTACCAATTCCGCTTGCTCTTCTGCAAAAATAAAATCGTGCTTATTATAAATAATTACTTTTAACTCATGCGCATTATCATATACGGTTTGAGTAGGCAATTTATTTTTCTTGGGCGAAAGACAAATCCAATCCCAGGTTCCCGAAAGCGGATAAGCACCTGAAGTTTCAATATGAACTTTTAATTTTTTATCCTTTAATCGCTGAGTTAACAAACTCATGTCCCAGGTTAAAGGCTCTCCTCCGGTAATCACAACAGTATCAGCATAAGTTGAAGCATTTTCCACAATCAAATCAACACTAGTTGGTGGATGCAATTCTGCATTCCAACTTTCCTTCACGTCACACCAGTGGCAACCCACATCGCAACCACCAATTCTAATAAAGTATGCAGCTGTTCCTGTATGGAAACCCTCTCCCTGAATGGTGTAAAACTCTTCCATCAAAGGCAACATCGCTCCTTTATTAACCTCTAATTGTATTTCTTTTGATAACATTATTTTATTTTAAAGTGCAAAGATAGTCAATTAAATACGGAACAAAAAAAACCGACAGTTCAAAGGAACTATCGGTTTTATATTAAGTTAAATAACTTTTATTATTTTAAAGCTTTCACAGATTGAGTAGCGTAAGCGTTAGTTGGATCTAAAACTAAACTTTTATTGAAATACTCAATAGCTTTTGCTTTGTCAGTGTTAGCATATGCAGCACCAATTGAATTATACGATTCTACAACTTTTTTAACTGTTGCAGGTTTTGCTAATTCTTCAGCACCTTTTGCAGTTGTTTTAGTAATGTACTCTTCGTAGTTTTTGATAATTAAATCATCTTTTTCTAACAAGTTATTGATTCTTCCTTTGTACAAGTAAGCCTCATCATAAGTTGGAGAAGCAACTAATACTCTGTCAAAAGCAGCATCAGCCTTCGCTAAACCAGCTGCATCAATAGCCGTTTTTTCTTTATTTGCATTTGCATAGTAAAGAGAAATACCATAATATACATTATCATTTAGATAATTTTTTTGCTCTGTATTTGTAGTACTCAATTCATAAATTGAAGCAGCCTGGTTGTATTGTTTTTTACCAAACAATTCTTTACCAAAATCTCCAAGATCTTCAACAGCTAATGGCTCTACAGCAACTGCTTTTTTAATTTCAGCTAAACCAGCATCAAAAGCAGCAGGATCAACTACACCAGCAGCATCAGTTCCTTTTTTAATTTTAGCAAAACCTAAGTATAAATTATCTTTTGCAATAACTTTGTTAGAAGGCACTTTCATGTAATCTTCTAATGATTTAATCGCAACATCATAATTACCATTTTCATAAGCAGAATATCCTAAATATCTGTAAATTCTAGGATTCACTTTATCCAATTCAATCATTTTGTTAGCTTCTTTTTCAAGCGCTTTATAGTCTTCAACTAAAATCAAGAAATCTGCATGACGCATTCTAGAGTTCATAGAATAATCCGTTAGACTCAGGTATTTCTCGTAGTTTTGAATTGCTTTTTGATAATTTACCTGTCTTGTAGAAGGTTTATTTCTAGCCCATTTGTAATACGTTTCAGCTAACTCTCTGTACACAGGTCCGTAATTAGCATCAATAGCGATAACTTCATTGAAAGATTTAATCGCTTCATCATAAGATTTAGCACCTTTTAATAAAACACCTAATTGCATTTTTGCTCTTAAAAGAGTTGGATCTGCAGTAAATGCGTCACGATACGCTTTGTAAGCGTCATTTTGATTGTTTGCTCCATAATAAGCATCACCAATTGCCAAAAGTGCAGTTGCATTTTGAGGCTCTAGTAATAAAGCTTTCTTTAAACTAGCAATTGCATTTGTATAATCAGGATTTGTAGAATTCATATAAGCCCTACCAATGTAAATAAATTCATTTACATCTTTACGCTTCATATCTTTTGTAGCCAAACCAAAATTAGCCTGAGCCGAAGCTGCATTTTTTGCATCAAGATCTAATTGACCTAAACCAATATAGTTTAAATTTTTATGATCTGCTGCCTCTAATCCATTTAAGTAATAAATTTTAGCAGAATCAACAATAGTTTGATTTAAATAGACATTACCTAAAACAAAATCAGCTTCTCCATCTGATGGTTTAGCTTTGATGATTGATTTCAGCAAAGATTTAGCTTTCTCAAATTGTTCAGCATCAATTGCCTTTTTGGCCTGGTTTATATCTTGCGCTTTTGCAACAGAAGCTGAAGCAACTAAGGCAAGACTAAAAATTTTAAATTTATTCATCTTTATTGTAATTAATTTATTCTTTATCGTTTATAATCTGACTTCTAATTTTAAGCTTTCTTCCCGGAGTTCTGACTGGCAATAATCCAGATTTCAAAACAATTCTTTGTCCAATCTCTCCGGCAATGAATGAAGCAAACCCCATTCCTAATCCGGAATACCCCTGACAATTTATAATATACAAATCACGTGCCAAAGGATATTTTACTTCTGCCAGGTCATTTTGACTTGGGCTGTAGTATGTAGCATCATTTAAGCCTTTTACACTTAAAATATTAATTTTTTTAATTGTTTCTGCCATTGTTGGAGAAGGTTGTGATAACCAATTCACTCCTACAACACCAATCATTCCATCATTCTCCGAAACAAATTTAATAACTTCATCGTTTGTTTTAAAAGAGAAAACACCAGTTTTTGGAACATCCTTAACTTTGGCCAATTCTTTCATATAACGTACTGTACTAGAATTGGGATTATCAAAAACAAGTCCCTTAATTCTTGGATCGGCCTTACCTTGCATAAAATCGATTACAGTTTTCAACGCAATTAATGTATCATTATTGTTCTTGTTCGAAATTAAAGCAATTGCATCTGTTGCGAATCGAGTAACTCTTGGCTTAATTTTACTCTTTTCAAACCCCTGTAATTCAGCTTTAGTCAAATCTCTGGTCGTAATGACAACTTTAGCTTTCTGATTTAATAAATCATTTATAACCTCTGCTTCAGATTTTGGTTTAACTGCAATTTTAGCATCATAGTAAGTCCCTTCAAAAACAGCGACCTGATCATCTACAATTGGTTTTACAGTTTCATCCACTGTAATAGCAATAGATCCTTTTAGAATTGTCTCTTTCTCTGATTCATTCTTGCTTTTTTGGTTGCACATGGCAAACAAAAAAACAAAAACTACCAAACCGAAAACTCTACTATATTTTAACATATTTACTCTGCGTTTGAATTGATTAATCTCAGAAAACGGATTGCTGAATAAACGATCAACAAGCCACCAAAAGCATATCTGTATTTAGGTTCCATATCTAATGGCAATTTCTTCCAGAACATAATCATTAAACCCAGCACAAGATATATTAAAAAAAACAGTATTCCTAAAACAAGAAGAAATCGCTCTTTGAGCGATTTCTTCTGAATATTATTAAGCATATCTTTTAACATTATTCTGCAGATTGAATAGTAATAGGAAGAGAGTAAAGTACTCTAACTTTTTTACCATTTTGCTCGCCAGGAGTCCATTTTGGACATTTTTTAAGAACACGAATTGCTTCTGCTCCTGTACCGTAACCGATATCCCTTAAAACTTTAATGTCGGTTAATGAACCGTCTTTTTCAACTACAAAAGTAACATAAACTTTACCTTTTAAACCTTCTTCTTCCGGAGTCTTGTAATTGTTTCCTACGAATTTGTAGAATTTCTCAATTCCTCCAGGGAAATCTGGTTTTACTTCGATACCAGCTGTGTTGTATACTTGGTTATCTTCTTCTACTACTGCAGCAGTTCCAGTACCTACTGGCTCATCAACAGTTAAAACTGCATCCGGATCTCCTTTAATAGTTTGATCTCCAACCTTTTTATCTTTAAGTTCCTCAATTTTTGGAGGATCTTCTGTAACTTCATTTGCCTTAGCAACAACCGGTTTCACAAACTTAACCTGATCCACTTTTGGTGGTGGTGGTGGCGGTGGTGGTTGGTTCGGTTTTACTTCCTCTTTTTTAGGAGGTAATTTTACTGTGGCGATTTTAATATCGTTATTCACTTCATCTTCACCAGAATCTGGCAAAAAACTAGCAATAAGAGGAGCTGCTACAGCAAAGGCAAAAATAACAGAACCTATGATAAGTGCTTTTACCGTAGTTTTACTGTTCGATTTTCTTAACTCATATGCACCATATATCTTATTACGTCCTTCGAATACGATATCAAGCCACTGATTTTTAATTATATCTAATTTCATTTTTCTTGATTATTAGGATGTTAAAAACAAGATACCTCTTATTTTTTATCTATCAGTTTAGTTTCTTCCGGTGTAAACTCAGGAACAATCGCATAAGTTTCTACTCCAGCAATAGCCATTTCATCCAACATATCAACTAAATTTCTATAAGTTGATTTTTTTGTTGGTTTGATAATAACAATGATTCCGTTTTTAGGTTTCCCTTGCGCAGCAGAATATTCTAGAACTGATTTTTTTCTTTTAAGAACTTCTCTACGAATCCCATCTTTACCATATGTAATATCTTTAGGCCCCGCTATAGGAGACTCTAATAATCCCATATAATAAATCATCTTATTATTTTCCCCTAACATCACTGTCATTGTACGATTCTCATCTACCTTAATATCTTTATTTTTGGTAGGATCCTCATCTTTATTTGGCAAAGACAAATCCATCGATTGAGGTTTTGACAACGATGTGGTTAACATAAAGAATGTGATCAATAAGAATGCCAAATCCACCATTGCCGTTAAATCGACTTTAGAATTTTGCTTTTTACTTCTTACTTTACCACCTTTTCCGCCACCACCGTCGCCGGTATTTAATTCAGCCATTTTAGTGTATCTTTTTTAATTAAAAGTCTTTTCCTCTCATACCAGTAACTAAGTTAAAGGAATTGATTTTTTGATCTTGTAGAATATCCATAATCTTTTTGATTTGTGGATACTGTTCTTTAGCATCTCCTTTAATTGCAATCTGCAATTCTTTATCATCAAGATCAATAGCGGCTCTTCTTGAAACCAAAAGCCATTCTTTTAATTGATTGTCTAAAGAATCGATTGGAATTCCAGGTTGATTTGCTTTCACTCTATCAGACGCTTTCAAAGCAATGATATCTTTTAAATTTGCAACAGGAACACCGAAGTCATCCATTAAAGCAAATTTAGTTTTGTCATCTTCTGAAAAAGTCACACCGAATTTTGCACCCATTCCTTCAAGAGTTCTTTTACGAAGCTCTCTTCCTTTAATGTCAAAAAACACTTTGCTTTTCCCATCTGCACCTTTTCCTATTGAGATAATTGCCAAATCTGAATCTGGTAATTTACTTTGTACAGTAGAAGAAGGCATATCTACAGGAAGTGCTTCAGGCACCTTAGCAGTAGCGGTCAAAATAAAGAACGTAAGCAAAAGGAACGCAACATCACACATGGCAGTCATATCTGTCGATGTTGACTTTTTTTTCATTTTTATTTTAGCCATTCTCTTTTATTTTTATTTTGATATAAGTAATACTTATTATTAATATCAAAAATTAATTATTGTTTCAAACTTCCTCTGAATCTTCTGTAAGTATTTACAATTGTAGTACCAGCCTCATCAATAGAGTAAGTTAAATCATCAATTTTAGCAGTAAAGAAGTTGTAAGAAATAATAGCTAATACTGAAGTAGAGATACCTGTTGCAGTGTTGATAAGTGCTTCAGAAATACCTGTTGCAAGAGCAGCCTGGTCTGGAGTTCCAGCAGAAGCTAACGCACCAAACGCTTTAATCATCCCTGATACAGTTCCTAATAATCCTCCTAAAGTTCCTAATGATACTAAAGTAGAGATAATAGTCATGTTTTTTTCTAACATTGGCATTTCTAATGAAGTTGCCTCTTCGATTTCTTTGTGGATTACTTCTGAAGCTTCTTCACTGTTGAAACCTTCTTTTTTAACATCTTGATATTTAATCAAAGCAGATTTAATTGCATTTGCAACTGAACCTTGTTGTTTGTCACATGAAGCGATAGCAGCCTCGATGTTTCCTTCTTTAATGCTAGCCTGAACACTTTGCATGAATTTATCTAAGTTAGCTTTACCAGCAGCTTTACCAATAACAATAAATCTTTCGATTGAAAAAACAACAACCATTAAAAACATACCTAATAATACTGGTACAATAAATCCTCCTTTATATACCATACCTAATGTATTGATTGGGTGACCTGTTTCAGGATTTCCTCCTTCAAAGTTAGCAGGTGCCCCCATAACGAATTTCCAAATAAACACCCCTACTACGATACACGCTGCGATAATGATTCCTGTAATCATTCCTCCTCCATTTGAAGTGCTTTCTTTTTTAACTTTAACGTTTGCCATTTTTTTTAATTTTAATAGTTTTAAATAATTTTTATTTTTTAGTTATATTTAACTTGTAGAGGAGCAAATTTATACGTTTAGTTTAAATAAAAAAACTTTTTTTAATTTTATTGAAGGAAATTTAACGTCAATTTAAAAAATATCTCATTAAATTGCCCAGTCTCTTTTTTTGATAAAACAAAAAACAGAGTGATTTATGGGAAAATTACAACGTTTTAGTAAATATTCAAAGATTCCGTTGATATCTTCTTAAAAAGTTGCGAAATTTTTTTTTATTGTATTTTTAATTGAAAAAAGCTTTTTCCTACTAAAAAATAATTACACAATTTCTTAAAAAACAAGCAATAGTCTTATAATCATCTAAATTACAAATAAAAACATGAATAAAAAAGATAATTTCATTCAGGATATCAACACAGGCTATCTTTCTAAGGGTGACAGTATCACTTTGGGAGGCGCTATGCTCGATGGAGAAGCAATTGCAGAGGCTCATGTCAAAATCCCGCTAAAAACCCTAAATCGTCACGGACTAATTGCCGGTGCCACCGGAACCGGAAAAACCAAAACAATCCAGGTTTTTTCGGAACAATTGTCTAATGCAGGAATTCCTGTTTTGATGATGGATATAAAAGGTGATTTTAGCGGTATTGCAAAAGAAGGAAAAGAAGAAGGCTTTATTACTGAGCGACATACAAAAATAAACATACCATATACTGTAGCTTCTTTTCCTGTTGAATTAATGTCATTATCAAAACAAGACGGCGTTCGTTTGCGCGCGACTGTTTCTGAATTTGGTCCGGTATTATTTTCAAGAATTTTGGATCTTAATGATACTCAGGCCGGTGTTGTTGCTGTAATTTTTAAGTATTGCGATGATAACCAAATGCCTTTACTAGATTTAAAAGACATTAAAAAAGTAATCAATTATATTACAGAAGAAGGTAAGGACGAAATTGCAGCTAATTATGGCAAAATCTCAACTGCAACAACCGGAACGATTTTAAGAAAAATAATTGAATTGGAACAACAAGGTGCAGACTTGTTTTTTGGAGAATTGTCTTTTGAAATAGATGATTTGATGCGAATCGATGAAAACGGAAAAGGTTATGTGAATATCATTCGTTTAACAGATATTCAGGACAAACCTAAATTGTTCTCCACTTTTATGTTGAGTTTATTGGCTGAAATCTACCAGAAAATGCCCGAAAAAGGAGATGCTGAAGAACCTGAATTAGTGATCTTTATTGATGAAGCTCATTTAATTTTCAACGAAGCCAGTAAAGTATTATTAGAACAAATTGAAACTATTGTAAAACTGATTCGTTCTAAAGGTATTGGTATCTATTTTGTAACGCAAAACCCAATGGATGTTCCGAGTGGTGTTTTGGCACAGTTAGGATTAAAAATCCAGCATGCTTTACGTGCTTTCACAGCAAACGATCGTCAGGCAATTAAAAAAACGGCCGATAATTATCCAACTTCTGCCTATTATAAAACAGAGGAATTGCTTACTAGTTTAGGAATTGGAGAAGCTTTGGTAACGGCTTTAAATGAAAAAGGAGTTCCTACTCCGCTTGTCGCCACCATGATGCGTGCACCAGAAAGCAGAATGGATATTTTGACCTCAACAGAAATCGACGAAATAAACAGCAAATCAAAACTGGTTAAAAAATATAATGAAGAAATTGACAGAGAAAGTGCTTACGAATTGTTAACCAAAAAAATAGAAGAGGCTACACAAGCTGCAGCAGAGCAAGAAGAACAAGCACCAGCAAAATCATCTAAATCTGAGCCTAGCACCGCAAGTGTTGTTGGGAAATCGGTTTTGAAAGTGGTTACAAGCGCTACCTTTATTAGAGGTGTTTTTGGCGTTTTGTCAAAAATCTTTAAAAAATAAAAGAATCAATTGCAATATTAAAAATCAATTACAATATCAATCCCAATTCTTAATTGGATTTTTGATATTGTAATTGTTATTAACATTGAAAATTATTTCTGCAACAACTCCAGAATCTTATTTTCGACTTCTGGCGTGTTCCACACATTTTCAATATTATCTAATTTCAAGACTTCTTCCATAATTCCGTTTTGGAAATCGCCAATTGCCAAAGCTTCGGCATATGGGCGATCACTAAAAGTTACACGACTGTATAACGGAATCCATTTATCTGGATGTTTATCAGAGAATGCCTTTTCGATTTTCTTTTGAAGCAAGAATTTCTCATCAGCCGTTTTTGTACTCATTTCCATGAAATTTCGGTATGAAAGTTCGGCAATAGCATCGGCATTTGGTTTACGGGAAATTTGATATTCAGAGAAAATTTTCTTCCAGTCGTTTCCGTACTTTTCGATCATTTCGTTTAAAACTGTGATATCTTCAAAACCGGCGTTCATTCCTTGTCCATAAAATGGTACAATGGCATGACAGGCATCTCCAATTAAAGCAATTTTATCTTCGTACGTCCACGGAAAACATTTCATGGTTACTAAAGTACTGGTCGGATTCTTAAAGAAATCTTCAGCCAGCTTCGGAATCACTTCAATCGAATCCGGAAAATTTTTCTCGAAGAAATCTTCCACCATTTTTCGGTCAGTCAGCGATTCAAACGAATTTTCACCTTCAAAAGGCATAAATAAGGTACAGGTAAAACTTCCGTCTAAATTAGGCAGCGCAATCAACATGTATTTACCGCGTGGCCAAATATGAAAGGAGTTTTTGTCCAGTTTATGAGTACCATCAGGATTGGCCGGAATATTTAATTCTTTGTAGCCCATATTCAAAAATTCCTGCGAATAATTAAACATGCTCTGGCGCTGCATTCGGTGACGAATTCTTGAAAAAGCGCCATCGGCACCAAAAACCATATCGTATTTCTTCTCTTCCCACTCGCCTCTTTCGGTTTCGCCAATATGCAAAGTCGCATCACTCAGTGTCACATCCCAGATTTTTTGGTCAAACAAAAATTCTGCTCCGGCTTCTTCAGCAAGATCAATCATTTTCCGATTTAAAGTTCCCCTCGAAATCGAATAAATGGATTCGCCTTCCTGCCCGTAATTCTGAAAATTGAGTTTATCGACCAAATGAATGGCACGTTTTCCCATCGGAATCGCGATTTCACGAACCGCATCTCCAACGCCAACACCGTCAAGCGCCCTCCAGCCACGATTAGACATAGCCAGATTAATAGAACGACCCGAAAAATTAATTTTGCGAATATCAGGACTACGATCATAAACATGAACGGTGTGGCCTGCTTTTTTAAGATAAATTGCCAGTAACGATCCTACTAATCCAGAACCTACAACAGCAATTTTTAGTGAAGTTTGCATCAAGAAAAATCTAAATATAAGATCGTAAAAATAAGTAATAATTCTACAAGAGCTTAAAAATAAAGGAAATATTTATGATTTATATGGGCATGACCCGCCGAAAAAAGCGGGTCGGGCTATCCACTATATTCCCAATTAACAAAAACTACGGCTAAAAAGCCTTGTTTTTCTAAATCGGGAGATGCCGTTTCTATCCCTCATGCAGCACTCGTTTTCATAACAAAATCTCGTTTTTATAGATTTATTAGAAATCCGAAAAACGCTACTTTCGCTAAAGAAATAATCCCGCAATCCCGATAACTATCGGGAGCAAACGCGCAAAGTTTTTTATAGCCACAGATTAAAGGATTAAAATGATTTAAAAAAAATCAGCCAGATCTGTGAGATCTGCGAGAAAAAAACTTTGCGACTTTGTGACTTTGTGGCAAAACCTAAAACTAATCCAATGAACAGTCTGCTTTTACAATCAAACATCATTTTAGAAAACGAACGCGTTTTATTACTTCCATTTGAAAACGAAAGAAACATCGAACTCAAAGAAATCATTTTTGATGATGAAATCTGGAAATATATGGGAATGTATGTGCGAACCGAGACTGACTTTGAAAACTATATTCAAAATACTTTAAAACAAAAAGCAGACGGAATTTGTTATCCTTTTTTAATTATTGATAAAGCCACCAATAAAGTTGCCGGAAGTACAAGATACGGCTACTTAAATCACGCAAGTCAAAAATGCGAAATTGGCTGGACCTGGTACGGAAAAGCATTTCAGGGAACGGGTTTGAACAAAGCTTGTAAATATGAGTTATTGAATTTTGGTTTCGAAAAAATTCAATTTAAAAGAATACAATTTAGTGCTGACTTAGAGAACAAAAAATCACAAAGAGCAATTGAGAAACTGGGTGCGATTAAAGAGGGTGTCTTTAGAAATAATTATGTTGATTCTGAAGGGAAGAGTAAAGATGATGTTTACTATAGTGTAATTTTGGAGGAATGGAAAAATACTAAGAGAGAATATTTTAATGAATTTATTCATCCTTTTTTTACTCATTAAATTACTATTTTAGCTCCTCATAAAAACCTCTTTTTTCTTCTGAAAAACTGATTTAAATCAACTATTTTTCTATAAAATCTTATGATAAAAAAAATTGTTCTACTCCTTTTAGTTCTTACATGTTGCTTAAATTCATATGCACAAACAAAAATGCTGACCGGAAGGAAACACTTAATTTTTGTAGACATTCCTAAAAATTGGATTCAAGCCCAGAATGATCAAATCCCTTTTCTAATAAAACCTGATGAAACTAATGTTAGTGATATGACTTACATGTATGTTTATGGATTAGATTACGATTCAGCCCCTGACTTAAACTTGTGGATTGAAGGAAATAATTCGGGATTAAAAAATAATATTCCAGATGTAAAAATTGAACAATTAGATTTTAAATTTCAAAACATCAAAGCAGATAATTTCTTAACTGGAAACTATAGACTAGTTTGTTACATTTATCCTGATTCAAGAACAGAAGCTCTACTTGTTATAGAATCTAAAACAAGCATATTCACTGCAGTACTGTCAACTAAAGACAAAATTGAATTTGATAAGTATGTTAATTCATTTAAAGAATTAGTAAATTCACTAAAAATTCAGTCAGCCCAAGTTAAATTAGAATAAGGAAGCTAAAGCTGCACTTTACTATAAAAACCACATGAACCTATATTCCGAACATTATGTCAGCAAAACTTGCGAAAGGTTCGTCAATAAAATTTGGTGTCTTGACAACAGCACTGGCGAAAGCCTCATTGAAAACAAACTCGTTTTACCCAATGGCTGTTTTAATCTTGCAATTGTGAGTGGAAATGCAATAGAAGTTCATACCAGCAAAAACAAATATGTAATGGACGAAGGTTTTTACTTTTGTTCGCAAATGACCAACAAGGTTTTGGTTAATATTCAGCCGAAAACTAAAGTTACCATTATACAACTACACGCCTGGACACTTTCGTTTTTTCCAAAGTATGATTTAAACAATTTTACCGATTCTATAATCAAAATAGATTCGGCTGAATTGCCTTTTAAAGTAAATTTAAACAGCGATATTTCTGTTTTATTAAATACGATTAATACCTACTTTGAAAAATTATATTCTATTAATACCTCAAAAAATACAATTGAAAGAATCTGCGAAATCATCAAACTTCATAATGAAGAGATTTCCGTTTCAGACATCGGGAAAAGTTTAAATGCTTCGCAGCGAATACTTCAAATTAAATTTAAATCGGCAACCGGACTAACGATTAAAAAATACATTCAGATTCTGAAATTCAGAAAATCGGTCGATCAAATGGTGAATTCTGGGTTGGATAAATTAAAACTAACCGATGTTGCACTTTACAATCAATATTTTGATCAGTCGCATTTTATAAAACAATTCAAAGATGTGACGAAAACAACTCCGAAAATGTTCAATTCAGATTTGTATTTTCTTTCCAAAAAAAGATAACATTTCGCATTTATACAATTTTGAGAATTAGGATTGATTTAGTTTTGCAAAATCATCAATCATAATCAATCACAAAATGAAAATCAACAAATCAATTTTCCATTTAAAAAGCTTTTTAATTGGAATCCTGTTCTTCCAAATCCAATTTGGATTTTCCCAGGAAGAAAAAAACTCGGAATTATACAAAACCATCATGTCCAAAGACAGCCTTCTTTTTAATGTTGGCTTCAATACTTGCGACATAAAACAGTTTGAAAATTTATTAGCCAACGATTTTGAATTTTATCACGACAAAGACAGTATTTCTGATAAAAACAAATTTCTACAAACATTAAAAAAAGGCTTGTGCGCCAATACCGGAACCTATCAATCCCGGAGATATTTGGTGCCAAATTCTACTGAAGTCTATCCTTTATACAAAAAAGGTGTTTTATATGGCGCGATACAAATGGGTATTCATCAATTTTATGAAAAATCGGTAGGTAAAAATGAATCGCTCTCAGATGCAAAAGAACATTTTGGCAGTACAGCTAAATTTACTCACGTTTGGCTTTTAGAAAATGGTATCTGGAAATTAAAAAGATCCTTTAGTTACGACCATCAAAATACCAGCACAGCCGGAACCACATCAACCATTTTTGACAATGATGAGGAAATCACAAAATGGCTGCAACAAAATAATATTCCAACTTTAGGAATTGGAATTATCAACAACGGAAAACTTCAGGAAATAAAAGTATTTGGTGAACTTAAAAAGGGAGTTGCTGCGCCCTACAACACTATTTGGAATGTCGCTTCATTAACCAAACCGGTCACAACAATCGTGGCTTTGAAATTAGTAAGTCAGGGAAAATGGAATTTAGACGAGCCTTTAGACAAGTATTGGATCGATCCGGATATTGCCAATGATCCGAACCATAAATTGTTAACTACAAGAATCATTTTAAGCCACCAAACTGGTTTCCCGAACTGGAGATTTATGAATCAATCTAAAAAACTAGATTTCAAATTTAAACCAGGAACTCAATACTCATACTCAGGTGAAGGAATGGAATATTTGCGACGAGCTTTAGAAAAGAAATTTCACAAAACATTAGATCAATTAGCGAATGAATTGATTTTTAAACCACTAAAAATGAATGACACAAAATTTATTTGGAATGACATAAGCGATGTTTCCAGATATGCGGTTAACTACGGCAACAAAGGAAACGCTTACGAACCCGTTAAAAACAAAACCGCAAATGCCGCCGATGATTTATTAACTACAATTCAGGATTATGGCACTTTTTTATGCAGTGTCATGAATGGCGACGGTTTGAGTAAAAAGGTTTTTGAAGAGATGAATTCGCATCAGGTGACTCAAAATAAAAAAGACAAATACTTTGGTTTGGGTTTTGAGATTTATGACTTAGGAAATGATAATTACGCCTTGTCGCACGGTGGCGCTGACCAAGGTGTTCAAACACTGTTTTTTCTTCTTCCAAAAACAAAACAAGGCTTACTCATTTTTACCAACGTTGACGATGGCTACAAAGTTTATGAAAAGCTTCTTTTGAATTATCTTGGAAAAAATGGGCAAAAACTAATTGATATTGAAACGAAATAATGAACAGCAAGAAAATCAAAACTATGGAACCCATGATGAATATATTAATGCTTTTCATGCTTTTTTTAAGCAGAGAAGCAAAAGCGCAGACCAATACTGAAGTTTTAAAAATGGATATTTTAAAAACAGAAATCATGAAAATGGACAGTTTATTATTTGATGTCTCTTTCAATCAATGTGATGCGGCGCTTTTCAAAAAAATAATAGCTGATGATATAGAATTTTACGATGATCGATCCGGATTAAACACCTCAAAAGGAAATGAAATAAAATCACTACTAGATAAATGTGGAAGGACTGAAAAACTGACCAGAAAATTAAATTCTTGTACTATAGATAAATTAGGTGATTTTGGAGCCGTACAAATTGGCGAACACACTTTCTATGTTAATGGAAAACCTACCGGAACTGGAAAATTTGTTCATATTTGGGAGAGAAAAGACAAAGATTGGGTATTGAAAAGAATTGTTAGTTATGAACATAGAGCTATTAAAAAATAGCTCTTTTTTTTTGTCCCATTTATTATTTTTAAAGAAAAACAAAAAAAAGCAGATTGCTGTGAAACCAAATCGCATTTGAATCGTCTAACAAGAATCAAACACGAATAGCATCATCATTTTAATTTGTACATTCGCATAACAAATTAAATTTCAGATAATTAAGCAGTTTCAATAATCAATCAAAAAATCAACTACCGAATCATTAACCTTAATCAATAATCATCAATCACCATGAACAAATCAATTAAACTAATTGCAGTGTGTTTTATAGCCACGCTATCCACTTTTAGTCTGGCAGCACAAGACAAAGCAAAAAAAATTGACCAACTTTTAAGCAAATACAACGAATACGGACAATTTAACGGATCTGCCCTGGTATCAGAAAACGGAAAAGTCATTTTCAAAAAAGGATATGGTTCCGCCAACATGGAATGGAATATTCCAAACCAACCCGACACCAAATTTAGATTAGGTTCTATTAGTAAACAATTTACAGCCTTTTTAATTGTAAAATTAGCCGAAGATGGAAAACTAAAACTTGATGTTCCCATCACCACTTATTTACCAGATTATCCAAAAGCAAACGGAGACAAAATAACAATTCATCATTTGCTAACGCATACGTCAGGAATTCCAAATTATACTTCAGCTCCGAATTTCTTTAAAGAGAAAAGCAGAAATTCTTATTCGCCTGAAGAGTTTGTAAAAACATTTTCGAGTTTACCACTTGAATTTACGCCTGGTGAAAAATTCAACTATAGTAATTCCGGATATTTTTTATTAGGATACATTATCGAAAAAATTTCAGGCAAAACCTACGAACAATATTTGCAGGAAACCATTCTTACGCCTTTAAAAATGGCAAACACAGGATATGACCACAGCGACATCATACTAAAAAACAGAGCTGCCGGATATGAAAAACAAGGCAAAAAAATTATCAATTCTGCTTATTTAGATATGAGTATTCCGTATGCCGCAGGATCATTATATTCGACTGTTGAAGATTTATATTTGTGGGATCAGGCACTTTATACTACTAAATTGCTTTCACAAAAATCAATGGATTTATTGTTCAAACCCTATATTAGTACAGGGGGCGATAGTGCTTACGGATATGGCTGGTTTTTAGAAGAAGCTTCAAACGCAGACAAGGCTAAATTGAAAATTATTGAACACGGAGGTGGCATCAACGGCTTTAACACTATTATTTCGCGAGTACCTGCAGATAAGAATTTAGTAGTCTTATTAAATAACACTGGCGGAACAATTTTAGGTGAAATGAACGAGGGCATCAGAGCAATTTTATACAATCAGCCTTTTAATGAACCTAAAAAATCAATGGCACTTGAACTTTTAGACGTTTATTCAGAAAATGGTGCAATCGCTGGTACAGAGCTTTATAAAAAATTAAAAAAAGACCCCATTTATGGTATTAAAGAAGCCGATATAAACAGAGTTGGATACGTTTTATTACAAAATGGAAAAAAGAAGGAAGCTATTGAAGCCTTCAAAATCAATGTAGAAAATTTTCCCAAATCAGGAAATGTTTACGACAGTCTGGGCGAAGCTTATTTAGCCGATGGAGATAAAAAGCTGGCTATTGAAAATTACACGAAATCTATTGAACTTGACCCGAAGAACGAGAGTGGAAAAAAAGCTTTAGCAGAAATTTTAAAAAAATAATCTTAAAAATTACATATCAACTTCGATAGTGCCTATTTAAAAAAACGGTACTATCGAAGTTTTTTTTGTTACAATTTCTAACAATCAAGTTGGATAATTTATCATAAAAAATACTATTTTAGCCCTGCCCAAAAACACTAAAATAACCTATGAAAAATTTAAAAAAGTTCGCCTTTTTAGCTTTATTGCTATGTCTTTTTATTCCGGCAATTTCTATTTCTCAAAACAACCCGCCACCACCGGCAATGCCAACTCAACAAAATAAAATTATCGTTGACAGAATTATCGAAGCAACTCATTACAAAACGTATGTTGTTGATTATTGCTTAACTAAAATAAATGAGGCTTCCGCCAAAGAAGGCTGGAACGAGCAAAAAGCAATGGAGATTTCAGAAAGCATTAATTACAGAAACTTCAGAGACGCCATTTATAATGTTTTTGCTTTTTATGATGAAGTTGAATTAGAGACTTTATTAAAAGCCTATGAAAAAGATACTGCTTACCAGACAACAAACATCATGACCACAAATAAAGTGTTGCTTAACAATCTGAATATTTTCGCGAATGATATTGTTAAGGGGAAATATATCTCTAAGTAAGGGGCTAAGATACTAAGATACCAAGGTTCTAAGGTTTTTATACTAAGCCTTAGAACCTAACTTGAAACAAAGAAAACCTGAAACTTGAAACCTTTTTACTTTTTTGGTTTCAAAATTAACTTCGTCGAAGTTTTTATTATTTCTTCTTTATTCAGTTTCATTTTTCTGAATTTTCCGGCGTTAAACATTTCGGCCTGATCGCTATAATGTTCACTAAACGGATTTCCGGATTGTCCTGTTGGAATAATGCTCCAGCTGTTTTCAATGTCAGAGAAATCTACGACTCTTCTGGTTGACGGACCACCTTTTACATAATATTTCCCTTCATCGTTAAAACCAAAAAACTGGTTGTTAATCACTTCATTTGATCCGGGAGCGGCGAAAGGCCCAACGTTAAATAATTTGCGAAGCGCTGCTACTTTTCCAAGTGGATGTTCGTGTTCTACGGTATGCACTTTGCTCCAATTCCAGTCGGCAATTGTATTCCCTAACTGTTTTTGTAATGCCGAAACTGCCTCATGAAATGATTTTGAAACAACTTGATTTCTGGTTTCTTTTACATTTTTAGTTTTAATATCATCCCACCAAACTGAACTCTCATTAACAATTTGTCTCGCAATAATCTGTTTCCCTAAATGTGTTCCAAGAAATACAGCAAAATCTTCCTTGCCCATTTCGTCTTCAAACGTATTTTTCAAATACAAATAAATCCATTTGTTGTAAATCGTTGGTGCCACATCTTCCAGATTTGTAGTTCCTTTCCAGGCTTTTAAAACATTTAGCACTTCTTTTTCTTCCTCTGAAATTGCCTTACCATCCAGATTCGCAATTAAATTTTGAACCACACCCGTCGCAACAGAAGAGGTATTATCAAAAATCATTTTACTTATTCCTTCCTTATCCCAGTCTGATTTTGCATCCATTAAACCAGAAATTCTCTTGGCGCGATCCTCCGGTAAATAATACCCCGGATACAAATAACCATCAACCGGCTCTGGTTGATTATTAGCTGAATATACATAACCCCATTTTGGGTTTTCTGCAGATGGGTTTTTAGTAAAATCTAAATATTCTGTAATATCATCTTTACCACTCGCACCATCTAAGATAAAAAACGAATTCACCCCTTTATTGTGTTTATAAAGCGTTCCTGTCGCCCACCATGCAACATTTCCTTTAGCATCTCCATACATTACGTTCAATCCCGGAGCAGCAACCAATTGCACTGCTTTTCTAAAGTCGTCTTTACTTTTAGCGTGCGAAAGCCCGTAAACCGCATCCAGGATCTGAATCGGTTGTTGGGTATAAATCCATGACATTGCGATCGGTTTTTTACTTTTCAGATTCATCAATAAATCATTCATAATAGGTCCGTGTCGACTTGATTTAATCGTCAAAACTACATCTGAAGTATCTTTTATTGTAATGGTCTTCTTTCTGGATTCGTAAGTCGCAAAACCCGTTGGTGTCTGATATTGATTTGCATCATCCGCTTTGTTTGTTTCCTGATAAAAATCGATATCATCATTTTCAAACATCGTCAATCCGTAAGCATAATCACGGTTGTGTGCCAATAACGGAAAAGGAGTTCCTGCCAAATAACAACCATACAATTCATGTTTTGGGGTCACGATATGCGCTTCGTACCAGGTTGCCGGCTGCGAAAACCCAATATGCGGATCATTCGCAAAAATAACTTTTTTGTTTTTTGTTCTGTTTGGTCCTACTACCCAACTGTTACTTCCCACAAACGGCGGAATTGGCGATTTATCCAACAAACTTGCTACCGATTTTGAAATCTCAGCATATTCTTCCAAATGCTCCTTTGAGCTTCTAATTTTGGTCGTATTAAATTCTCCTAGAATACCTAAATCTTTTATATAGGCTGCGCCGTATTTGGCACGAAGATCAGTCAGTAAAGGATCAGTTTTTTGAGCCATCGCAAAACTGAAAGACATGTATCCAAAAATATTATAAACGTCTTTTATCGTGAATTTTTCTTTTTTTACTCCGACTAAAGTAAATTCAATTGGTGTTACACCTTCTTCTAAATACTGATTTATTCCATCAAGATATGCCAAAGTCAATTTATAACTTTCACTGTTTTTATCTAGTTTGGCAATGGCTTTCGCCGAAGCTTCTTCAATACCAATTCCGGAGAAAAACATATCATTTTTAAGCGCAACCGATCCGAATATTTCTGATAGTCTTCCCGGCGCAATCCTGCGCAGCAATTCCATTTGCCATAATCTTTCCTGTGCATGCACATAACCCAAAGCGGTCATCGCATCTTTTTCAGAATCGGCATAAATATGTGGAACTCCATAATCATCAAAATAAACTGTGGTTTCCTTTTGAAGGTTTTTCAGCTGTACTTCGCCTTCGTACTTAGGCTTCAAATGAAAAATATAGGCACATAAACCTATTCCTAAAAGAACAATTATAAGCACTACAACCAACAGGAATTTTTTAATTTTTTTCATATTCAAAAAAAGTATAACGATAAAAATGATTCGGTAATGATGTAACTTATAGACGTAATCGTATAAGAAACACTATATTTTAAAACTCTAAATTTATATTTAAAATCAATACGATAAATGTCAATCTACAAAAAAATAGCAATAGGTGTACTTTCCATCTTCGTTTTTGTGCTTTTAGTCAATTTCGGACTGAATTACTGGATCAAAAAACAACTACCGATTATTATTCAGGAGAAAAACAAAACTGCTTATCACATTAATTACGAGAAAATTGAAGTTTCACTTTGGTCCAGAAATATCTATGCCCAAACCTTATTGGTGCATCCAAAAAATCAATTGGAAAACAGCAAAATAAAAACCGGAATTTTTTCTAAAATTGAGTCGATTACCATTAAACATTTTAATATTTGGGATCTTGCTTTTCGCGATGTAATTCAGGCAGAAAGTATTATCATTAATAAACCCAGAGTTATTTTATACAAAAAGAACGATAAGCTTTTAAACAACAGCAAAAGCATTCGAACTGAAATTATAGATCCCTTTAGAAAAGTAATTGCGGTTTCGAATATTTATCTGAATGACGGAAGCATTGATGTTGTTTATTTAAAAAATAATAAACCTATTTTCAGCGTAAAGAATATTTTGCTGAAACTCGAAGGCATTTTAATAACTGATGCGACCTTAAAGGAAAAAATTCCCCTGCAATATGAAAAATATGTTTTGGTTTGTGATAGTTTATATTATAAACCGAATCAATTTTATCGAATGGATGTTGGTCAAATCACCACTGAAAACAATTTCCTGAAAATAAAGAATTTTTCGATGTTACCCGAATATAACCGAAAAACCTTTATTCAGAAATTAGAAAAAGAAAAAGACATTTATACGCTTAAAGTAGACTCGGTCAATATCAACAAAATGGATTGGGGATTTAAAAAAGATCGTTTTTTCTTCAAGGCAAATTCGGTTGTTATGAATCATTTTGATGCGAATATCTATCGCGGAAAAATGCCAAAAGATGACCTTAGCAAAAAATATCTTTACAATCATTTATTGCGAAATATTAAATTCCCGTTACAAATTGATACTTTACAGGTGCTGAAATCGAAGCTTGTTTATGAGGAAGAAATTGATTTTTCTAAAGGTCCGGGAAAATTAAATTTTGATCATTTTAATTTACAGGCAACCAATCTTCGAAGTGGTTTTGGATTAAAAAAAACGGCCGATGTAAAAATCAAAGTCAACTGTTTGTTTATGAAAACATCTCCTTTAAATGTTGATTGGAGTTTTAATGTTTTGGATCAAAAAGACAGTTTTCATATTCAGGGCGTAATTTCAAATTTTGATGTTGCGGCGATGGGGCAATTCAGCAAACCTTATATGAATGCTTCCTTTACAGGTGTTTTTAATAAATACCGTTTTAACTTTTATGGAAATGATAACATTTCAAAAGGAAATGCTTCCTTAGATTATGACGATTTAAAAGTGAAATTATACAAGAAAAAAAATCCTGAAAAAGAAGCTAAACTAAAATCGGCGATTGTTAATTTATTGGTCAAAGATGATTCAAAAGAAAAAGCCAAAACTGCTGATGTTGAATTGGAAAGAATTCAGGAAAAATCATTTTACAACTTTTTATGGAGAAGCATTGCAGAGTCTTTGAAGAAGATTTTGATTTAGATTTAAGCATACTTTCCGCCACGAATTCACGAATTTATTTATTTACAATTCGTGAATTCGTGGCGAATTTTTTTAATCCATGTGCATTTTAAACCTGACATTTATCAGGTTTTATAACAATCCTTTTTCTAACATTTGTTTTTATTTTAATTGAAAACAAATGAAAAAAACACCCTTACATACTTTTCATATTCCAGTCATGGGGCTTGCTTATACCATTGACAGCCCAATTAGAGTGGCACAATATGGAATTTCATCTGTGATTTCTATTGCTGATGACGATCTGATTGAAAAGATGCGTAATTTTTACAGTACGAAATTCAATCTTCCCTATGAAGAAATAAGTCAGAAATTTCATAATTACAGAGCAGAAAGAATTACGTCTTACCTCAACTTAGTAGACAAAATTGTCAAACAAAAATTTGAAAATTTTAAAACCGAATTAGCGGAAAGTAAAACTGCTGCAGAAAACTTTATGTCAATGCTACCCAATACATCAGACATTAAAAAAGGTTTTCAAAGTTTACTGGAAGATGGAATTTCGTTCAAAGAAAATATTCGCAATTATATGGAATCACATCTTACTGTCGGAGAAATTGATGTGAATATCATGACGAAATTAGACAAGGATAATTTTATTAAAAATGAATTATTACCTCTTGAATTTAATGATGCACATGCTGCCTTAAGAGGTTTTGCGAACAGTAATCTTGAATCTTCAGTCGTTCTTTCTGCCGGAATGAATCCGAGGCTTTACAGTTATTTTGAGAATTTTTCCGATTTCTTTCCGAATGAAAAAAATCAGCTTAAAAAGAAAATCATTTTAAAAGTAAGTGATTTCAGATCCGCTATGATTCAGGGCAATTTTTTAGCAAAAAAAGGACTTTGGGTTTCTGAATACCGAATTGAATCAGGCCTAAATTGTGGAGGACATGCTTTTGCAACCGATGGACTTCTATTAGGCACCATTCTGGAAGAATTCAAAGAGAAAAAAGAACAGCTAGTTCAATCGGCTCACGAATTAATGGTTAAAGCATTACAGCAAAAAGGAACGTCTTTTCCTGATCAGCCTTTAAATCTAAAAATTACCGTTCAAGGGGGTGTAGGAACGGCAGAGGAACATGAGTTTTTATTAAATAGCTATAACGTTGATTCAGTAGGCTGGGGAACTCCATTTTTATTAGTTCCCGAAGCCACTTCTGTCGACCAGACCACCCGAAATTTATTGATCAAAGCCAAAGAAAGAGATTTATATCTAAGTCATATTTCACCTTTGGGAGTTCCGTTCAATACCTTGCACGGCACGACAAATGAAATTTTGAAACAGAAACGAATTCACGAGAATAAAGCCGGAAGTTCTTGCCCTAAAAAATTTCTGGCATTAAGCAAAGAATATGATGCACACGGAATTTGTACAGCTTCTAAAAAATATCAGGATATTAAATTAGCAGAATTAGAAAACATAAAAGAAACACTTTCTGTAGACGTCTTCGAAAAATCAAAAATAAAAATCACCGAAAAATCGTGTTTATGTGTTGGTTTGGCCAATTCCTCTTATTTAGAAAATGATATCAAAATAAAAGGCCAGGCGCAAGGTGTTGTAATCTGTCCAGGACCGAATATGGCTTATTTTGATCAGGAAGTTTCCTTGAAGGATATGTTGCAACACATTTATGGAAATAAGTCTGTTTTAAGGGCTAAAAATCGCCCGAATTTGTTTGTAAAAGAATTGAAAATGTATGTTGATTATTTTAGAACTGAAATTGAAACTATTTCAGGAGAAATCACAGCCAATCAGATTAAGAAATTGAATAGTTTCAAATCAAATCTTTTAGAAGGAATTGAATATTATCATAATTTATTTGAATCTACTTTTTATTTTAAAAGTGAAACTGAAAAAATTAAATATCAAATTGATTTTTACAAAATGGAATTAAGCAGTATAAAGATTCCTGTTCCGGAAATGATATAAAGTAAAAACCCCGACTTAGAAATCTAAATCGGGGTTCTTTTTTTATTTAAATATTTTTATTCTTTCTTTTTACTGCCATCAATTATGGCACCTGTTCCGGCTCCAACTCCGGCTCCGGCCAAACCACCAATTATAGCTCCTTCACCTTTTTTCTTACTGATAATAGCTCCTGTTGCAGCACCAACACCAGCTCCAATTACCGCACCTTTTGCAGTTGAACTCCAACCTTTCTTTTTAGTTGTTGTGGTTGTTGTTGCAGTTCCGTCTTGTTGATGTACCACTACCACTTTTTGTGCTTCTACTTTATGCTCTTCTTTCATTTCCGCCATTTCAGTTTTCATTGAATCAATAATTTTTTGTTTATTAATTTCAACTTTCATCGAGTCAATGCTTGCCTGCTTGGCTTTATTAAGATCTCCTTTTCCCTGGTTTTGACAAGAAACAATAGTTAATGCGGCAAATACTATATATAAGGCTTTCATGATTGTAGTTTTTATGATTATACACTACAAAGTAAAGGAGATGTTATTTGTTGCTGTTATATGATTTGGAAGAAAGCTTACAAAATTACGTGATTGTAAAAAATTAAAGGCAAAGTCGCAGAGACGCAAAGTTTTTCTTTTAAGTTTTTTAATTGCGGCTTCGCTCCCGATAGCTATCGGGATTGCGATATTCTTTTCTTCTATGCTTATTTTCCTAAAATTCCTTGTTTTAAAATTTGCCCAAAGTCGTACATATCTTCATAAGAACAATATAGTGGAACAGGAGCTAAACGAATTACATTCGGTTCACGCCAGTCGGTAATAACTCCGTTTTTCATTAAATAATCAAATAAACTTCTTCCTTCTCCATGTAAAAAAACGGATAATTGAGAAGCTCTTTCCATTGGATTTGAAGGTGTAATAACTTCGAAATTACCTTTAACTTCTTTATCAATTTCATGTAAAATAAACTCTAAATAAGAAGTGATCTGATCTCTTTTGGCAATTAAAGCATCCATTCCAACTTCAGAAAACATTTCTACTGATGCTAAGTACGGTGCTAACGAAAGAACTGGAAGATTACTAATTTGCCATCCTCCTGCTCCATGAACCGGATCGAAAGTGGGTTCCATTTTAAAACGGCGTTCTTTGTTATGTCCCCACCAACCAGCAAATCTTGGTAAATCAGGATCATTGTGGTGTTTTTCGTGAACGAAACATCCAGAAGCATTTCCTGGTCCCGAGTTCATGTATTTATAACTGCACCAGGCAGCGAAATCTACATTCCAATCGTGAAGTTCTAATTTGATATTTCCAGCTGCGTGGGCTAAATCCCAACCCACTTTTGCACCGGCTTTTTGTCCAGCTGCTGTTATGGTTTTGATATCGAAAACTTGTCCGGTATAATAGTTTACTCCCCCAATTAAAACCAAAGCCAACTCATCGCCAACTTCTTCAATTTTTGCTAAAACATCTTCCAAACGAATATTATGTTCGCCGTCGCGACGTTTAATTTCTACAATCGCATCTTCTGGTTTATATCCATGAAAATGAACCTGACTCTGAAACATATATTGATCTGATGGAAACGCTTTTTCTTCGCAGATAATTTTATAACGTTTTCCTTTTGGCTGATAAAAAGATACCATCAGTAAATGAAGGTTTACAGTCAAAGTGTTCATTACCGTAACTTCTGAAGGTAAAGCACCCACAATTTTACTTAACGGTTCAGCAAATCTTTCCTGATAATCCCACCACGGTTTTTGCGCATAAAAGTGACCTTCAACTGCCAATTCTGCCCAGTCATTCATTACTTCGTCAACATAAGCTTTGGTACGTTTTGGTTGTAATCCTAAAGAATTTCCTGTGAAATAAATTACGCGTTTATCATTCACTTTCGGAAAAATAAATTGTTCCTGATAATGATTTAAAGTGTCTTGCGAATCAAGCTCTCGTGCGAATTCGCGTGTATTTTGAAAAGTCATTGAGTTTTTGTTTTGAGGCGTAAAAATAGGGAAATGTTTCTTTTGTTTCAAGTTTCAGGTTTCAAGTTTAACGTTGTGCAGAAGTTGAAACCTGAAACCTGAAACTTGAAAACTCTTTTAAAAACAAAAAACCCATCATTAACTGATGGGTTTTTTATAAAAAATATATCTCTTGATTAGATAATCAACATTGCATCTCCGTAAGAATAGAATTTGTATCCTTCTTTGATTGCTTCTTCGTAAGCTCTTTTCATTAAATCATGTCCACAAAAAGCAGAAATCATCATTAATAATGTTGATTTTGGTGTGTGGAAATTCGTGATCATACAGTTTGCAATACTAAAATCGTGAGGAGGAAAAATGAATTTATTTGTCCATCCTTCGTAAGGATTTAAAGTATTTTGAGACGAAACTGAACTTTCAATAGCACGCATTGAAGTTGTTCCAACAGCACAGATACGTTTTTTCTTTGCTTTTGCTTCGTTTACGATATCGCAAGCTTCTTGTTTGATGATCAATTCCTCAGAATCCATTTTGTGTTTCGATAAATCTTCAACCTCAACCGGATTAAAAGTTCCTAAACCAACGTGAAGTGTAACCTCAGCAAAGTTTACTCCTTTGATTTCTAATTTTTTCAAAAGGTGTTTTGAGAAGTGTAAACCTGCAGTTGGTGCAGCTACAGCTCCTTCTTCTTTTGCATAAATAGTCTGGTATCTTTCAGCATCTTCAGCAGTTACTTCTCTGTTGATGTATTTAGGAATTGGAGTTTCTCCCAATTCTGTCAATTTGTTTCTGAATTCTTCGTAAGAACCGTCATATAAAAAACGCAAAGTTCTACCACGAGAAGTTGTATTGTCAATTACCTCAGCAACTAACGAATCGTCATCACCAAAATAAAGTTTGTTTCCGATACGGATTTTTCTAGCTGGATCAACCAAAACGTCCCAAAGACGTTGCTCTGAATTTAATTCTCTTAATAAGAAAACCTCAATTCTTGCTCCTGTTTTTTCTTTGTTTCCGTACAAACGAGCAGGGAAAACTTTTGTATTGTTAAGAATTAAAACGTCTCCGTCATCAAAATAATTGATAACATCTTTAAACATTTTATGTTCTATAGTTTGTTTTGCACGATCGATTACCATTAAACGAGACTCGTCTCTGTTTTCTGCTGGAAATTCCGCTAAAAGTTCTTTTGGTAAATTAAATTGAAAATGTGATAATTTCATATTTGAATTGTTGATTTTAAAGTGTAGATCTTAGATTTTATATCTAAAATTATAAATCGTGTGCAAATATACGATTGTGAGATAGGCGTTGTCAAGTGTTTTGCTGTTTATTTTCAAAAGTCGTTGATTTACTGATGGTTTGACCTCGTTAAAAACCATTATTTTCACCATATAAGAAATATAAG
>NZ_MUGV01000001.1:29768-230660 GCF_002217275.1 Flavobacterium frigidimaris
CTTATATTTCTTATATGGTGGAAAATTTTACAATTCTGAGATTTGGAAATTCAATGCTTTTAAATCATTCCAGAAATCCGGGTATGATTTTGAAACAACTCCGGCATCTTCGATGATAATTGGAACTTTAAGTGCTAATGGTGCAAAAGCCATTGCCATACGGTGATCGTTATATGTCCCAATTTTTACATTATGGTTGATATTTTCTGAAGCTACTAAAGTCAATGAATCATTAGTTACAGAAATATTAGCTCCTAATTTTGTAAGCTCTATTCTAAGTGCTTCTAATCGATCTGTTTCTTTAATTTTTAAAGTATGAAGACCCGTTAAGTGACAACCGATGCCTAAACCTAAACATGTTACTACAATTGTCTGAGCAATATCCGGTGTATTGTTTAATTCGAAATTTACGGTTTCATATTTAAAACCCTCTTGTTTTACCAAGGTCATTTTGTTATTTTGAAACGTTGTTTTTACTCCCAATTTCTCATAAAGCGATACTAATTCAGAATCTCCTTGTAAGCTATTTTCTTTATAACTAGTTAATGTTATCGAAGCCGTGTCAGCCAGGGCAACTAAACTAAAGAAATAAGATGCTGAACTCCAATCTGATTCTACTACCATTTCTTTTGAAGCAACACTTTCTTTTGGATAAACTTTAATTACATTTCCTTCAAAACTAGTTTGAATATCTAAATCATTTAGCAAAGCCAAAGTCATTTTGATGTATGGAATCGAAGTAATTTCTCCTTCTAAAGTCAGCTCTAAACCATTTTCTAATTTTGAAGCCACTAATAAAAGTGCTGAAATATATTGGCTGCTTACATCTGCTGCCAAAGTTACTTTTGAAGCAATAACTTTTTTTCCTTTGATTTTTATTGGAGGATATCCTACTTCTTTTTCATATGAAATTTCAACACCTAATTGTGCTAAAGCTTCTACCAAAATTTTTATTGGGCGTTCCTGCATTCTGCCAGAACCTGTCATTATTACATCTCTTCCTTCATTTACAGCAAAATAAGCGGTCAAAAAACGCATTGCTGTTCCGGCGTGATGAATGTCTACAATTTCGTCATTTCCAATCAACGCTTTTTGCATTACTTCGCTGTCATCAGAGTTTGAAGTATTAGAAAGTGTAATATTTGGAAACAAAGCTTTTAACAACAATAAACGATTCGTTTCGCTTTTTGATCCTGTTACTGCAATTTGTCCTTGTAAATTATGTTGCGCTGTTTGAAGTAGTAAATTCATTTTTTTTATTGTAAGTTGTAAATTATGAAGTACGAATCATTAGAAACGTAATTCAGACGCGCAATTTACCACTCCCCATTCATAATTCAAAATTCAAAACTCATAATTAAAAACTTATGAGCGATATTTCACAATTATTTCAATTTATCGTTGTTTTTATGGCGATCCTTATCACGAACCGATTTCAAATCCATTTTTTTATCAAAAGCAGCTTGCAAATCTATTCCGGTTTGGTTGGCCAGACATAAAACTACAAAAACAACATCAGCTAATTCTTCGCCTAAATCTTTGTTTTTATCGCTTTCTTTTTCAGATTGTTCACCATATCTGCGTGCAATAATTCGGGCTACTTCACCTACTTCTTCGGTAAGTTGCGCCATATTGGTCAATTCGTTAAAATAACGAACTCCGTGTTCTTTTATCCAGGTATCAACATCTAGTTGGGCATTTTTCAAATCCATCGTTATATTTTTTTAAGAACAATTTTTTCATTTTGACTGGCAAGCATCTTCTGGAAAATATCTTTTAATCCAGTATACTCATCTGCTGCAAAAATACTATTGTTAATCTCTTTTATACAACTAATTTGAATTTTATTCCCTTCACTAGAAATATTAAAACTATAAGTTATCGCTTTATCTTCAGTAGAAATACGAACAGGCTTTGGCAGTGACTCTACATTATAGCCTTCAGGAACATCCAGACTTAAATTGAATTTTTCCTGCGTTGGATATCCAAAGTAAATTCCCATCTGCCTTTGCTCCTGTGTAAAAGGATTTTTTGTTCTGGTAAAAAAAAGTAACGGATTGATGAATATTTTTCCTCCAATAATTTCAGATTGATTTTCTGAAATAAAAGAAAACGTTTCTACAATTGGATTTCCTAAATTAGTTTTCTTGTTTTCTATTGCATAATTTGAGATCTTCAAATCTCCTAATTGTTGTTCATATTTTTCAAGGTAGTTCTCCTCTTTTTTATCGGCATTTTGAATTCTGAAACTATAAGCGTCATAATCTGTTCTTTGCACTCTCACCTTTCCTTCGATTGTTCCCGAGGCATCTAATTTGGCAATTGTATTTGAAAATTCTCTGGAAACCGTTGCAGGATATAAATCTATTTCTTTAGATGTTCCGTCTTTTTTTATAAGTCGTCCTTTCCAGTTTAAAACATTAAGCGGTAAAACATTTGGTGAAGTATATTTATGGGTAGCGTCCAATAAAATTTGTTTTCCATCAATTTCAGCAGCTGCAATAACATAATTAAAACCGGTTCTTGTTGGATAGACCGGAACTCCATTTTCGACAGTACTTACCAGAACCGGATTTACTTCTATCCCTGCCAATTTCAGCATGCTGATCAATATAAAATTGATTTCGGCCCCATTTCCTGTTTGTTCTTTGTATGCTTTTATAACTCCTTTATCTGTATAATAACCATTCTCTTCATTCCAGTTCATTTTATTCTGAACGAATTTAAAAATGATCTCCAATCTCTCGTTTAACGATTCGACATTCACTAATAATCTTCTCAAATCTTCCAGCAAAAAATCACTTTGATTCAGTTCTTTTCCGAAATTTTCATCTTTAAAAATAGTGGAGGCTACTCCTTCCCAAGTCATTGTAAAATCTTTTACAGGCTGCTCTGGATAACGTATGCGTTCAAGCTCGTGTTGAATGCTTCCTTTATAATTATCAATATTATTTACGTAAGGCTCTAATAGTAATGGAGAAATATCTTTTCCGCTAAATAGAGAATTAACTTGTTGAAAGTAAAGTGTACTTGTTTGGTTGTGCTCATTCTCAAAACTCTGGCTTCCTGCAACAATTTTAGAATCTGATGTTAGGGCTGTCTTTCCAACTAAAATGGTCTTATAAACATAAAACTCCGGAATCTCTGTTTTGTATTCAAAATAATCAACCGGAATTTCATATTGAAAATCAAAGTCCGGAAGCTTCACAATATTCTCTGTTTTTAAGATATATTTATATTCAATAATCGAACCCACCTTTACATTAGGCAATGTTATGGTTTTCTCGTTCCAATATTTATTTATTTTTTTCTTAAAAGTTCCCTGATTATCCAATTTTGTTTTGACAATCGAGCCATTTTCTAAATTATAGGTAATCGCTTGCGAAAATTCCAATCGGTCTTCATTCATCTTTTCATAACCGATATAAAACTTCACCTTCTGATCAGCCCAGGCAAGCCCTTCTTTTTTATAAATTTTAATCTTAAATTCATAAACATGATTCGCTGAAAAGCCATTCGTAATATTGTAAGTAAAGAAAGTTCTTCCTTTCTTGAAGATAATAGCTGCAGGAGCTGCAGTATCTTTTGGATGTGCTTTTTCCTGTAATTCCGCTATAGTGACTTTACCCAAGTCATATTTTTGGGCATTGATTTTTGAGAAGAAGAAACAAAAGATAATTATAGCTAATTTTTGAAATTGCATATTTATATTCTTTTTAAAACTATTTTTTCATTTTGACTCGCTATTATATTTTGGAAAAACTCTTTGAGCATATTATAATCATCAGTTGCAAAGACATATTTATTTATTTCCTTCGTAACTTGAACATGTATTTTATTTTCTTCAGCAATCATATTCATTGTATAAGAGGCATCCCTATTTTCTGTTACAATCCGCATTGGTTTTGGCAACGATTCAACAACAAAACCATCCGGAATATCTAAAAACAAGTTATAAGTTTTCTGATTTGGATACCCAAAATAAACAGGCATTTGTCTCTTTTCCTGCTTAAACGGATTAGTAACATCCGTAAAAAAAAGTATTGGTCTTAAAAATATTTTTCCTCCAATAAAATCATAAGAATTTCTGGCTTTAAAATTAAATTCTTCCTGAACGGATTTTGACAAATCTCCAGTTTTATTCTCAATCTTATAATCTTCGATTTCAATTTTACCCAAATCATTTTCTAATTTTTCCAGATAAGAACTCTCATTGTTATTTGAATTTACTTCTCTAAATCGAAGCGCCTCATAATCTGTTTTCTTGATTCTCAACTTTCCATCAATCTCACCAACTTCAGGTTTTATACTGGCTGTTATCGTGTAATTTTCTTTTGAGGCAACTTTAGGTATAAGATCAACTTCCTGAGAAGAACCATCTTCCTTAATAAGCCTCCCTTTCCAATTTAAAAGACTTAATGGTAATATATTAGGAGTGGTAAACTTATTTGCAGCATCCAGCAAAATTTTCTGTCCATCAATTTCCGCAGCACCAATGACATAATTAAAAACAGTTCGATTTGGAAATACCGGAATACCATTTTCAACTGTACTCGCTAAAACAGGACTTGCTTCGATTCCGGCTGCTTTAAGCATTGAAATCAAAATAAAATTTATTTCGGCAACATTTCCTGATCTTTCTTCATATGCTTTTTTAACACCTTTATCTACAAAATAACTCCTTTTTCCGTTCCAGTTCATCCTGTTTTGAACAAACTGAAAAATCAAGTTTAATCGTTCTTTTTTAGAATCGGTCTTCTGTAATATATTTTTAAGATCTACTGAAAAATAATCTTTTTGTTTAAGTTCATCTCCAAAATCTTTACTCTTATAGATGGAAGTTGCGACGCCTTCCCAGGTTTTGGTATAATTAACAACCGGTTTATCAGGATATCTTTCTTTTTCTAATTCGTTTTGAATTGCCCCCTTATAATTATTTATATTATCAATAAATCTTTCTTCGTTAAGTGCCGGAATATCTTTTGAAGTATAAAAACTATTAATCTGTTTATAACCATTTACAAATATCTGACTACTCAGTACTAATTCTGCGTTCGTTTCTACTTTTAAATTCCCAACAACCAATGATTTATAAATAAAGAATTCCGGGATTTCTGTTTTATATTCGAAATAATTAACTGGAATATTATATTGAAAATCAAAATCAGGAAGTCTAACTATATTTTCTGATTTCAAAATATATTTAAATTCTATAATAGAACCCACTTTTACATTTGGCAAAGTGATGGTAGCCTCGTTCCAGTATTTATTGATTTTATTTTTAAAACTTCCCTCACTATTCAATTTGGTCTTTACAATTTCACCATTCTCCAGATTGTATGTTGCTGCATTCGAAAAATTCACGGTATCATCATTCAGATTCTCATATCCTACATAATAAGAAACTTTTTGATTTGCCCATTTTAGCCCTTCTTTTTTATAAATTTTAATCCTGAATTCATAAACATTATTAACGACAAGTCCTTTTCCTTCAGTATAGGTAAAAAAGGTTCTTCCTTTTTTAAACAAAATAGCGGCCGGAGCCGCTGTATCTTTTGCATTTGATTTTTCTTGTAATTCAGCAATCGTAACTTTTCCCAACTCGTAATTTTGAGCAGTGCCTTTTGAAGCCCACAAAATTATTAAAGCTGTGACAACCATTAAATGTAATCTCATTTTTATATTCTTTTTAAAACTATTTTCTCTGTTTCTTTTGCAACCATCCCTTTATAATATTCTTTTAGCATCTCGTATTTTTCAGTTGAAACTATTGCCTCATTAATTTGATGTGAAATCATCAATTGCAATGTTCCATCGTTTGATGCAATATTAAATTTGAAAGTACCTAAATCATCTGCCATTGTAATTACTGCCGGAGCTGGTAGTGTTTCAACCACAAATCCTTCCGGAATCTTGATAATGATATTATACTTATCTGTAAATGGGTAACTAAAATCTACCGGATATTCTCTAATTTCCTGCTTAAACGGATTTTGGTTTTCTGTAAAAAACAACATTGGACTGACATAAATTTTTCCTCCAATAACTTCGCACAAATCATTTCCCGTAAAAGAATATGATTCTATCATTGGTAATAAAATTTCCTTTTCATTCGTTCTTGAGTATTCACTAATTTCAATCTTATTATTTTCATTCTCTAATTTTTCAAGATACGTTTCTTCTTTAACACCATCAATATTATCTCTTGTTACCAAAGCATTATAATCAGTGCATTGTCTTCTTGTTTTACCCGTAACTTTACCATCAGCATCAATAGTATAATTCATAAAAACAGTATCAAGGGATGGTTTCTTAGGCATCATATCGATTTCTTCAGAACTTCCGTCTTTACGAATCAATCTTCCATACCAATTTAGAGCTTGTAACGGCAAAACATTCGGAACTGAAAATTTATCAGATGCATCCAGCAAAACGTATCCTGTTGGAGTTTCAACAGCCGCAATTACATAATTGAAAGCATTTCTGTTAGGAAACAATGAAATCCCGTTTGAACGTGTGCTTACCAAAACAGGATCAGCATTTAAACCCGCAAAACGTAACATTGCAGTTAGCATTAAATTGATATCACCAATGTTTCCTATTTTTTCTTTGTAAGCTTTTCTAACTCCCAAATCACAATCATAGCCCGTATAATGGTTCCATTTCACAGTTGATTTCACATGATTTAAAATTGCCAGTATTTTTTCATCAGGTGTGTTTTTCCCAGCTAATACTACTTTTAAATCATCTTCAAAATAACCCGATTTATTTAATTCCGGACCAAAAGTTTCATAGTCGTAAATTGTTTTCGCAACTGAATTCCAATCTGTAGAATATGGCTTTAATGGTTCATTAGGAAATTTAACCATCGCTAATTCATGTTCAATACTAGAGACATAATTATCCATATTATTCACAAAAACCTCGTTTTTCATAGCGGGAAAATCTTGCGCTATATACGTAGTTTGGGTCTCTATATATTCCACTTTTTCAGTAGAATAATCCGTTTTTACGACCCCAAAACCAGACCTTTCCTTATTACTAAAAATAATCGCTTTGTTATTTTTTGTAGTTGTAACTTTAGGAAAAACATATCCTTTTTGCCTCGGATTAAAAACATAATATTCTGGAACATACGTACTAAATTCCGAATAATTTACCGGAATACTATATTGAAAATTCCATTCTCTGATCATTCTGGAAGGACTTTTTACTGTATATTTAAATTCTACGACTGAACCTTCTTTTACGTTAGGCATTGTAATCTTTTTTTGCCCTCTTACTTTGTCTAATACCTCATCAAAACTCCCTTCACTTTTTAGTTTGGTTTTTTCAATTTTCCCATTAACCAAATTATAAGTGTATGCATCAGCAAAAAACACTTTTTCAGTTAGATTTGAGGTATTAAAATACCAAACGCTATGATTCGCCCAATTATATCCCTCTTTTTTATAAATTTTAATTCGGGTCTCAACTTCTGTTAAAACCACAAATCCATCAGTCTGATCGTATTCAATTCTTGATTTTCCCTTTTTATACAAAACCGCTGCGACTGCCGATGAATCTTTTGGATGCACTTTTTGCTCTAACTCAGCGATTGATACTTTTCCTAATTTAAATTCTTGTGCTGCTACTTTTGAAAAAAACAGCAACAAAACTGACAGACTTAAAAATTTGATAGATTTCATTGGTTATTCTTTTGGTTGGTTTTTGGTTAGTTTTTGGTCAATACAATTTTAGCATTATCATTTCTGGACACTTGCTCCATAAAAAGTCGATATTCATCGTATTCCTTATTTGAATATTTACCTTTATTAACGAACATAGAGCGCTTGTAAAGCAGTTTATTATTTTCTTTTTTGATAATTTCAGTCTTATATTCTCCGAACTTTCCTTTTAGTTCATAGTTCGAAGGAAGAAATTCAATCGAGAATCCCGCAGGTAAATTAATTTCAATTTCGTCTGTATCTAAATAACCACGCTGAATCTCAAAGGGGTTTTTCCTGTTTCTGATGCGTTTTATATTTTCACCATTTTGGTTAAAAGCATCAACCGCAAAAATCATTTTATTAGATGAAATTGAGGCGTAGCTTATGGCACTAATCTGAATATCTTCAGTAAAGCGTATGTTCTCTTTATTGTTCGTAAATGTTATTTTACCCAATTTCAAATTATTAATATGATCCCAGTATTTTTTATAATAAGACTCTTTCTGAGTAGGCTGAAAAGCTTCTAATCCTTGTTTAGAACTATATTGCGATCCTTCTGAAATTATCGAAATGGAACCGGAAAAATTACCATTCTCATCAATAGTATAAATTCCTTTGTCAGTTTGGGTATTTCCCTTGTCTTCATAAATTTTAGTTCTCACAATTATTCCTCCTTCAGGTTTAACAACCAACACATCTCTGTCGTCTGTGAAAGTTCCCTGATATCCAAAAGGATCATCCTGACTTGTACATTCGAGGAAAGTATAGTTATCTCCATTTGGAATTGCCAATATCATGTGATTTCCCTGCATCGAAACAAAATCAGACTGAATATTAGCCTTATAACGATCACCATATAAAATGGTGTTATAAGAAGGAACATCAACCGCCTGCAAAAGCGCTTTAGTATAATTTGATAATGCTTTACAATCTCCATATCCCAAACGATCTACGTCTGTTGCAAGCATTGGCTTCCAACCTCCTATACCAATGGCAATATTTACATATCTGGATTTTTTCTGAACATAGTCATAGATGATTTTTGCTTTCTTGATTGGATCTTTTTCATCGCCAACTAATGCTTTTATTTTCGTTTTAGTTTCTTCAGATAAATCAGTTGTTCCTGTTAAGATTTTTTCGCTGTACCATTTACCAAAAGCCTCCCAGGTTTTAGCAGTTCCATCTACACCTTCTAAGTGAAAATTTTCTAAACCCATCATAATTCTTGGGAAAAGATCTCTACCAGACGGACTGAAACTTTCCGGCTTCTGAGCGAGAATAGTAGTCGCAACATAACTCAATTGTGTTTCAGTATCTAAAGTTTTCTTGATGTTATAACCGGCAAACTGAAATTCCTTCTTTTTAAATCCGAGGTTATTAGGATAAGTAACATTTAATATACATTTTTCAATGCTTACAGAGTAGCCGCCCAGGAAATACCATTGTGGCAAAAAGGCTGTATTTGAGCTTTCAATCTCACTATTGTAAACAACAGTAAAAGGATAAGAAACAGGAGTATATTCTAAAAAAATTACGCGACTGTCCGAAAAAAGTGTGCTTCCGCTAACCGCGCTTTGGTCTTTAAAATCTTTACGTTTAACTTTCTTTATTTCATTACCAAAAGCATCATATACAATTGCTTCAATACTTTTTACGGAAGTTGATTTGTCATAGCCCTGATAGGCGTCAATATCACTTAATCCTGCCTCATTAAAAACGGTAACAATTCTTTGTGATTTGACGTTCATGCTTCGTTGCGAAGCAATTGCAATATCCATTTGATCCAAACGCACAACAGCGTCTGCATTAGCCTTAAGGCTATCGGAAAGAGTTAAAACTGAATATTCGCTCTTTTGAGCAGAAGAAATAAGGGTAAATAATAAAAAAAATAACGCAAAAAAAGGTTTTTTCATTAGTAGGGAATTTCTCCAAATATATATTATTTTTAGAAATCCTTAACATTTGTTTATGAATTTTTATTCCCTGTTTTTGCTGTCAATTAAAATTGTAACAGGCCCGTCATTTAACAGACTTACTTTCATATCTGCACCAAAAATTCCTGTTTGCACTTTCTTATTAAACTCTTTTTCTAAAGATTTTACGAAATTTTCATACATCGGAATGGCAAATTCTGGCTTTGAGGCTTTTATGTACGAAGGGCGATTTCCCTTTTTTGTAGAAGCATGAAGTGTAAATTGGCTGACCACAATAATATCGCCGCCAACATCCTGAACCGAGCAGTTCATGACATCATTTTCATCACCAAAAATTCTCATTTTAATGATTTTCCCAACCAGCCAATCGATGTCTTCCTGCGTATCGGCATCTTCAATTCCGACTAAAACCAATAATCCTTTTTGAATATCGGCGGTTTTATTTCCTTCCACAGTTACTGACGCTTGGGAAACTCTTTGAAGAACAACTCTCATATTAATTGTGAATTATGAATGGTTAATTGTGAATTTTAGATTTTAGTTAGTTTTTGTTTCGTTGTGATTATGATTGATGCTAATATTTTATTGATTTCTACAATATCAGATTTAATCGATTTGAATTGAGTTTCGTTTAAATAATCTGATTGAAACAATAATTCTAACCAATAATCTGTTTCGTTGGCTTCTTTTTGGGCAATTGCTAATTTATGAATAAAATCTTTTTTGCTTTCTGCTTGCTCGGATTCGCGAACCAATGCTCCTATTGAAGTTCCACTGCGAAGTAATTGTTTGCTTAAAACAAATTCTTTCTTTTCCTGTTTAGAAACTGAAACAATTTAACAATCCTCAAGGCAAAATTAAAAGATTTTGTTTTTATAACGTTATCTGCCATAATTCACAATTAACCATTTACAATTCACAATTATTTCTGGTTTCTAGTTTCATCGCTAATTTTACGATCCTCATCATAAGTATCGGTGCGATAATTTTCTTCATCGCCTTCGAGGATCTTTAAATAACTATTATAACGTGACCAGGCGATCTCGTCTCTTTCTAATGCAGCTTTGATAGCACAATGCGGTTCTTCTTTGTGTAAACAGTTGTTAAACTTACATTGATCTTTTAATCTGAAGAATTCAGGAAAGTATCCGCTGATTTCTTCTTTCTCCATATCTACAATTCCGAAACCTTTAATTCCCGGTGTGTCGATAATTTTGGCATTAAAGGATAAATCATACATTTCAGCAAAAGTCGTCGTGTGTTGCCCTTGTTTACTAGCTTCAGAAATGGTTTTGGTTTTAAGATGTAAAGAAGGTTCCATGGCATTTACCAAAGTCGATTTCCCAACACCTGAATGTCCGGAGAACATACTCACCTTACCAATCATCATTTCTTTTAATTCGTCAATTCCTTTCATCTCAGTCGAAGAAACTCTTAGACATTTGTAACCAATTTGCTGATATACATATTGCATATACAATTGATCTTCCAGAGTTGGTTCATCAAAAGTATCGATCTTATTAAAAACCAAAATAGTCTCAATATTGTAAGCCTCTGCAGTTACCAAAAAACGGTCTATAAAATTGAAAGTCGTCGGAGGATTATTAATCGTGATCAATAAAAAAACACGATCAATATTCGACGCAATAATATGCATTTGATGCGAAAGGTTAACCGATTTACGAACGATGTAATTCTTTCTTTCGTGAATATTAAAAATCGTTCCGGTTACGGCATCTGAAGTTTCTTCCAATTCATAATCGACAATATCGCCTACAGCAATAGGATTAGTACTTTTAATACCTTTCATCCTGAACTTCCCTTTCATACGGCATTCTATAAAATCGCCTTGTTCCGATTTTACGGTGTACCAACTTCCTGTAGATTTATATACGAGTCCTGTCATTCAAATTTTAGATTTTAGATTTTAGATTTTTAGATTACTCTGAAAACTAAAAAATATTAAAGCACAAAATTACTGTTTTACAATTGAAACCCATTGATTTCGGTATTTAAAATCATAAAAAAATCTCCAACACTTCTTTCAAAACGATGGAGATTTTAAAAAAACAATCTATTTTTAAATTATGATATAAGAAAACCAAATAACAAATTTTAGAAAAAACTAAAATTATCTTATATCACTTATATGTTTTAGAAAAAATTATGCGTTGAAAATTTTCTCCTGGTGACCAATACTCTCCTGGTGGATAGCTTTGAACATTCTCAAAACGAATTCTTCAGTAAGACCTTTTTTCTCCCCTTCTAAAATCATTTTTCCTAAGATTTCGTTCCAACGGTTGTTTTGAAGAATCGCTACGTTTGCATCTTTTTTCACCTGACCAATTTCGTCAGCTACTTTCATACGTTTTCCTAATAACTCTAATAAGTTAGCATCAAGTACGTCGATGTTAGCTCTTAGTTTTGTCATTTTTGAACTGTACTCATCTGTAGTATCATCTGTTTTTCTGATCGTCAAATCTTTAATGATTTGTTTCAAAGCATCTGGAGTAACTTGTTGAGCAGCATCAGACCAGGCATTGTCCGGATCGTAGTGCGTTTCGATGATCATACCATCGTAATTCAAATCTAAAGCCTCTTGCGTTACTTCGAAAATCATTTTACGATCTCCGGTAATGTGAGATGGATCGATGATTAATGGTAAATCAGGGAATTTATTTTGCAATTCGATAGCAATCTGCCATTCTGGAATGTTTCTGTATTTTGTTTTCTCGTAAGTAGAGAAACCTCTGTGAATAACTCCTAATTTTTCGATTCCAGCCATGTGTAAACGCTCAACACCACCTAACCATAAAGCTAAATCCGGGTTTACAGGGTTTTTAACCAAAACGATTTTATCAGTTCCTTTCAAAGTATCAGCAATTTCCTGAACTGCGAAAGGGTTTGCAGTTGTACGGGCACCAACCCATAAAACGTCGATATCATGTTCTAAGGCTAATTTACAGTGAGCTGCAGTCGCAACCTCAGTTCCCATCAATAAACCAGTTTCTTTTTTAGCTTTTTGTAACCATTTTAAACCAATTTCTCCAACACCTTCAAATCCTCCCGGACGCGTTCTTGGTTTCCAGATTCCTGCTCTGAATACACTAACTTTTGAATCTTTCAATTCATGAGCAATCTTTAATACCTGATCTTCCGTTTCTGCACTACAAGGTCCAGCTATCACAAGTGGGTGATTTAAATTGAAATCTTCTAACCACTTTCTCATTTCTTTTTTATTTTCCATCTTAATTCTAATTTACTTTTTAGTTGTTGTTAATCCGTTTAGTATTTCTTTAATTTTATTTGTGCTTTCCATTTCTTCAAAAATGGCATTGTAATTATCTTCTTTTAGCAAATCTCTAAACCGACTGAGATTTGAAATGTATTCTTCTAATGTTTCAATAACGTGTTCTTTGTTTTGCTTAAAAATCGGTGTCCACATTGCGGGAGAACTTTTTGCTAAACGAACCGTACTTTCAAATCCACTTCCCGCCATATCAAAAATATCCTGTTCGTCTTTTTCTTTGTTCATTACCGTTTTTCCAAGCATAAACGAACTAATGTGCGACAAATGCGAAACGTAAGCTATGTGTTTGTCGTGCGAAGTCGGATCCATATATCGAATCCTCATTCCGATTTCGTTGAAAAGCTGTAACGCCTTTTCCTGCAATTTAAAAGTGGTCTTTTCCACTTCACAAATGATGTTTGTCTTTCCTTTAAACAAACCTCTTATCGCCGCTGATGGGCCGGAAAACTCTGTTCCTGCAATTGGATGCGTTGCGATAAAATTTCTTCTTTTCGGATGATTTGCAACTGCATCACAAATTGGTTTTTTAGTTGAACCAACTTCAAAAACAATTGTTTTGTCTCCAACCAAATCCAATACTTTTGGCAAAACAACCAGCGCCACATCAACCGGAACCGAAACAATTACAAAATCGGCTTCAGCCAGATCTTCAAAGTTCCCTGCCTGATCGATAACACCCAAATCAATTGCTTCCTGCAAGTGGTTTTCGTTGCTGTCGATCCCAAAAATAGTCGCGTTCGGATGTTGGTCTTTGATGTCCAGCACCATCGAACCTCCTATTAACCCTATCCCTATTACGTATACTTTCATAATTCTTTTTTGTTTCTTAACCGCAATGTCCGCAAGGACTTACGCAAAGTTCGCAATCTAAAGTCTAAAATCTTGATTCTTGATTCTTGATTCTAAAATCTATCTATCGCTTCTTGTACTTTTTCTTCTTTCACACACAACGAAAATCTGATATATCCTTCTCCATTGCTTCCGAAAATTGTTCCCGGTGTAATGAAAATGTGTTTCTCGTATAATATTTCGTCAATGAACTTCTCTGCTGATTCGATTCCTTCCGGTAATTTTGCCCAGACAAAAAGCCCAACTCCTGCTGCATAAACTTCGCAACCTAATTTTTCTGCTAGTTTTTCTGTTAGTTCTCTTCGGCGTCTGTAAATTTTATTTTGATCCGAAAACCATGATTTATCACAATTTAAAGCAGCAACTGCACCTTTCTGAATTCCGTAGAACATGCCGCTGTCCATGTTGCTTTTTACTTTTAAGACTGCGTCAATAATTTCAGGATTTCCTAAAACCATTCCGACTCTCCAGCCCGCCATGTTGAACGTCTTGCTTAATGAATTTAATTCTAAAGCCACTTCTTTCGCACCTTCAACCTGCAATAAACTCATCGGATTATCATTCAAAACAAAACTATAAGGATTATCGTTAACCAATAATATGTTGTGTTTTTTAGCAAAAGCAACCAATTTTTCAAATAAGGCTAAACTTCCTCTCGCTCCTGTTGGCATGTGTGGATAACCCAGCCACATAATTTTTACTTTCGAAAGATCCAGTTTTTCTAAAGCTTCAAAATCCGGTTCCCAGGCATTTGCTTCTTTCAAATCATAATAAACCGGAACCGCTCCAACCAAATTGGTTACCGACGTATACGTTGGATAACCTGGATTCGGAATTAAAACGTGATCACCTTCATTTAAAAAGGCTAACGAAATATGCATAATTCCTTCTTTCGAACCCATCAAAGGCAAAATCTCATTATTCGGATTCAATTCAACACCAAATTGATTCTGATAAAAATCTGCCATCCCTTTTCTCAATTCCGGTAATCCCTGATAATTCTGATAACCATGCCCGTTTTCATCTTGAATTGCCGTGGCAACTGCTTCAATTACTGCTTTCGACGGACTCAAATCAGGGCTTCCAATTCCCATATTGATGATAGATTTTCCTTCAGACATTAGTTGACGCACTTCTCTCAATTTTGATGAGAAGTAGTATTCTTCAACTGTATCTAATCTTTTTGCTGTTGTAATCATTTTTTATTTGCTTTAGGCTTTAAGCTTTAGGCTTTAGGCTCTTTTTAAACTTTTATTTTTGCTTTAGATAGCAAGCTCTTAGCTTTTTTGACTTTAAGACTTTCGACTTTCCAACTTTATGACTCACTCAAAGGTTTAGTATTTTTATATTCTCCCAAAATCTTTAAATATTCTGCCATTATATTTAGTAATGTTTTAGCTTTTGCAAAATCTTCGTATTTCTCAAATGTAACATCTACGAAAAACGAATATTTCCAGGGTGTTTCAATTTTTGGAAGCGACTGAATTTTTGTTAAATTCAGTTTGCAGTCGCTCATAACATTCAAAACTGCTGCCAGACTTCCTCTTTTATGATCCAATTCAAATTTGATAGAAGCTCTGTTGATTTCGCTTTCCGGTAAAAATGAATTTTGCTTTTTAATGATCACAAAACGAGTCATATTATTTTTGATCGTTTGAATTTCCGGAGCAATGATTTCTAAATCATACATCTCAGAAGCCGTTTTACTTGCAATTGCTGCAATTCCGGTTAATTGTTTTTCCTGAATTCTTCTGGCCGTTTCAGCTGTATCTTTATCTTCAACCAATTTGATGTTTGGATACTGTTTTAAGAAATCCATACATTGTAAAATTGCCATTGGGTGCGAATGAACTTCTTTTATATCTTCAATTTTCTGACCTTTTAAAGCCATTAAATTTTGGTGAATGCTTAAATAATGCTCTCCAATAATGTGTAAATTATTCTTGTCAATCAAAGCGTAATTCGGAATAATTGGACCTGCAATCGAATTTTCAATCGCCATAACCGCCTGATCCGATTTTCCTGAAAGAAGGCTGTCGATTAATTCTTCAAAAGACAAACACTCATCAATAGCCACATTTTCAGAGAAATACTCCTTCACAACCTGATGATGGAAAGAACCTTTTATACCTTGTATTGCAATTTTAGTTGTCATATATTCAAAAAAAAATCCTGATTTTCATCAGGATTGTATATTAGTTTTATTTGTCTTTTATATTTCTCAAATAACCATAGCACAATCCTTACTTCTACTAAAGAAGAAATAAAAAGAGTTGCTAAAATAAAAACGGTTAGATGCCATTTTGTTTGTGTTATTATTTAAATTCTCTGCGAATGTATAAATTATTTTTAGCGCACCAAAAAAAATATTGCATTTTATGAAACAAAAAAGGATTTCTTAACAAAATCTACCGATTTTGTAGGATATTTTAATAAATCAGTCTTAAAATGCGATTTAGGCAAATGGTTTTTAAGAAGGTACTGAGATTCTGAGATGCTAAGGGACTAAGAATTTAGATAATTATAGTCTAATCGATAGCTCTAAATGTCCACCCAAACCAATTTCGACTATTTTTTGAAGTGTAGAAAATCTGGCTTCTTTTACATTATTTTCAATCTTTGAAATATAAGATTTTGTAGTTCCGACTTTTTCAGCTAGTTCTTCTTGGGTCATTCCCTTTTGAAGTCTGGCTTCATGAATCATTGCTCCTATTTTAAAACTTTCAAAGCCGGTTTCAAATTCATCACGTTTTGGTGTACCAATTTTCCCATACTCGAGTTCAATAAATTCATCGAGACTTGTTAAGTTTTTATTTTTCGCTTTCATATTCCTTTTTAATTTTTAATGCTTTTTCAATTTCTTTTTTAGGCGTTTTTTGGGATTTTTTTTGAAAGCCATTAATAAGAACAACTAATTTTCCCTTATCAAAAAAACAAAAAATCCTAAAAATATCACTTCCAACTTGAACTCTCATTTCAAAAAGTCCATCTGTATTTTCAATATGTTTTAAATACGTTATTGGAATTTTATCGACCGACTCAACCAATCTTATTGTCCAAAGTATTTTCTGCTTAACTTTTTCTTCTTGTTCGTAATAGAATTTTCGAAAATAATCTTTAAAAAGAAAAACAGACCTGAATTTTAAATTATCATTCATTGTAGCAAATATATAAAAGTTGTTCTAAAGTGAAACATATCTTTTAATGTTTTCACTTTTCAAATTACAATTATACGAAAAAAGCTACAAATTTTATTTTTTTTTATTTATGAAAACAACCCCGAAACCGGTTTATTCCTAATTCCAATTTTAGAATAATCAAAATTCATTTTTTCTTTTAATAGAGAAGCATACACACTTCTGAAATCAATTTCATGTTTTAAATCGCCATTATCTAAATCCGATAAGTTTGGATTATTCCCTAAAATAGTTCCTTTATTATTTCCTCCAATAATAAACATTGGCGCTGCAGTTCCGTGGTCGGTTCCGTTTCCGTTGTCTTTTACTCGTCGTCCAAATTCAGAGAAAACAACAACTGTAACATTTTGCATTAATTGTGCTTGTTTTAAATCCTGATAAAAAGTGAATAACGCATCATTCAAATCTGTTAATCTTTTTTCATGAATAGCAAGTTGATTGTCGTGTGTATCAAATCCACCAAGTGATGTGTAATACACTTTAGAATTTAAATTTCCTTTTATCAATCGCGCAATCCATTCCAGATTCTTAGACAATCCGGTTTTTGGATAACTGATTTCTGTTTTGGATTTTGCTAATGCTTTCTGGATTTCATCAGAACCTTCTGTTACTGAATTGGCGATTTTTCGAACAAAATCCAATTGTGGATTATCAGACAAGGTTACATTTTCGTCTTTATCTGATTTAACTTTAAATCGGTTTGGATCTTTTACTGTGATAGAATTAGGTTCCGTTCCTTTTAAAGCTAAATTATCAATCGAATCTAAATTTATTCCTGCCGTAGCCTGATGCCCGTTGCATTGCAAATCTAAATATCTTCCTAACCAGCCTTCGTTTATATATTTGTCTGAATCGGTTGCGGTTTGCCAGATTTCCTGACTTCTAAAATGCGAACGAATAGGTTCCGGATAACCAACATTCTGAATTACGGTTAAATCTCCGTTTTGCTGCATTTGCGCAAAATCTTTTAAAGATGGATGAAATGCCATTCCTTTGTTTTTCCCAACAACTACATCTTTATTCAAAGCGATTTTGGTTCTCAAATCATAATACAACGGATTATCGTACGGAATAAAAGTATTCAATCCGTCATTCCCTCCGTTCAATTGTACAAAAACAATACATTGCTCCCCGGTTATCAAATTAGTTTGCGAACCAAAAGCGTGCAAAAAATCAGGAAGCACAAGCAATCCGCCTGTAAATGTTCCTGTCAATGTTAGAAAATTTCTCCTGTTCATAATTTCAATTTTTAAACTAATTGATATTCCGGCAATTTTGTAATATAGTTAAAGAGTCTCGCCACGGCAAAATTGGCATGCGGTTCTTTGGGGTCAAAATCGTATTTCAGTAAATTTTCCATGTCTTTTTGCATGGAATCGTTTACTTTAAACAACAATCTGTCTGATAATTCAGTGATAATGGTTTTATTGTTTCCAGCGGAATCAAAATCAATTTTTACATCAATTTTCTCGAATTCTGTTTTTGGTTTTTCATCCTCAGAATTCATGGTGTTTAAAACTCTTCTGGTAATACTTCTTCCGCTGCAAAGCAAATCTGAAGTATTATTGCGTTGCAGGTAAATCTGAGAAGTCAGCCAGGAATTTCCTCCATCCCAACCTTTCACATTTATTTGGTTGTAGAAATCCATTCCTTGTTGTTTTAGGAAGAACATAATCATGGCATCATCCAAATCATCAATATGTAATTCTTCTAAAAGCTGTAGAATATAAACCAGCGGATTTTTAATCTTAGTTCCGGAATTCTCTTTTTTATATTCTTCTGTAAAAATTTTGGTCAGCAAAGGTTGAATTTCAAACTTTACTTTTCTGAAATAATCTCCATAATACGTTACCAAATCTTCTGACGGATTATCGTAAACAAACCATTTCAGAATTTTTCGGGTAATTAAATACGGAATGTTTTTCTGTTCAAAAATAATATCGACCAAATCATCCGCTTTCCAGTTTCCGGTTTTCCCGAAATAAGTTTTATCGCCGTTATCTTCTATGTTTTTTCTATAAAGCGCACCATCATCGCCATAATTTAATCCGGCTAATGCTTTTGCACCTTCTTTGATATCACTTTCAGAATAATTCCCAATTCCGATCGTGAATAATTCCAATAATTCCCGACTTAGATTTTCGTTGTATTTGCCTTTTTTATTATCAACATTATCTAAGTATTTCACCATTGCATTCGATTTTACAATCTGTTTGGTTAATTCCTTGAAATTGCCAAAAGCATGCTCGCGCAAAATCATATTGTGCTGATAAATCCAATAATTGACTTTTACTTTTTGAGAAGTAGAAACGAAATGATTGTGCCAAAAACAAACCATATTCTCGCGTAACGGAAATTCATCATTTCGCATTTTGGCGATCCACCATTTTTTCAATTCTACATTCGAATAGATTTCCTTCTTCAGAATTTTCTTTTTGAATTCAGTATCGGCAGTTTTTATGGATTCGCGTAGTGCTTTAAGTTCCAAAAGTGTTTTGGGATCGTCATCTAAAAAAGCAGGAAGTTGTTTGTCAAATTTTGAATCATAGGAATGTTTTAGAAATTTTTCTAATCCTAGTTTTTCAATTTTATCGGCTTCTTTACCAGAAAAACCCAATCGTAACGACCAAAGATTGCTTTTTTTCATAACGCAGGAATTTGTTTAGAAATAAGACTTTGTTTTTTCTTAAAGGTTTAATCTAAGGGGCTAAGGTTCTGAGATACTAAGGTGCTAAGGTTTTGAAAGTTTTGGTAATGTTTAGAACGGGATTTTTTTGGGGATATTGTTTATTTTATATTCAGCAATCATAATCAAACATAGCCCGTGGTTTCAACCATGGGAGACGTATTTGGGAAAAATGCATTGTGTTCCCATGGTTGAAACCACGGGCTATGTTATTAGAAATTCATCTATGAATTCTTTCTTTTCATTAACATAAAGAAAATAATTACCTATCTTTTTTTGATCTTTAAGAAGTTCTAATTTAATTTCAATGCAAGGTGTTGGAATAAAATCGTGATCTAGTAAAATTGAAATGGATTTTTGAATAATCTCATCAAAATTAATTCTCTCATGCTCGTCAAGATCTATATTTTGAAAATAATGTTCTGCCAACTGATAATATTTTACCTTATTATCAATGATATGTAAATTAGAATTCATGTTTTTTTTGCGTAAACTATTGACCAATTATTTTTTTATAGAATCCAATGTTTGTTGGCTAATCTGTTTTCTTTCTATCATAAATTTAAACCAGTTTTCCAGTTTCTGTTTGTCCTGTTTCTCCATTTTACTGATATCAATTTGAGGAAAATTGGTATAATCTATTCCATGTTTCTCTAAAATAGCATCATAAAAGTGATAGTACGCTCTTTCATAATTGAATTTCTCGGCCATAATCTTTGCGTATACCATTACACTATCTGTACTTTCACGAAAACAACAATCTTTAAAACTATAAAAAAGCTCATCATACGCATCTATATCACCTCGCTTTTTAACTCGATTAATTAATGTATCGTAGTCTGTTACTCTGGCACTTATTGTTGTTACCTCATCCTGATTAATTTCTTCTAAATTTTCTTCTTTCTGCACTTGCATCTCTACCTTTTCTTTACATGAAAAAAGACAGAATAAAAAAACTAAGCCCAAAATTTTATTTAGCATAAATTATCTAATTACCATTTAACAAAAAAACAGTTACCATTACGATAACTGCTTTCTATATTCTAAAAATCTAAAATCTCAGATCTAAAATCTAAAATTAAGATCCACACATTTCACAATCCTCAGGACCCGCAGCTTGTGCTTTTAGCAACATTGCTTTATAATCCTCAACACTGATTTCTTCAGTTTCTGCAACTAAAGCTGGAGCTGTTTCTTCTTTTTTATCGTTGTTTAATGTGAATTTAATCGCATCAACAGCTGATTTCGTTCTCAAGTAATACATTCCCGTTTTCAAACCAGATTGCCAAGCATAGAAGTGCATTGACGTAAGTTTAGAATAGTTTGCATCTTGCATGAACAAGTTCAGTGATTGTGATTGGTCAATGAAATAACCTCTCTGACGTGACATATCGATAATATCTTTCATCGACATTTCCCAAACTGTTTTGTATAGTTCTTTTAAATCTGCTGGAATCACATCAATATTTTGAACAGATCCGTTGTGACGCATGATTTCTTGTTTCAAAGTCTCATTCCACAAACCTCTTTCTACTAAATCATGAAGTAAGTGTTTGTTTACCACGATGAATTCTCCAGACAATACACGACGTGTGTAAATGTTTGATGTATAAGGTTCGAAAGCTTCGTTGTTTCCAAGAATTTGAGAAGTAGAAGCAGTTGGCATTGGCGCCACTAACAATGAGTTACGAACTCCGTGCTCCATTACTTCTTTTCTTAATGAAGCCCAGTCCCAACGTCCTGATAATTCTTCATCTTTCATTCCCCACATATTGTATTGAAATTCTCCTTTAGACATTGGAGAACCTTCAAATGTAGAATATGGTCCTTCTTCTTTCGCCATTTCCATAGAAGCGGTTACAGCTGCGAAGTATAATGTTTCGAAAATTTCCTGATTTAATACTTTAGCCTCATCGCTTGTAAACGGTAAACGCAACATGATGAAAGCATCTGCTAAACCTTGCACTCCCAATCCTACCGGACGATGACGCAGGTTAGAGTTTTCTGCTTCTTTTACCGGATAGTAGTTTCTGTCAATTACTTTGTTCAAATTACGTGTTACACGTTTTGTAACATTGTAAAGTGCTTCGTGATCAAATTTACCGTTATCGATAAACATTGGCAACGAAATAGATGCCAGGTTACAAACTGCAATTTCATCTTTAGAGGTGAACTCCATAATTTCTGTACACAAGTTAGAAGAACGAATTGTTCCTAAATTCTTGTGGTTCGATTTACGGTTTGCTGCATCTTTATACAACATATATGGCGTACCTGTTTCGATTTGTGATTCAAGGATTTTCTCCCATAATTCACGTGCACGAATGGTTTTTCTACCTTTTCCTCTAAATTCATAATCCAAATACATGGTTTCGAATTCTTCTCCGTAAACATCGTACAATCCAGGACATTCATTCGGACACATTAATGTCCAACTAGCGTCTTCCTGTACACGTTTCATGAATAAATCTGAAGTCCACATGGCGAAGAATAAATCTCTTGCACGCATTTCTTCTTTTCCTGTATTTTTCTTCAAATCCAAAAATTCAAAGATATCAGCGTGCCATGTTTCAATGTAAATCGCAAAACTTCCTTTACGTTTTCCACCACCCTGATCTACGTAACGCGCCGTATCGTTGAAAACTCTCAACATTGGCACGATTCCGTTTGAAGTTCCGTTTGTACCACGAATATAAGATCCTGTCGCACGAACGTTATGAATAGAAAGACCAATTCCTCCCGCTGATTGCGAGATTTTAGCCGTTTGTTTTAAAGTATCATAAATTCCATCAATACTATCATCCTGCATTGCCAAAAGGAAACAAGAAGACATTTGAGGTTTTGGAGTTCCCGCATTGAACAACGTTGGCGTTGCGTGCGTGAAAAACTTTTTAGACATTAAGTCGTACGTTTCAATAACCGATTTTAAATCGTCTAAGTGTATACCAACCGAAACACGCATCAACATATGTTGTGGTCTTTCTACGATTTTTCCGTTTATTTTAAGTAAGTATGAACGCTCAAGAGTTTTAAATCCAAAGTAGTCATAATTAAAATCTCTTGTATAGATAATATGAGAATCTAAAAACGCAGCATTTTCCTGAATCACGTTAAATACTTCATCCGAAAGTAAGGGCGCTTCTTGTCCATTTCTTGGATTTACGTAGTGATACATATCTTTCATCGTTTCTGAGAACGATTTTTTAGTATTTGAATGTAGGTTCGAAATTGCCACACGCGCTGCCAATTGTGCATAATCTGGATGCGCAATAGTCATAGAAGCCGCCGTTTCTGCCGCAAGATTATCCAGTTCAGAAGTAGAAACCCCATCATACAATCCCTCGATAACTCTCATGGCTACCTTAACAGGATCTACAAGCTCATTTAAGCCGTAACACAATTTTTTGATTCTTTCTGTAATCTTATCAAACATTACGGGCTCTCTGTGGCCATCTCTTTTTACTACATACATAAGCTTACTATTTATTAGTTATTGAAAAAATGAAAGACACTAGAAAACGAATTCCAGCCCTTAAACATTGTGTGTTTTTAAATTATTTTTTGAGAATTATCGAATCCTCAATAGTCGTCTGCTTCCGACCTATCAAATAGATCGAAAATGCAAAAAATTGTTATTGAATCTACGATTTGGGAAAGAGATTCAATCTTAAAAAAATGATTTTATTCTTTTAGCGTTTTTGGGATCGCTAAAATATTTTGTTGTCTAGAAATCTGCGTCAAATGAAATTTTCTGAGCATCGCTGTCTGTGTTCATCACACCCGATTTTTGATACTCGGCAACACGTTTTTCAAAGAAATTAGTTTTTCCCTGAAGCGAAATCATATCCATGAAATCAAACGGATTCGCTGATCCATACACACGATCGCAACCTAATTCTACTAACAATCTGTCTGCAACAAATTCTAGATATTGCGTCATTAGAACAGCATTCATTCCAATTAAACTTACCGGTAGTGATTCTGTTACGAATTCTCTTTCAATATCTAAAGCATCAACGATAATTTCTTTAATTCTGTCTTTTGGTACTTTATTAATCAAGTGATGATTATGCAAGTGAACGGCAAAATCACAGTGTACGCCTTCGTCGCGAGAAATAAGCTCGTTAGAAAAAGTCAAACCTGGCATTAAACCACGTTTTTTCAACCAATAAATAGAACAAAAAGCACCTGAAAAGAAAATACCTTCAACTGCAGCAAAAGCAATTAGTCTTTCAGCAAACGAATCAGACTCGATCCATTTTAAAGCCCAGTCTGCTTTTTTCTTAATTGCAGGAAAAACTTCCAAAGCGTTAAACAATTCTGCTTTCTCCGCTTCGTCTTTTACGTAAGTATCAATCAATAATGAATAGGTTTCACTATGAATGTTCTCCATCATAATTTGGAAACCATAGAAAAACTTCGCTTCAGCATATTGCACCTCATTTACAAAATTCTCAGCAAGGTTTTCATTTACGATTCCATCTGATGCAGCAAAAAATGCTAAAATGTGTTTAATGAAATATCTTTCGTCGTCACTTAATTTATTATTCCAGTCTGTCAAATCCTGGTGTAAGTCGATTTCTTCCGCAGTCCAAAAACTAGCTTCCATCTTTTTGTACCATTCCCAAATATCATGATGTTTGATAGGAAAAATAACGAAACGATTTTTATTTTCTTGTAATATTGGTTCGACTTGTGACATGACTATTTTATTTAATTTTTATGCTGAATTTTTACTTATTCAGAACGATTACAAAGATTGTCATTTGTAGCCAAAAATGAAAGCCAAACTTATTCACAATTCGGTGTAGTTTTTAACAACGCAGAAAAAATGAGATATTTTTCAGACAATAATTAAATATTTGTAAATGAGCAATTTAATATAGTCATTAACACCTAAAGCCCCCGTAGAATATAGACTTTTTAGAATAAAAAGCAAGAAATTTTAATTGTTTTTAAAAAGTTTTTTTTGAGTTAAAACTTTATTTTTTGAGTTAAAATATATCCCTGAAAAGATGTAATTAAGACACTTATTTTATTTGGATTTTTTAAGTTCTTCAGCCACTTTTTCAAGCTCCAAATACCAGTCTTGCCCAAAGCGGCGAATCAAAGCTTCTTTGACAAATTTATAAACCGGAACTTCTAATTCCTTACCTAAAGAACAGGCATCATCGCAAATATCCCATTTGTCGTAATTCACCGCAGCAAATTCTGTAAAGTCTTTTACGCGGATTGGGTATAAATGACAAGAAACAGGTTTTTTCCAATCTACGATTCCCTGATTGTACGCTTGCTCGATTCCGCAAAGAGCCGTTTTTCCGTCAAAAATAACGTAAGCGCAATCTTTTTCGTCAATTAATGGCGTTTCAAGATCACCATCAGTTCCTTTTACCCAGGTTCCCTGCGCTTCGATAGCAGCAATTCCTTCTTTTCGCAAAAAAGGTTTCACCTTAGGATAAATTTCTTCCAGAATCTTAGTCTCAGCTTCACTCAAAGGCGCACCGGCATCTCCGTCAACACAGCAGGCTCCTTTACAAGCTGACAAGTTGCACACAAATTCTTTTTCAAGAATATCTTCTGAAATAATGGTTTTTCCTAATTGAAACATGATAATAAAGTACTGTAATTTATAAAGTGCAAAGATAGTCAAAGAAAACAGATGAAATGAGATTAAATTTCACTGTAGTGGCACGCAAGTTTTACCACAGAGTATCGCAAAAAATTGTACCACAGAGATTCGCAGAGTTTTTCACAGAGCAGCGCGAAGTTTAAGTTCACGAAATTTGAGATTAACATATTGAAATCTTTGTGTAACTCTGTGAAAAAAACTTTGTGTCACTCTGTGGTAAAAAACAATTAACCTTTGCGAATCTCTGTGGTACAATTGACTTTTTGTTACAAACATCACTTTTTTAACCAATAAAACGTGTTTTTATAACAAAAATACATCGTATTCAAAAAACAACTATCTTTATTATCTACCTTTGCAAAAATTTTAAACGCTTAAAATCAAACTAATATGTTAGAAATCGACTTCAAAGAAATTATTACTGTTGGAATGGTACTTTTTGCTGTTATTGATATCGTAGGATCTATTCCGATTATTGTCAATTTAAGAGCAAAAGTGGGACATATTGAATCTGAAAAAGCTTCAATTGTTGCCGGACTAATTATGATTGTTTTTCTTTTCGTTGGAGAAGGTTTACTTAATCTTATCGGAATAGATGTGCACTCTTTTGCGGTTGCCGGATCCTTTGTATTATTCTTTTTAGCGTTGGAAATGATTTTGGGTATCCGAATTTATCGTGATGAAGAACCAGGATCAGCTTCTATTGTTCCATTGGCTTTTCCACTAATTGCAGGAGCGGGAACAATGACAACTTTACTTTCGCTTCGATCCCAATTTCACACCATTAATATTATCATTGCGATTTTGTTGAATATTATCTTAGTATATATTGTTTTGAAATCATCAAAAAAAATAGAAAATTTATTAGGAGAAAACGGACTTGGCGTGGTCCGCAAGACATTTGGAGTCATACTTTTAGCAATTGCTGTTAAATTATTCGCTGCTAATGTTAAAGGTTTGTTCGTCTAAAGGATATTTTTATAAATTTACCCCATAAAATTTCTAAAATAGAACTTTTTAACATATTTTATATATGTCGAGGTTTTACTTTAATTTTTACACAAACAAACAGCCATATGAAAATCTTTACTTCAATCTTAGTGCTTCTAGCATTAGCCTTAATTGTTTTTAATATTACGCAATTAGATTTTAAAAATCCTTTTCAGGGAGATAGCGGTGTAGCACTTATCGGGATCGCAGCTGCGCTTTGTGCAGTATTAATTCTTTTGATTTTTAGAATTTCAAAAAGAATTGAAGAAAAAATGCACGACAACAGATAATAAATATATGTTTGACGTTCTAATTATTGGCGGAGGTGTATCAGGCATGTCTTGTGCTCTCGTTTTAGGTTCTGCCAAAAACAAAGCTTTTGTTACCGATAAAAAAATCGGAATCTTCACGCATCAAAAGAATTCTTCATTGCAAGAAGCGATCTTCTATAACGCATACGGAATAACGCCTGGTAAATTAGGATCTGAACTACTTGTAGAAAGTACGCAGGATCTCGCTATTACTTATCCCCACATCACTCAGATTCCAAACGAAAAAGTAGTCAAAGTTGAAGGTATTTATCGTGAATTTACTGTTACTACAAATAAAAACACCTACAAGACTAAAAACATTGTTATCGGAATTGGCTCTGCCAATACTTTCGACATTGAAGGTTTAATGCCGTATGTTGAACCACACAAAAAAGCACTTCCCGAAAAACAACGTATTCAGCTTAAAAACGACGATCATAAAGTAGCCGACGGTATTTACGTTATTGGAACTTTAGCAGGCTGGAGAAGCCAATTGGCTATTGCTGCAGGAAGCGGCGCCGCTGTTGCTACTGATATTCTGACTTTATGGAATAACGGCGTGCAGACTCATGCGCATGATAGTATTCGATAAATTTTCAGAAAAAGAAAAACACCCATACTCCAAACAACGCCACCAAAATTACCGGAATTGCTGCCTCAACAGTTAATTTCTTTAGTTCTCTGCTATTTCCCTGTTTCAAAATTAATTTAGCGATCAGAAAATTGGCTAGAACTAACAAGATTACTCCTGTAAAACCTATAGCTAAAACTGCAAGAAAACGAAATATAAATGAAAAAGGAAGTTCATTCATTAATTGCACTTTTTGTTGATAACTGCCAAGAGAGAAAACACTAAAAAACCCGGTTATCAAGGTTATTACTAAAATCAAAAAGCCGTTTACTATTTTCAAAATTTAATATTTTTACGAGAATAAATATAAAAAAATGCACAGATATAAAATCTGTGCATTTTTTATAAATCTTATCTTTCTATTTATTACTTAACCGAAACAATCTCGGTTACCTTAATATGTTTTTCATCCTCTGTTTTCCAGATTTCTCCTTTTACAGAAACTACATCTCCAATTTTTAATTGTTTGTAATTTTGAGGTCCGCCAACATTTACAATACTTATCGTCGCTAAATATACTTCTTTTGCGTCTGTAGAAATTTTAGCTGTATAACCATCTTTTCCTGCTTCTATTGCATCTACTTTTCCGGTAACTGTATTAGAACTGCTATCTTTCATAGTTTTACAAGAAATTACAAAAGTCATTAAAACGAATAGAAAGCTTAATTTTTTTAAATTTTTCATGTTTGTGTGTTTAACCGCAAAGTACGCAAAGGTTTACGCCAGGTTCGCTAAGTTATATTTAAATTATTATTAATTATTTATTGTAATTGAATGCAGCTTCCGGCAATCACTTTTAAGCTTTCATCAAATTGCTTCCACACTCTGATATATCGAAGTACACCATCTATAGGACTATTATCAAAGAAGCCTTTTAATGAAACTGTAACTGCAACTACAGCTGTATCGCCAATTAGATTTATGGTTTGATCGGAAGCTTCAATAGTAGTAATTTTCATTTTTCCTGAACGATAAGAAGCCAAATCAAATTCTTTTGTAATCGTATTACCATCAGGCAAATTAAAAAGCAAATCGTCGTGGAGGATTTTTTCTAAAAACAAAACATCAGCATTTTTAATAGCGGTCAAAAGTTCTATTTCAGCATTTACAACAGCTTCTATTTTCATATTAAAAAGGTTTCAGCGTTATTTTTTTGGATTCTGAATGGCTTTAATCATGGCATCTTCTTTCAAAATCACATCGTAGTAGTATATTTCACCGTACAGTTGTCTGGCAAATTCAGCAGTAATATATCGATTCACTAAAGCTTTGGTTTTGTCTAATTTCAAATCTAAACCGGTCATGAAAATATAGTTTTTGAATTTCCTGAAATAAACATCCGAGTTTTTCATTTCGGCTAAAAACTCATTGAATTTAAGGCCTGAAAATGCTTTTCGGTTTTTATCTAATTCTTCAAAAACAAAATGTCCTACTACTCCGGTTTGCAGTAAATAAGCAACATTTTCATTTCCGTGTTCTGCTTCCATCGGAACAAAAACATCAGGAACAATTCCGCCTCCGCCGTAAACGACTTTGCCTTTTGGTGTTTTAAACTTTAATGAGTCCGCTACTTTTATACTGTCTTTTGCATAAAGTTCACCCGATTTTATACGAGACTCTGATTCTTTAAAATATTCTTCGTTTCCTTTTTTATACGGTTTCTGAATTGACCTTCCGGTTGGTGTGTAATATCTTGCCACAGTTAAGCGTACTGCAGAACCGTCATTGAAATCCATTTCGCGTTGCACCAAACCTTTTCCAAAAGAACGGCGACCCACAATAATTCCACGATCATTATCTTGTAATGCTCCCGCTAAAATTTCACTTGCAGAGGCGCTATTTTCATTAATCAAAACATAGACTTTTCCGGTTTCAAAACTTCCGGCTTTTGTCGCATATGTTTTCTCTGTTGTTCCGTTTTTATTTTTAGTAAAAACGATCAGTTGTTTGTCTTTCAAAAATTCATCGGCAATAGCCACCGCTTCTTCCATATAACCACCGCCGTTATCACGAAGATCGATTACAAGCGACTGAATTCCACTTTGTTTTAATCTGGTTAAACCGGTCTTGAATTCATTAAAAGTAGTTTCGGCAAAACGATTTATTTTTATATAACCGATATCATTTCCAAGCAATAAAGAGGCATCAACACTTTTTATCGGAATAATATCTCTTTTTACTTTAAACTTTAATTTCTTTTGTTCCGATTTTCTAAAAACAGTCAATTCAATTTCAGAACCCTGTAAACCTTTTAATTTGGAGAACAAGCTATCAGAAGGTAATTTTCGGCCAAATAATTTCGTTTTTCCGGCAAATAAAATTCGGTCTCCCGATTTTATTCCCGCTTTCGCCGAAGGTCCGTTTTCAATTGGTTTTATAATCGCAACAGAATCTTTATACATATAAAAATTGATTCCGATTCCAACGAAATCACCTTTCATACTTTCAGCCACTTCCGCCTGTTCGCTTGGCGGAATATAAACAGAATGCGGATCTAATTTAGATAAGATATTATCAACTGTGAGGTTTACAATTGAATCTGTATTGATACTGTCGACATATTCATTATTGATAAAATCGATCAGCTTATTGAGTTTTGTTTTGGAGTAATTTTTAGCCAAAAGACCGTCGTCAACGGGAGCATTCATGAGGCTTCCGAGGACAGTTCCAAGAGCAAAAGTCGCTCCGATCACAATTGGCAAATATTTCGAATTAAATTTCATTTACTCTTCTAAAACAGGAATATGTTCAACTTCGACACCTGCTTTTAATAAAAATTGAATTCCGGCATCATCGCGATATCCGTTTTGGTAAACCACTCTCTTTATCCCTGATTGATGTATTAATTTGCTACATTCTTTACAAGGTGAAAGTGTAATATACAAAGTGGCTCCTTCACAAGATTGTGTTGAACGGGCTACTTTTAAAATTGCATTTGCTTCGGCATGTAGCACTTCCCAACGGGTTAATCCTGCATCGTCTTCACAGCAATTTTCAAATCCGGATGGTGTTCCGTTGTATCCGTCAGAAATAATCATCCTGTCTTTTACGATAATGGCACCAACCTGTTTACGTTTGCAGTAAGAAAGTGATCCCCACTCCTTTGCAATACGAAGGTACGCTTTATCGTACTTATTTATTTTTTTTAAATCCATTTATTTTATCTGTTCCAAATTGGGCTTTCAATAATCATCGGAATCACAACTCCGATAATAAAAGCCGACATTACAAGTGCCCAGTCGCGTTTAGAAAAACGAAATACGGTCTGCACAATATAAGATAGTATCAAAACCACAAAAACAACAATTAACTGCGCTGCTTCGATTCCTAATGCAAATTCGCCTAAAGGTAATAATTTTGAGCTTGGCGAACCACCTAAAATGGTTTTAAAATAGTTCGAAAAACCAAGTCCGTGTATAATACCAAAAAAGAGCGTTACCATAAAAATTAAATTCACACCTTCATTTTTAGTAGCTTTTCCTGCCGTAAAAAGATGAAATATGGCGGTTATCAAGATGGTAATCGGAATTAAAAACTCGACTATATTTACTTTAATAGCGATGATTCCAAAAACTGAAAGCAACAAAGCCAGGGTATGACCAATTGTAAAAAGAGAAACTAAAAGCAAAATGCGTTTCCAGTCTTTAAACAAATACGGGATAGTTAAGGCGATTAAAAAAAGAACGTGATCGTAGGCATGGATATCTAAAACGTGTTTTAATCCTATCTGAAAATAAATCCAAAATTCTGACATAGGGGTAATAGTATTAATTGATTAAGGGGTTGTAAACTTACGATTTATTTTGAAAATTAAAGAAACCGCGATATTAAAACAACGCAGAAAAATAAGTTAAATTTTATGAGAAATTTAAAATGTTAAATTAAAATAAGATTTATCTTTGTTCTATATAAAACCCTATTAATTATGCCATTTTCAGAATTATTTGATAACGAATTCAAACAAAGAAACAGAGGTCATTTCTCTGCCATTGTTCGTGTAGCTTATGCTGACGGAAAAATTAATGACGAAGAGAAAGCTTTCTTGGACAAACTAGCTTCAAGATTAGAAATTTCAGAAGACGAATACAAGGAAATCCTTTCAGATCCGTGGCAACATTCTATAAACCCGCCTTATTTGTATGCGCAGCGTTTAGAGCGTTTGTATGACCTGGCGAGAATGGTTCACGTAGATCATCATTTGGGAGACCAACAAGAAGTAATGTTAACCAGAATGGGATTAGCTCTGGGATTTACTCCAGGAAACGTAAATCACATTATTAGAAAAGCATTGTCTTTAGTGGACAAAAAAGTAGATTTAGATACTTTCCTTTTCGAAATGGAAAACATGAACAAATAATAGTTTTCAGTTTTCAGTCGCAGTTTTCAGTTTGGAACTGATACTTGAAATGTAATTAAAAACAAAAATAAACCCGACCGTTTATAAACGTGTCGGGTTTTATTTTTTGAATTTCGGTGTAAAAACTGAAAACTGTGACTGAAAACTATAAAGCTTCTGCCATAAATTCTTCAGCTTTCTCTACCATATTATAACTTCCACAGAAAAACGGAACTCTTTCATGCAATTCTGTCGGTTGGATTTCCATAATTCTTCCAAAACCATCTGTTGCTTTTCCTCCCGCTTGTTCAGCAATAAATGCCATCGGATTACATTCATATAATAAACGTAGTTTTCCTTTTGGTGCTTTTGAACTTGTTGGATAAATGTAGATTCCGCCTTTGATCATATTTCGATGAAAATCGGATACTAAACTTCCAATATATCTTGAAGTATAAGGACGGTCATCTTCTTCACGCTGACAATACTTGATGTAATTTTTCACTCCTTGCGGAAAATGCACATAATTACCTTCGTTTACCGAATAAATATGTCCCTCTTTTGGAAACTGCATATTTGGATGTGAAAGATAAAAAGTTCCAATTGCGGGGTTTAATGTAAAACCATTCACACCATGTCCTGTTGTATAAACTAACATTGTTGATGTTCCATAAATTACATAACCTGCTGCTACCTGACTAGTTCCCGGTTGTAAAAAATCCTCGCTTGTTACCGGAGTTCCAATTGGTGTTATTCTTCTAAAAACAGAAAAAATAGTTCCCAAAGAAACATTCACATCAATGTTTGAAGATCCGTCAAGCGGATCCATTAAGATCACGTACTTATTATTATGACTGTTGTCGCTCCCCTGAACAGTTATAAAATCGTCGTTTTCTTCTGAAGCAATTCCACAGACAATCTCACGGTTTATTAACGTCTGGATAAATACTTCGTTTGCATACACATCTAATTTTTGCTGGTCTTCGCCCTGAATATTTTGTTCGCCTGCAGCGCCAATAATATCGACTAATCCAGCCTTGTTTACTTTATAGTTGACAACCTTTGCTGCCAAACGTATAGAGTTGATAATTCGGGAAAGCTCCCCCGACGAATACTGAAATGCTTTTTGGTTCTCAATAATAAACTCTCCCAGTGTTTTATTGCGTTCTTCCATTGCTATATCGTTATAGTTTTAATTTTAAGTCACAAATATCGCTTATTTTGTGAGAATGATTTAAAAATTATTTTGTTAGTTTGCTACTATTGTATATTTGCTAATTAAAGACGGAAAGCACGTAGTAAAAACACACTTTTTTAGCTAATAAACGCTTAATAATAAGAATATAGAAATTGCCACTCCTAAAAAGTTTGCACAAACAAACGCATTAAAATGAAAGGCAATACTATAAATAGTACAAAAAATAAAATTTACAAATATGAATATTAGAAAAGGAAATCCTGAGGACATGGAATCTGTTTTAGGATTGATACAGGAGTTGGCAATATTCGAAAAAGAACCTGACGCAGTTGTTGTAACAGTTGATGATTTAGTACGTGATGGCTTTGGTGAAAAACCACTATTTCACGTTTTTGTAGCAGAAGTTGAAAACGAAATTGTTGGAATTGCACTCTATTATTATCGTTACTCCACCTGGAAAGGAAAAACAATACATCTTGAAGATTTAATTGTTAAGGATAAAATGCGTGGTACAGGTTTAGGATCTGCACTTTATGCCGAAATTATGAAACAGGGAAAAAGGGACAATGTGAGAAGAATTGAATGGAATGTTTTAGACTGGAACACGCCGGCAGTTAACTTTTACAAGAATTCTGGCGCAAGAATTCTGGAAGACTGGCAAGTGGTTCAAATGGATGAAGCAGGAATTAATTCATTTCTGGAAAAATTATAAAAATTAGTTTGCCACAGATTAAATGATTTTCACTGATTTTTTAATCCATGGTAGAAAAAATAAGGAACAAATAGATTTCATTTAATCTGAAATCTAAAATTAAAAATCTAAAATTAACAATGAGAGTATTTAAATTTGGAGGAGCATCGGTAAAAGATGCAGATGGAATTAAAAACGTTTATGACGTTTTGCAAAAAGTAGGTTACGAAGATGTGATTCTGGTGGTTTCGGCTATGGGAAAAACTACAAATGCTCTTGAGGTTGTGATCAAGAATTATTTTGATAAATCGGCAGAATTGAATTCATCTGTCCAGGAAATCAAGAAATACCACAATCAAATATTATTAGATTTGTTTGAAGATGAAAAACATGCTGTTTTTGCGGCTGTGACTGAACAATTCTCAGAATTAGAATATTTTTTAGCACATAATAAATCTCCAAATTACAATTTTGTTTACGATCAGATTGTGAGTTTTGGAGAATTGATTTCGACTACCATTTTAAGTCATTTCATGAATTTCATGGGAATCAAAACGCAATGGCTTGACGTTCGTAATTTCATTAAAACCAATGCAAACTACCGTGATGCCGAAGTTGACTGGGAAACTACGCAACAACTTATCAGCAAAAATGTACCGAGAAAACAATTAAACATCACCCAGGGATTTTTAGGTGCTGATGAAAATAATTTCACAACCACTTTAGGTCGTGAAGGTTCTGATTATACAGCAGGAATTTTTGCTTATTGCTTAAACGCCGAAAGTGTAACAATCTGGAAAGACGTTCCCGGAGTTATGAATGCGGATCCGCGTTATTTTGAAAACGCAAGTTTGTTAAACCAAATCTCCTATCGTGAAGCTATTGAATTGGCTTTTTACGGAGCAACGGTAATTCACCCAAAAACATTACAACCACTTCAGAAAAAAGAAATTCCGTTGTATGTAAAATCATTTATCAATCCATTATTAAAAGGAACCTGCGTTTCTAAAGGTGTTGATTTAGAACCACAATACCCTTGTTTTATCGTAAAAAGAGAACAGCTTTTAATTTCGCTTTCTTCAATTGATTTTTCATTTATCATGGAAGAAAATATCAGCGAGATTTTTGGTTTATTCCACGAATTCAAAATCAAAGTAAATTTAATTCAGAATTCTGCGATTAGTTTTTCTGTTTGTGTAGAAGATAAATTTGGAAATTTCAATGACTTGAATGCGATCCTTTCTAAAAAATTCAAAGTCGATTTTAATGAAAATGTGACTTTATACACGATTCGTCATTTTACAGAACAAGCTGCACAAACCGTTGAAGACAATAAAGAAGTTTTATTGAAACAAGTGAGTAGAGAAACTATGCAAATTGTTACTAAAGAGCTAAATTAGTACTTTATAAAAAAGGTAATTATATAAATTCAATATATTAGAAAAGGCTTCACTTCTTGGTGAAGCCTTTTTTTATGTTTTTCGATATACTTATAGTTTTCGATTTTTTTATCCCAAAAAATATTTGAGACCAAATACCCGCTTTTAGCATAATACAAATATGCATAAAATCATAAATTTGAAACTATGATTTGACTATCAAAACCTAATCAAAATCAGCACTTTTATTATTAATTAAATTAATTAAAAAATATGACCAGCGGATCAATAACAATAGCATTACTTATTATTATAATCGCATTAGGCTATAGATACAAAACCTACAGGGATAAAAAATAATGCCGTTTTTTATCATAAACTTTAAATTTAAGCCCCTAAATAATGCAGCCCATTTTTTCTGTACAGTAATTATTCGAAACAGGTATAAACCTTTAATTTACCTCGCCCTACTATTCTCTGTCTGCTCAATTTCTGCTTTCTTGTAATTTGTTTTCTTTGAATTTCCAAAATTATAGGTTGCTATAAGTCTAAAATAGTTTGTTGTATAGGTTCTATGATAATATATTTGAGTTTGCCCAACATTATAATCTCCCGAAACCATAAAGTCATGAAAAATATCATTTGCTGTGAAATTCAATTTTAGCGCCTCTTTAAAAAAGTTTCTTTCGATTCCAACTGTTACTGTCGAACGGCTGTTATCACTTCCTAATCCATAACTTCTGTCACCCAGATACCAGGCAAGCAGCTGCAGCTTAAAAAGATTTGGAATCGAAAATGTATTATTCGAGTACAAATAAATCTGGGGTTTAACCGGACCTAATTCAAACTCATAAAAATCATCTACGGATTTCGTCAGATTCATACTTACTGTATTGGTAGAATTCCACCATTTTACATTAAAAGATCTTGAAAGCGAAGTGAAAAACGTATGTCCTTTATCTAGATTTAATGATCGTAAAATATAACTATTTGGAGTATTTCCCCGCAAAGCAGCTCCAGAAATAGGGTCGATTTTATAAGTATAGCCTATTTTAAAATCAAACTTTTTATACATTGTGCCAATTTCAAATGCATGAGTTTTTTCCGGAAGCAAATCAGGATTTCCTTCTATGGTTGTAAAAGGGTCCTGATAAATAACATACGGATTTAGTGCCTGATACCTTGGTCTGGTGATTCTGGATACGTACGAAAAATGAGCTTTCCAATCTTCAGAAAAATTCATGTTTAAAAGTACGTTGGGAAAAAGATTCCCATAATTTTTCTCGAATTCCTGAATCCCATTTGCATTTGTGTACAAATTATATTTTGTCCATTCACCTCTTACGCCTACAGAAAAATCAAACTTTTTACCAATTGCACTTCCGTAATTAAAATAAGCCGCACCAATACGTTCCTGATATTTAAAGTCGCTTGATAATTCATCATCAAATTCAAAATTCATATCAGTTGCAGTTGCAATCAAAAAATCTGTAGCTGATTTTATGGTCGCATAACTATACTTAGCTCCTGTTTCTAACCTGGTGTCTTCTCTAATTTTTTTAGAATAATCTATCTGTGTGGCTATTATATTTATGCTATTGCCAACATTATTCTTAAGATACTTTTGACTATTAACCTCATTTACCAAGCCATTTTCATCAATAAAATCTCTTACGGTTCCGTTATAGTTAGAATATTGCGATCCAATAAATAATGATGAACCTTGTTTATCGGTTATTGCATTATAATTTAAATTCACAAACTGATTGAGCAAAACGTCATTTTTATCAATATCCGTGGCATAAAAACTATTTCCCGAATTGTTTTCGATTGAATTTCGACTTTCAACAACTCCGCCTAAATCTTCTATATTACCACTGTAGGCAAGCGAAATGTAATTCTTTTCAGAAAAAGTATACTGCAATCCAAACCCGAAATTAGAATAATTATTAAATTGGCGTTTCCAGTCTGTGGTCAATTCTGACCTCATAAACTCCTCGGGATTTGGTCGCGTCCTGGTCGTATACAAGAGTTCTCTCCCTTTTCCTAATTGCACACCGTAATTTGTAATAAAAGAAAAATTCCCTTTTGTGTAATTAAAATCAAGCAGTGTATTGGTACTGGTTCCGGCAAATTCAGAAACCGTTATTTGCTGAGTTGCCGTTCCTTTAATTCCATTTTCACTATTTTTTTTGGTAATGATATTAATTACCGCTTTTCCTTCGGCATCGTACTTTGATGAAGGATTTGAAATTACTTCAATTTTCGAGATTTGTGTAACCGGAATTGCAGCAAATCTTTCATAATTAATCAATATTCCGTTAAGATAAATTATGGCTTCTCCTTTTCCGAGAACACTAATTTGCCCTTCAGCAACAATCACATTCGGAACTCTGCTTAATAATTCATTTACAGAACTACTTGTCGAAAGCAATGTATTGGACACATTCACTTCGATTGTTCCGTTTGAAGAATACTTTACTAATTGCGTTTGTTTTTTAATGACAATCTCATTTAACTCATTATTCGTGTTGACAACCTTGTCTGATATTATTTGCGCAGTTTGTGCATGTACTGCTGTCGAAAACAAAAGCAGCCTGAAAACAGAGAAGAGAATTGAAATATTGAATTTCATAAATTTTAGCGATTATAAATTTGACTTTGATGAGACAAAAGTCAATCGAAAATCGCTAAATGAAGTCCACGAAAGAGAAATCAGGAGTACGAATTTATAAATCGATACTCTGTTGACTACTTATGAAAACTGCAGTTGATAATTTAAAGGTGTCTTTCCGGTATGTTTTTTAAAAGCTGCAAAGAAGGTTGATTTAGAATTAAAACCCACGTCATAACCAATAGATTCTAAAGTAAATTTATCCGTTGATTTTATAATTTTACAAGCTTCGTTTATTCTGAACTCGTTGATAAAACTCGTGAAGTTCTTGCCCAGATTATTATTTAAAAATTGAGAAAGCTGATGACTCGAAATGTTTACTTCCTGAGCCAGATCCTGTAAAGTTAAATTAGAGTTTTTGTACAATTCTTTTTCTATCATTACATTTTCCAGCTTTTCAGATAAAATTGTTGCTTCTGCTGAATCTATTTTTTTACCTGAATATTTATGATTATTTAAAAGAAACAAATCGTCTGTCTTTTTTCGGTATAAAAGAATCGAGATAATTAAATACAGAATAAAAGAAAAAACTACTGCTCCACTTATATACGTTGCGCCCGGAGCTCCCATTATGGAAAGAAAATAAAAAAGAAACAATAAAAAATTCCCAATAAAAAGCATTCCAAACCACGTTTCTGCCGGAGTTGCTTTCTGTTTTCTGCTCATGATTTTTGCCAAAATATCCTTGATAGCAAAACCTGAAAAAACCAGGTAAACGAACCATTGAAAATAAATAATTTTTATAAAATAACCGCGCCAAAGCTTTGGATAATATTCATACGGAAACAGAACACCAATAGTAATAATAAGGATCGCCCAGAATAAAAGTGTGAATTTCCAGGATTTCGGCATTATATTGATTTCTTCCGTTGCCGATTTAAGAAAATAATACAAACAAGGACCAATAAAAAAACAGCCTGTAAGCCCAAATTGTAAATACATTTTTGGCAAATCAGAATCAAAGTATACAAATACAGATTTTCCAATTCGTATGCTTAATGCAAATAAAAGTGCTCCAAGAAAATAATTGGTAAGGTATTTTTTCCTGGTAAAAAAGAAGAAATAAACGCCCAAAATAATTCCATTGAAAACTCCCAAAGCACTAAAAAAGAATAAAAGCTCTTTACCTGTATCCATAATTTAAGTTTATTTTATCAGGACAAAGCTAAAAAAAATTACGGCTATTGGTATTTTTTATTCGCTTTCAAATCTTTAATTATCTTTTTCAGCTCCTTTATTCGTTCTTCGTATTGTTCAATTACATTATCTGACATTTGAATGACACTATCAGGAGAAGTTATTTCTTTTTGTTTCATTTCGACCTTTAACAAGTCTTCGGGCGCTATATCAAAAATTTTACAGATTTTAAAAATATGGTTTGCCCAAGAACAACTTTCTCCACTTTCCATTCTGGCATAAGCCGATTGTGAAATATGAAGATAATCTGCCGCTTCTTCTTGCGACATGTCTTTATTTTTTCTCAGTATTTTGAGTTTATTCCCTATCAGAATATTCATAATTCACATTGTTTTTCCTTTCAAAACAATAGAGGACACTTTTATAAATATATACTCACAAAAAATGAATTTATTTTCAAATTAAAAAACAAGCTAGTAGCTTATTTACCCGATAATCGCATAATAAAAGCACTTACAAAATTGTAACTTAGCCTTACAAAAAAAATTAAGAAGGTAATCCATGAGTTTTAATAGCGAACCTGAAAATCAAAACAAATGGCACAACGATCCGAATAACTGGATCTGGGGAATTTTTTATTACAACCCTGAAGACAGCAGATTATTTCCTCCAAAGAAGATCAAACAATTAGGATGGACTATCAATTTTGCTAATCCCAACTCAGTTTTTCTAGTCATCGTTTTAATTGCTATCGTTTTTATCTTTTCATAAACCTCAAATAAGTAAGCTTCAGTCATTCCGGCAAACATGAAATTATATATTTTAAAATATAGTATTGCAATACTTTTTTTATCGCTCCAGTCATACTTGTAATATCATTAAAATGGTAATTTCAATAGTTCTGGCCGTTTCCCTTTTTATTATTATGATTGTTCAAATACGAAACAGGAGATAAATTTCGAAACAACTCAATCCGCAATAACTTAAATTCATTAAATTTACTACGCTCTTTTTGAAAAGATAAAGAGTATTTACGAAAAACATTTTCAAAACTATGGACTACAACAACGACCCAGGTGAAGAAACCAAAAATGAATGGGAAAACGATCCGAATAACTGGATTTGGGGAATGTTTTATTACAATCCAAAAGATAAAAGGGCTTATTTTCCAAAAAGAATTAAAGAATTTGGCTGGCACGCCAATTATGCGAATCCTACGATTATAATTACAACTTCATTAGTAATTGCGGTACTATTGATTATTGTAAAATTTTCTACATTCAAGCAGTAACTTCCATTATTTGATAAGGAAACTAAAATATCCGGCGTAACAATTCCCAATTATAAATACTACTTTTGGCTTTTTAGAGTTAAAGTATTTATGTTGAAAAAATTACTGTTTTTAACGGTTTTTATCTGGTTTTCTGGACTTCAGGCTCAGGAAACAGAATCAGCGTACAAAACTAAAAAAGTAGTTGCAACCCGTGACACCATTCACATAGAAGAATTCAGTATCAACTCCAGTTTTTTCCAGCTTTTAAATACCCGGAATGAACCTATAGATACAACCTTTTATAAAATCGACTTTCAAAAAGGAACTTTAGTTTTAAATGAAAGATTCTCATCAACTGCTGACACTTTAATTGTCAATTATCTAAAATATCCCGATTTTCTAACCAAAGAATATGGCCTTTATAAAGAAAGTCAGGTAGTGAGTAACGACGTTGGTACCGAGAAATTATATAAGATAGACAATCAAAACTCCAAAAAAGTTACTCCATTTGATGGCTTAAATACTTCTGGAAGCATTACACGTGGTGTAACTGTTGGTAATAATCAAAATACGGTTTTAAACTCCAATCTTGACCTTCAGATTACCGGAAAAATATCAGATAAAGTTAGTCTGCGTGCTTCGCTTCAGGATAGTAACATTCCGTTACAGGATGGTGGCTATTCTCAAAAACTGGATCAGTTTGATAATATTTTCATGGAACTTTTTAGCAATGACTGGAACATTCGGGCAGGTGATGTTTTTTTAGAAAACAGAAAAACTCAGTTTTTAAGTTTCAATAAAAAGGTTCAGGGCCTTTCTACCAATTTTAATTTTGGGACAGACGAGAATAAAACCAACGTTTTTGCATCGGTCGCTTTTGTGAAAGGACAATATGCCAAAAGTACTTTTACCGGACAGGAAGGCAATCAGGGTCCATATAAATTAAAAGGACAAAATGGCGAATTGTATGTTTTGGTTATTTCTGGCTCTGAGCGCGTGTATGTGAATGGTGTTTTACTGAAACGTGGTGAAAACAATGATTATGTGATTGATTACAACGCAGGAGAAATTGTTTTCACTTCTCTTTTTACGATTACTTCTGAAATGAGAATTAATGTCGAATACCAATATTCAGAACGAAATTATAATCGACTAGTGACGTACGCTGGCGCTACACATGAAAGTAAAAACTGGAGTTTTGGAGGTTATTTATATTCTGAAAATGATTTAAAAAATCAGCCTTTACAACAAAATCTTTCAAGAGATCAAGTGCAAATTCTAAGTCAGGCCGGAGATGATCCTGCATTAATGACTGCTCCATCTGCCTACGTTGACAAATATGCCGATAACAAAATTCTTTACAGGAAAACACTTCTCAATTCGGTTGAAGTTTATGAATATTCAAGTGATCCTAATGAAGTATTATACAACGTAAAATTTAGTCTTGTTGGGAATAATCTCGGAAATTACATCGTTCAAAACAGTAATACAGTCGAACGGATTTTTGAATATATTGCTCCAGTAAACGGAATTCCACAAGGAAATTACGAACCTATTGTTCAATTGATTGCACCAATAAAAATTCAGGTTGCTACTTTTTTAGGAAAATACAATCCGGACGAAAAAACGCTTGCAGATTTTGAAATTGCGATGAGCAGCAACGATAAAAATTTATTTTCGGGCATTGATGATGCCAACAATAATGGACTTGCTTTTAAAACCAACATCAAAAAACGTCTTTTTACCAGAAACTGGACTTTGGATGGATTTGCCAACTATCAATATGTACAAGAAGATTTTAGATCTGTTGAGCGTTTGTACAATATTGAATTTAACCGTGACTGGAACTTAAACACCACACTTTTTGGAAATCAAAGTCTCTTAGTTACAGGTTTGAATTTTAATTTATTTGCTAAAAAGAAAACAGCTAACATTGGTTTATTTACCTATCAATTTGAAAAGTTAGATTATACTGAAAGTTATTCCGGATCGCGACATACTACAACTGCATTTTTCAAATTGAAGCAATGGACTATTGAAAATCAGGGTAGTTTTTTGAATTCTGATGCTACAACTTCAAACTCGAAATTCGTTAGAAATCAAGCCAGAACCAAATATCATTTTGGGAAAAACTGGATTGGAGCCAGTTTTCAAGTTGAGGACAATCAGGAAAAAGATAAAGTTACCAATCAGTTTTCGGCCCTGAGCCAAAGATTTTCAGAATATGGTGCTTTTATTGGTCGCGGTGACAGCACGAAAGTTTTTGCTGAGTTAGGCTTTTTACAACGACGAAACGACAGTTTACAAAACGGATTATTGCAGCATGTAAACAACTCTCAAACGTATTTTTTACGATCAAAATTAATTCAGAATAAAACAACAGATTTAGCGGTTTATGCAAGTTACAGAACACTCGATTTTACAGCTGTTTCCAAAAAAAACGAACCTTCTTTAAACTCCAGAATTCTATACACTGATCGGTTTTTTAATCAATTAATGCAACTCGGAACCACATACGAGACCAGTTCAGGAACGATTGCGCAACAGGAATTTACTTATATTGAAGTGCCAACTGGTCAGGGAGTTTATACCTGGAATGATTATAACGGTAACGGAATTCAGGAATTAGAAGAATTTGAAATTGCCCAATATTCAGATCAGGCCAGATTTATCAGGATCTTTTTGCCGAATCAGGTATATATAAAAACCAATCAAAATAAGTTTTCACAATCTGTGGCCCTTAATCCGTTGCAATGGCAAAATGGGAAAGGCTTTAAAAAATTTGCTTCCTATTTTTACAATCAGACGTCCTTTATAATGGATCGAAAAGTAAAAAGTGAAGGCGAACGTTTAGAACTCAATCCGTTTGCATCTTCTGAAGAAAATATTCTGGGATTAAACTCGAGTTTCAGAAACAGTTTATTTTACAATCGGGGAAAACAAAAGCATTCGGTTACGTATACTTATCTTTTAAATAAAGGGAAGAATTTACTTTCGGTAGGTTCGCAAACGGTAAAAAACAATTCACATCAATTGCAGTACGCGCATTTGTATCAAAAAAGCTGGTTGTTTAATTTCTTTACCAAAACCATTAAAACCGATTTGGTTTCGGAAGACTTTATTGAAAAAAACTATAACTTAAAAGGATATCAAATTGCACCAAAAATCAGTTATTTGTTTTCAAAAAACACCAGTTTAGATTTCTTTTATGAATTTCAGAACAAAGAAAATCAAATTGGAAATTTAGAAACTTTACACCAAAACCGACTTGGAACCTCCTTTTCTTATGCGGGCGAAAAGAAAGTCACACTAAATGGCGAATTTTCTTTCTATGAAAATAAATTTAACGGAAATGAATTTTCTTCTGTAGGTTTTCAGATGTTAGAAGGGCTTCAGGCCGGACAAAACTTAGTATGGAAATTGCTTTTGCAGAAAAATATCACACAGTTTTTAGATGTTAATTTAAATTATCAGGGGCGTAAAAGCGAGACTGGCGCAACGGTTCATACAGGAAATATTCAGCTTCGTGCTTATTTTTAGCACTTTACGAAAAAGCTACTAATAAATTGATTAATTTTAATTGAATTTTAAACTCTTAACCTCATGAAAAAATTATTTCTACTTTGTTTTCTAGTTGTTTTGTCTGGTAATTTTTACGGTCAGGAAACTGCAACAACAACAAAAGCCAAGAGTGAAGCAACGGCTAAAAAGAAAAAAGCTGATGCAGATAAAGCAGCAGCAGATGCAAAAAAAGAGTCAGCAAAAGCTAAAAAGTCGGCAGATGACGCTACTAAAGCATCGGCAAAAGCTAAAAAAGAATCAACAACCGCAACTAAAAAATCTGCAGATGACGCTACTAAAGCATCAGCAAAAGCTAAAAAATCTGCAGATGACGCTACTAAAGCATCAGCAAAAGCTAAAAAAGAATCTGCAAGCACAACTAAAAAATCAGCAGACAAAGAAGCTGTAAAAGCTACAAGCAATGCTGATAAAGCCAAAAAATCTGCAGCAAGCGCTGATGCAGCATCAAAAACAGCTAAAAAAGATGCCGCTTCAACTAAAAAAACTTCCGCAAAAACTTTAAAAGAAACTAACGAAAAAGCACCCTCAGTTCCGGATAAAGTTACAGGAGAATATAACGGTAAAAAAGTTTATACTGGTCCTCGTGGCGGAAAATACTACATTAATAAGAATGGAAATAAAACGTATATTCAGGATTAGAGAAGGTTCTGAGGTACTAAGGTGCTGAGGTTCTAAGGTTCTAAGGTTTTATCCCGAAGCTTTGGGATTGAGATTATAAGATAAAAAACTTTTGAAGCCGAACTTATGTTCGGCTTTTTTGTTTGTTAAGCAAAAAAAACTTAGAACCTCAGCCCCTTAGTACCTTAGAACCTTAAATAAAATATTGAGTTAATAATTTAGTAATATGTCCGAAATAGCTTAAAAAACATATTTCTTTATCTTCGTTTTTAAAAAGCGTTAAACTATGAGCATTGACTATTCTGCGAACAAAACAATTTTAGTTGCTCCATTAAACTGGGGATTAGGCCACGCCACAAGATGTATCCCAATTATTAAAGCGCTTCAAGAGAACAATTTTATTCCGATTATTGCTTCTGATGGAGTTGCGCTTGCTTTACTTCGAAAAGAATTTCCTTACATACAAACTTTAGAATTACCATCTTATCATATTGAATATGCTAAAAATGGCAAAAATTTTAAATGGAAACTGATTAAGAACCTTCCAAAAATGATTACGGCTATTTTGGACGAAAAAAAAATAGTGAATTCCTGGATCAAGAAACACGGTATTGACGGCATCATTTCAGACAATAGATTAGGCGTTTTTAGCCGAAAAATTCCCTCTGTTTTTATGACACATCAATTGAATGTCATGACGGGAAATACTACTTGGTTTACCAGCAAGTGTCATCAGCATATTATTAAAAAATATACCGAATGCTGGGTTCCCGATACAAATGAAGCAACCAATTTAACGGGTGATTTAGGGCATTTGAAAACCAGCGAACTAAATTTAAAATATATTGGTCCGTTAAGCAGAATGCGCCAGAAGGAAACACCCAAAGTTTATGATTTGATGATTATTTTATCCGGGCCAGAACCTCAACGTACGTATCTGGATGAAAAATTGCAAAAAGAAATTGTAAACTTTAATGGCAAAGTAGTTTTTGTACAGGGAATTGTAGAAAAAACACAAAACAAATGGCAAGCCGGAAATGTTACCTATTACAATTTTATGAACTCGAAACAGTTGGAACAAACTTTTAATGAGAGTGAATTTGTTCTATGCCGTTCTGGTTATACAACGGTAATGGATTTAGCAAAATTGGGTAAAAAAGCCTTTTTTATACCAACTCCGGGGCAATATGAGCAGGAATATCTGGCGATAAAACTTCAGGATGAGAATTTGGTACCGTACGCAATGCAAGACGACTTTACCATTGAAGATCTTTCAAAAGTAAAGTCGTTTAAAGGTTTGTCTCAGTTTAAAAATGATATCGATTGGGACAAGTTATTTTCTGTTTTTGAAGAATAGTTTAGAAATTAAACTGCGCTTGTAATCGCAATAAATTTCCTTGCTGACGGTTTATCGGAAGTGCACTGTCTTCAAAAGTTCTGTCTGCAATAACGTATTCGGCAGTGAATTCGAAGGCTTTAAAAGGCTGCCATTCAATACCAAGTTCGTAATCTCTTACGACATAACTTCTGGCATCTTTTTCATATTTTTTCCCTCCATCATAATATTGAAATTTGGCAAACGGATAAATATGTTGTTTTTTCAGATCCCATTTATAGTTTAGTAAAACATAACCTCCATTCAAATCTGTTTCATCAACGGTATTGGTTAGTGTATTGTAGCGTGGTCCTTTCCCAATATTATATTCAGTCTGAATTCCGAAAGGTTTTGGATACAAAACAAAAGTTGCTCCAATTCGTTGGTCTTTCACATATTGAGGGTCATTTACTATTACTCCCGAAGAAATCTCTCCTGTAAAAGCCCATTTTCCTGTGTAAGCCTGAATTCCAGGTTCGATAATTTGACTTCCTATTACAAAAGGATAGGTTACTCTGGCCACTACGTTCAAATCTCTGTTTCCATCCAGTTTGTTTGCAATTTGTCCGTTGTAAACTCCAAAGGCAAAAACTCCAAAATCGCCAGAACCTTTATAACCATCTTTTACTAACATTGCAAAACGCTCTCTTATTTCGGCCGGAGCCCAGTAAAAGAAAATTCCCAAATCACGCTCATTTAATATAGCACTGTTCATAGCATCATTACGATCTAAAGCCAGACGTTGCGAACTTGACTGCATGTTTTCAAAACCATACGGAATCTTACTTTGTCCTACACGAACACGATATTCTTTTTTCTTATCAAAAGAAAGATCAAAATATAAATCACGAATCTGAACGAAGTTTTGAATACCGGTACTTGGTGAGCTGGCAAAATCAGGTTGAAAATAGAAGAAAACATTTGGATGAACCTGACCTGAAAATACTAAACGTGCACGTCTGATAAAAAGTCCGTTGTTTGCTTTTGCATCCGGAGCTGTAGAAGTTGTACCCCACGATTTATCACATTGTTCACAGGAAACTTTATCATTTGTAGATAACAAACCATTGTATCTAATTTGAGCATAACCTCTTAAAGAGATTCTGTCATACCAATGTTCGTCGTTACTAACGCCCGATTTGGTATCTGGTAGTTTTGCTTTATTGATGGAATCCAGAAGGCGAACTACTTCTTTTTTTACATCTTCTTTACTTAGTTCCTGTGCGTTTGAAACACACGCAAATAGCAACAACATTGCTAAAAGTTTTACTTTCATTATTTCTCTTTTCTTTGACACTCCGTTTCAGGTGCAAAGATGTAACTACCTATGTTAAGAAATCATTAACAAGACGTTACTATTATAAGAATATTTGTTTCGAAATAGTTAGGTAATCATTATTGCATTCTGCAGGCCTTATTTTACGGTACTTTATCTTAGCTGAACTTACAATTACTTAACCTCAGGTTTTATTACTTTATTTGCTTTTTCAAGTGTAAAAGAAAATTCAGAACCAATTCCGAACTCACTTTCTACATACACTTTTTCTTTATGCGCCTCAATAATATGTTTTACGATTGCCAAACCTAAACCAGAACCACCTTCAGATCGTGTTCCGCTTTTATCAACTCTGTAAAAACGTTCAAAAAGTCTTGGAATATTTTGTTTTTCGACACCTTCTCCATTATCGCTAATACGAATTAAGACTTTTTTCTTGGTTAAATTTACGACACCAACTTCTGTCAAACCACCGTCTTTTCCATATTTAATAGAGTTCACAATCAGGTTCTCCAGAACTTGTTGAATTCTGTCCTTATCTCCCCGAACAATAACTGATTTCACATTTCGACTTTCAAAAGCCAATTTGATCTTCTTTTTGTCCGCCTTCATTTCTAATAAATCGAAAACATTCTGAATCAATTCTACAATGTCAAAATCAGTCATATTCAAATCCAGATCACCAGATTCCAATTTGGTAATCATATCTAAATCTTCAACTATATAGATAAGACGCTCTACTCCCTTCTCGGCACGTTTTAAATATTTTTTTCGGATATTTTTATCATCCATCGCACCATCTAATAAAGTAGAAACATAACCCTGAACAGTAAACAGAGGTGTTTTTAGTTCGTGCGAAACATTTCCTAAAAACTCTCTTCGATATTGCTCACGAATTTCGAGCATTTCAATTTCCAGTTTTTTATCGGTGGCAAACTTTTTCACTTCTCGTGAAAGCGTTTCCATGTCTGTAGTAATCGGCTGATTAATCAACGTAGTTGATTCTAATAAGGAAACCTCATCGTAAATTTTCTTAACCCTTCTATAAATGAAACGTTCTACGCGATATTGTAAAACCAAGAACGAGAAAATATAAATGGATATAAGAAAAATTATTCCAAAAGCGATTTGATGATTCAATTGGCCTTTATAAAACAAAGACATCAGCATCAGCACAAATCCAGTAGCAAAAAGGCTTATGTACAATGCCGATTTGACAGCAAATTTGTATGTTTTTTTAAAATTAATTTTCATTGATATTATTTAACCATTAAGAGATTAAGAAAAAATAAGCTTAACTCAAAAACCATATAAGAAATTGAANNTTCAATTTCTTATATGGTTTAAATTTATTGAATGTTTTTAAAACAATCTGAATCCGTTTAAATCTTAACTAAAATTCCAGTGTTGCACTAAAACCTTAGCGACTTAGTATCTTAGAAGCTTAGTAACTTTAAAAAAACTAAACTTCAAATTTGTATCCTACTCCTTTTATTGTTTTAAAAAGCTCTTCTCCAATCTTTTCACGTAGTTTTCTGATGTGAACGTCGATAGTTCTTCCACCTACAACTACCTCATTTCCCCAAACTTTATCAAGAATTTCATCTCTTTTAAAAACTTTTCCAGGTTTTGAAGCTAATAAATAGAACAATTCGAATTCTTTTCTCGGTAATGCAATTTCTACATTCCCTTTTATAATCTTATATTCTTCACGGTTAATTTCAATACCTCCAACATTTAAGGTATCGCTAACGACTTCTTGTTCTTTTAACCTTCTTAACAAAGCCTTTACTTTGCTGACCAATAATTTTGGTTTTATTGGTTTTGTAATATAATCATCAGCACCAGCGTCAAAACCAGCAACTTGCGAATAGTCTTCACTTCTTGCCGTTAAAAACGTTATGATAACATTATTTAATTCAGGGATTTTTCTGATGTGTTCACAGGCTTCCATTCCGTCCATTTCAGCCATCATTACATCCATAATAATTAAGTCCGGCAATTCTTTTTGAGCTTTTGCAATGGCATCTTTTCCATTTGAAGCTGTTACAATTTGGTAGCCTTCCTGAGCAAGGTTATAGCCTACAATTTCCAGGATATCCGGTTCATCGTCAACTAATAAGATCTTGGTTTGTGTTTTTTTCATAAAATAGCAAAAATTGAGTTTTTTCATCAAATTCTATTCTTCTAAATCCGATGATTTTTAATTGCGATGGTAAATATAACAATAAATCAACGGTTAAAAATTCGTGTTAACGGTAATTTAATCTGGTAACAATTTGATAATCTACACGGAACAAAAACATAACAAGTAGCTAACATGAACTTTACAGTGCGGTCATTTCTTTGCACAAAAATAAATTAAACACAACACTGAAATGAAATTCAATTTAAAATTTCTAATTATTACATTATTTATCTGCACGATTTCGATCGCTCAAAACAAAGGTACAATTTCTGGCGTACTAACTGACAAAGAAATGAATAATGAAGTTTTACCTTTTGCAAATGTCCTTATAAAAGGAACTAACATTAGCGCTAACACTGACATTGACGGAAAATATTCCATAAATGTAAATCCTGGAACTTATACTATTATTTTTAGCTTCGTAGGATATGAATCTGTAGAAAAACCTGTAACAGTTAAATCAAACGAAACTGTTACTGTAAATCAGGTTCTTTCTTCAGGAGGTTACACCCTTAATGATGTTGTAGTAAAATCTGCTAGTACCAACAGAGAAAAAGAAACCGCTTTATTATTAGACCAAAAAAATGCTGTAGTTATCAAACAAAGTATTGGTGCACAGGAAATGTCTAGAAAAGGGGTTAGTGATGTTGAGGAAGGTTTGACAAAAATAACCGGAATTAGCAAAGTTGGATCAAGAGGTTTATTTGTTCGTGGTCTTGAAGATCGTTACAACAACTTATTGATTAACGAACTTGCTGCACCTTCAAACAATCCATTTTCTAAAATCGTTCCTTTGGATTTATTCCCAACAAACATTGTGGGAGTAATTGATGTTTATAAAACATTTAACCCAAATATTTATGGTGATTTTGCTGGTGGAACATTTAATATTCAAACATCAAAAGCAAGCAAAAGTGTAACTAAATTAAACCTTGGTTTTGGATACACAACAGGAAACAGCTTTAAAGATTTCTTACTTTCAAGCGATGCTGATACTGCTGCCGGTTTCTTCGGATTTAACGGAAAAGACAGAGAACTACCAAGTTTCTTAGGTCCAAATGCTTCAAAAACAGCTTTCACAAACGATCAGGCTTTAAGCTCTGTGAGTGGCGATAAAGGTTTTAACGCAAGCAAAAACAAAAGTCCTTTAAATTCCAGCTTAAATTTACTTCACTCAGAAAAATTTGATTTAAGCAACGAACGTTCTTTCTCTTATTTATTATCTATTAATTATGATAATAACTATGCAATTAGAGAAGGTGTTGACAGAACTTTAGATATTCAGACTACAGGTTCAAAATACGTTAATAATTTTGTAACTACAGATTACCGCTTTAAAACTACTACGTCTGCATTAGTTGGATTAAACTACAATGCAAACAGATTTAAATTAGCTTTTAATACGTTATATATTAAAACTACTTTGAACTCGATAAGAGATCAATTTGGTCAAGCCGGTGGAACAGCTATTCAAAACACATTAATCCGTACGAATCAATTAGACAAAAGTGATTATTTGAACTTTCAATTATTAGGTGAATATAATTTGACAGAAGATAAAAATCAAACAATAAAAGCTGGTGTTTCTTACGCTGATACAAAGTTCGAGCAACCTGACAGAAAGTTCTTTACAGGACAAAAAACAGGCGAAGATGAGATTAACACTTCATACGGAGGGAATAACTTTTTACGCCAATATTTAACTGTAGACGGAAACTCATTTCTATCAGCAATGGCGGAGTACAACCTTAAGTTTGGAAAAGATGGAAAACAAAACAAATTAACAGTTGGTTACAACGGTAATACTTCAGGAATGGAATCTTCTTACCGATTTGTTTCTAGCCGTGGTGGTTTGTTTACCTCTAGCATAAACAATATAAATGATCACATCATAAGCGATCTTCAGGCTAATAACGGAACTTCTTTTGAAGAAAACTCTAATTCAACCTGGAAAGTAAAACTTACAGAAACTGCCAATGCAGGTTACACTAATTTACTTTTAAAATTTGGAGAAAAATACGAACTTAACGCTGGTGTAAGGGTTGAAAGCACAACCAAGGAAACAAAGTACAGAGGATTAGGAAGTTTTGACTCTCCGTTTAGAGTAAGTACATACGATAACTTATATGTTTTACCTTCATTGAACGTAAAATATTTGATGAATGAAAAATCAAACCTGCGTTTTGCTGCAAGTAAAACATACACAAAACCGGTAATAATGGAATCTTTCCCGATCTCTTACCAAAATGCTGATGGAACTTCAGTACAAGGAAATTCATTATTAAAAAATAGTGATAATTATAATGCAGATTTAAAGTACGAATTATTCCCTTCTGCAAAAGAAATGTTTGCTGTAGGTGCATTTGCAAAATATTTGGATAACCCAATTGAAAGAACTTTTGTTTCGAATGCTACAACAGGAACTGTTACAACATTCTTAAATTCTGACAATGCAACTTTATTTGGACTTGAAGCTGAGTTCCTTTTTGGACTAAACAGAATTAGCGAAGATCTTTCAGCATTCTCATTTGGATTAAACGGTACATTAATGGCTACTAAAGTGAACGTAAGCCCAACATATGCTTCAGCAGATGAGGATGGAGTAGTTACTATTAATCCATCAATAGAAACACACAAAGGTTCAAGAGATTTACAAGGCGCATCAAACTGGTTAGTAAATTCAGATTTGAAATATGAATTCAATTTAGGAAAAGACTGGACAAATACGATGTCTCTTGTTTACGGTGTATTCGGAAAAAGAATTTATGCAGTAGGAACAAACGGTCAGGATCATACTTATGAATTACCTGTATCACAATTGGATCTTGTTTGGGCAAGCAAAATTTCAGAGCACTTTGATGTGAAGTTTACTGCTGACAACTTACTAAATCCTGCAAGAAGATTAGAATTCGGAAACGAAGGAACTATCAAAGTTGCAGAAGAATCTTTATTAGCTCAAAGCTATAAAAAAGGAGTTGGTTTTTCTGTTAAACTAGGATACACTTTTTAGTACCCTCACACTATATAAAACGAAAGCTCCAGATATCTGGGGCTTTTTTTTTGTTTATAAACTATCATCAAAAATCTCTTAACATTCCCTTGACATTTTAGTTGGTTTTTGATAACTGTAATGTAATACTGAGATAACACCTAAAAAGGATTTCCGTTCTAATTTTGACAAAAATAAAAAACGAATAATACAACACACAAATTATGAAAACTAAACTTTTTGCTTTAGCTCTTGCTACAGGTTTATTCTTAAATTCTTGCTCTAGTAGCGACAATCCAACACCTACTACTCCTACTCCTGCAACAGGTGAAATCTCTGGTACAATTACTGCAAACAAAACTTATGCTTACGGTAACTATACTTTAAAAGGAATTGTAAAAATTAATGCTGGTGTAACTGTAACTTTTGATGCAGGATCAACAATTACTATTGATAAAGCTACCGGAGACAACGCATTAGTTGTTTTAAAAGGTGGAAAATTAATCACTAACGGAACTGCTGACAAACCAGTTGTTTTCACAGAAAAATCAAAACTTCCAGGTTCTTGGGGAGGTATCATTGTTTATGGTGACGCTCCTGTAAAAGTAGCTGGTGGAGGAACTTCTGGTACATCTGAAGATGGTAACAAAATTGCTTACGGTGGAGCTGTTGCAAATGACAATAGCGGTTCATTAGTATACACAAGAGTAGAATATGCTGGATCTAAATTAGCTGATGGAGATAAAGAAAACAATGGTTTTACTTTCTATTCAGTAGGTTCAGGAACAGTATTAGATCACTTAGTATCTTACAAAGGTGCTGATGACGGATACGAATTCTTCGGAGGAACTGTAAGTTTAACAAATTCTATCTCTTACGGAAACTATGATGATTCATTTGACTGGCAAGATGGATGGCAAGGTCAAACAAATACAAACTGGTATGCTTACCAAACTGGAAAAGGTAACTACGGAATGGAAATCGAAGCGTCTTTAAATGACAATGCTTTTGGACCAAAAGTTTCTAACATTACTTTAAGAAGAGCAGCTGGAAACGTTCCTGAAGTTGGAGACAATCAAGTTGATGCTTTCCAATTCAAAAGAGAAGGTAACGGAGAATACAGCAACATCATCATTGATGGTTACGGTAACTTCACAAATGCAGCTGGAACTGTATACACAGGATCTGCAGTTAGTATCTTAGATGCTGCAACAAACGATCACCAAGTGAAAACATCTAAAATTAAACTTTTAAATGTAAAAATCACTAACACAACAAACGTATTGCCAATCGGAGCTACATCAGCTATTGTTGTTGCTTTCCCTACTGGAACTTTCGTTCAAAGCGCTACTGCAACAGGAGCTTCTTTAACGGGTGGTGCATGGGCAACAGTTGACGGTGTTGACTTGACTAAATAGTATTAAAAAAATATAATTGTTAAAAACATCCTAAATATTTAGGATGTTTTTTTTTGGTGTAGTTTTTGTAATTTTTTTTGTATATTTACTGTAACCAAAATAACGCGATGGCAAAAAACTACTTTTATATTACATTCTTATTGGCTTTTTTCTTTACTGTAAGTGTCTCGGCACAAGACAGTAAGCAATTACCAAAACCTCAAGAGCCTACAACTATTGAGGGACTAAGCTTGTACCCTAATCCAGTGACAAACGGAAAGGTTTATATCTCCTCTAAAAATGACTTAGAGAAAGAGATAATCGTTTTTGATGTTTTGGGTAAAAAAGTAATCCAAACCCATTTGTCTTCAAAAGAATTAAACGTATCTGATTTGGTTCCTGGTGTCTATATCATCAAAATTTACGAAGAAAATGCATCCGCAACCCGAAAGCTCATTATTCGGTAAAACATAATTAAGAAAGCTCCAATTTGGAGCTTTTTTTAGTTTACAGTCACAGTATTCAGTTAAGCACATTGCGTATAAAACTGAGACTGAAAACCGAGACTGAAAACTAAAAAACAATATCTTTGTAAAAAAAAAGTTTTGATCACAGCCAACGATATTTTTACCATTTCGAGTCAGAAACAATTTGAAAAAATAGCACTAAAAGTGTTTCGTTTTCAACACGAGAACAATAAGGTATATCGTGATTTTTGTGATTTTCTAAAAGTAAATCCACAACAGGTAAAATCTTTGAAACAAATTCCTTTTTTACCCATACAATTTTTCAAAAGTCATGAGGTTGTTTCTAATTCCGATTCTCCTCAGGTTACTTTTACCAGCAGCGGTACAACCGGAATGATTACCAGCAGACATTTAGTTACCGATGCTTCTCTTTATGAAGAAAGTTACCGCAACGGATTTTCTCAATTTTATGGCAACATCGAAGATTACGTTGTTTTAGCTCTTTTGCCATCGTATCTCGAACGCGATGGATCTTCACTTATTTACATGGTCGAAGACCTTATAAAGCTATCCAATCAGCCTGAAAGCGGGTTTTATTTACACAATCATGACGACTTAATTAAAAAACTGACCGAATTAGATGAATCCGGGCAAAATGTGATTTTAATTGGTGTTACTTACGCTTTGTTGGATTTGATTGAAAAACAGCAATTCAATCTTCAAAACACCATTATTATGGAGACTGGCGGCATGAAAGGAAAACGCAAAGAAATGATTCGCGAAGAATTGCACGAACAACTTTGTAAAGGTTTTGGTGTAAATGCTATTCATTCTGAATATGGCATGACCGAACTTTTGGCGCAAGCCTATTCTTTAGGTGAAGGTATTTTTGAATGTCCGTCCTGGATGCACATTTTGGTTCGCGATCCTGAAGATGCACTCACTTACGTGAATGATGGAAAAACAGGTGGAATCAACGTTATTGATTTAGCCAACATCAATTCATGCTCTTTTATCGCCACGCAGGATTTGGGCAAAAAATATCCCAACAACTCTTTCGAGGTATTGGGACGTTTTGATAATTCTGATATTCGTGGTTGCAACCTAATGGTTTTATAGTTTAACCGTTGATTTGGTAAATCGTTAAATCGCTTTTACGAACCGATTAAACAATTACACGATTAAACAGTTAACCGATTAAACCACTCTAATCACAAAATAATTTTTCTTTCCACTTTGTAATAACACAAATTGTTTATTAATTAAATCATTTGAAGTTAAAACAAAATCTTCTTTGATTTTTTCTCTGTTTACCGAAATTGAATTCGCTGTTAAAGCTCGTCTAGCTTCTCCGTTCGATTTAAAAAAACCTGTCTTTTCGTTTAAAACAGAAACAATATCCAATCCATTTTCCAAATCAGCTTTTGCAATTTCTGCTTGAGGCACTCCGTCAAAAACTTCCAAAAAAGTCACTTCATCCAATTGTTTCAAATCGTCTGCAGTTGAGTTTCCAAACAAAATATTCGAAGCCTGAATCGCTTTTTCTAATTCTTCTTTACTGTGAACAAAAATTGTGATTTCTTCAGCCAATTTCTTTTGCAAAACTCTTAAATGCGGAGCGTTTTTATGCTCTTCAATTAAAGTGTCAATTGTATCTTTATCTAAAAAAGTAAAGATTTTGATATATTTTTCAGCATCAACATCTGTTGCATTTACCCAAAACTGGTAGAATTTATACACTGAAGTTTTATCAGCATCCAACCAAACATTTCCTCCTTCAGATTTCCCGAATTTAGATCCGTCAGCTTTTGTAATTAATGGTGTTGTTAAAGCAAATGCTTTTGCACTTTCCCCACCCATTCTGCGTACTAATTCCGTTCCTGTGGTAATATTACCCCATTGATCAGAACCTCCCATTTGCAAAAGGCAGCCGTTATTTTTATATAAATGGTAAAAATCATAACCCTGAATCAATTGGTAAGTGAATTCCGTGAAAGACATTCCTTCTCCTTCTCCACTCAATCTCTTTTTAACAGAATCCTTCGCCATCATATAATTTACCGTGATACGTTTTCCAACTTCACGGGCAAAATCAATAAAAGAGAATTCTTTCATCCAGTCATAGTTATTTACCATAATTGGAGCATTCGATGCTGTTGAATTAAAATCTAAGAAACGAGACAAAACACTTTTGATTCCGGCTACGTTTTTAGCCAAAGTTTCTTCGTTCAGTAAATTTCTTTCGTCAGATTTTCCAGACGGGTCGCCAATCATTCCTGTTGCACCACCAACCAAAGCAATTGCTTTATGGCCGGTTCTATTTAAATGAACCAATAAAATGATCTGAACCATACTACCAATATGTAGCGAATCTGCCGTTGGATCAAAACCAATATATGCCGTAGTTACTTCCTTTAGCAATTGTTCTTCCGTTCCTGGCATGCTATCATGATATAACCCGCGCCACTTTAATTCTTCAACTAGATTCTTCATTTTTTAAAATAATTTGTGCAAATATAATCAATGGCAATGGCAATGGCAAAAAACAATAGCAATGGTAAAAGCAACTTTCAATCTCAAAAAAAATAAAAATGTGGAAACACGTAAAAAAACATAATCGATTTTATATATTTTCGTCAACCAAATCACTAATATGAAAAAACTTTTACTCCTTACATTATTCCTTTATTTCTCGTCAATTAATGCTCAAATTTCTTTCGAGAAAGGTTATTTTATTTCAAATAACGGAATTAAAACACAATGTTTTATAAAAAACATTGACTGGTACAACAACCCTGTCGACTTCCAGTATAAAATTTCTATTGATGATAATGATATTAAAACAGAAACCATTACGACAGTAAAAGAATTTAGCGTCGAAAACGGCGCGTCGTTCAAAAGAGCAACTGTAAAAATTGACATGTCAGATAATCGATTAGAAAATATTACAACAACAAAAAACCCTGTCTGGAAAGAAGAAACGATCTTTTTAAAAAAATTAGTAGAAGGAAAAGCAACATTGTACTATTATCTTAATAAAGATATGCTAAGATTCTTTTATGAAACAGCCAATGTTCCTACAGAACAGCTTGTTTTTAAAGAATATCTTTCAATAAACGATCAAACTGGAGCCAGAACAACAGAAGAAAATAATTATTTCAAGCAACAGTTATTCAATAACGTACAGAACGAAAATACCAGTGAAAATGAAATCAAAAGGCTGACATACAAAACAGAACCATTAGTTAAATATTTTTTAAAGTACAACGACGCTGATGCTGCCACGATTGAAAAAACTATAAGCACTAAAAACAAAGGCATCATTTATTTAAAAGTATCTGCTGGCGCAAGTTTTACATCTCTAACAGTAGACGGAGCAGAAAGTTCTGGATATCAAAATGCGAAATATGAGAACAAAACTCAGCCAACATTTGGCCTTGAAGGAGAATATATTTTCCCATTCAACAAAAATAAATGGAGCGCATTCCTGGGATTATTTTATCAAAAATACGAAGACAGTAAAGATTACGGCGTATTATACAGCGTAACTAACAGTCAACATGTTGAACATCCATCTACCGTAAAATATTCAGGTTTTAGCCTTCCGGTAGGCGTGCGTCATTATTTCTTTTTAAATCAAAATTCAAAAATATTTATAAATGCTGCTTATGTTGTTACCTTAGGCGGAAAATTTACTTATGAATCTAAATTTGTAAATTTAGACGGAAAAGCACAAGGAAACTTTGCTTGCGGTCTTGGTTACAATTTTAAAAACAAAATTAGCACCGAAATCAGATACAATGCTAGCAAAAACTTACTTAACAACTACATGCCCTTTTCTACTCATTACAGCAGTGTAGATTTATTATTATCTTATACGGTTTTCTAAAACAATTTTAGTATATTTAAAATGCTGTCAGAATATTTAAAAACATTATTCCGGCAGTATTTTTTATTAGAGTTCAAAGCCCAAAAGCTTTGCAACTTTGTAGCTCTGCACCTTTGCACCTTTAAACCAAAATCGATATATTTACAAAATGGTACTAGTAACTGGAGGAACAGGTTTAGTTGGCGCGCATTTATTACTTCATTTAATCGAAAATGGAGAAAACGTTCGGGCAATTTACAGAAACCCCAATAACATTCAGAAAGCAAAATCTGTTTTTGAACTTTATGGAAAAACGGATTTATTTGAAAAAATTAATTGGCTTGAAGCCGATATTTTAGACGTTCCTTCACTCGAAATTGCCTTTATTGATATCGAATACGTTTACCACTGCGCAGCTTTGATTTCATTTGACCCCAAAAATGAAGATGGACTACGAAAGACAAATATAGAAGGAACAGCCAATATGGTTAATTTTTCTTTAGCCAAAGGAATAAAAAAATTCTGTTTTGTAAGTTCGATAGCTGCTTTGGGAGATCCGGCACCACACGAAAAATATATCACAGAAGAAACCGACTGGAATCCGGAAAAACCACACAGCGATTACGCCATTTCTAAATATGGTGCCGAAATGGAAGTTTGGCGTGCTGTTCAGGAAGGTTTAAATGTAATTATAGTAAATCCGGGCGTTATTTTAGGACCAATTCGAAGTGCAAAAATCTTCCCAGAAGGAAGTGCTGAACTTTATACAAGAGTCGCTAACGGACTTTCATTCTACATGCTTGGAAGCACCGGTTTTATCACTGTAGATGATGTCGTGAGAATATCGTATGAATTGATGAAAAGCAACATTAAAAACGAACGGTTTACTTTGATTGCAGACAATATTATTTTCCGTGATATTTTAAATACGATTGCTGAAGCACTCAAGGTTAAAAAACCACACTTGCACGCAAGTCCTATAGTAATGAATTTTCTTTGGATTGCCGATGGAATATTTTCGACCTTGTTTTTTCAAAAAAGACGTATGACAAAAGCAACTGCCAAAGCTTCTTATTCAAAAAATCTTTATTCTAATGAAAAAATAAAAACCGTTCTGGGAACGGTTTTTCTGGATGTTCATCACTATATAAAAGACGTTTCGAAATTATAGAACCTAAATTTACATAGCTTCCTCTTTTACTGCGCCATTAATTACCGGCTTTCTCACAGGTTCTTTTATCGAATCTTTTAGTTTCAACTTAAGCTTATTCTTTTTTTCTGCTTTTTTCTGTTCAATTTTAACAATCGAATCAACAGCTCTTTGTTTCACTGCTAATCGTTTACCAATTTCATCATACATATCTTTGTATGTATCATAATCTGCGGCATAATAAATATTGCTTTGTGCAAACTGAAGACTATCTACTTTATATTTTCTAAGAATAAATTTCTTTGGATCAGAATTAATAGAATCCAAAGACAATGGATTTTGGTATTTCATTGCATCCAAAAGAGACAAATCATACATAATATCAATCATTTTTCCTTTCTCAATAAGTCTTTTTGGCTCTTTGACCAATTCTTTTTTACAACTTACAGAAAGAAACAAAACCAATATTATAAATACAAAATTCTTCATTTACCTTTTTTATCTGTCAAACAATAATCTTTTTCCAGCACGGATGTCTTTTACTTTGAAATTATTATAAACCATTTCTCCATTCACAAAAGTATGCGTGATTCTGGATTTAAAAGTAAAATTTTCAAACGGTGACCAACCGCATTTATATAAAATATTTTCTGGTTTCACACTCCAGGGCAAACTCGGATTCACAATTACCAAATCGGCAAAATAACCTTCTTTAATAAAACCTCTTTTTTCGATCTTGAAAATTTTAGCCGGATTGTGGCACATTTTTTCCACGATTTTCTCGACACTTATTTTCCCTTGATGATGCGCCTCAAACATTGCCACGACAGCATGTTGTACAAGCGGACCTCCAGAAGGTGCTTTTAAGTACGATTGCATTTTTTCTTCTTTGGTATGAGGGGCGTGATCTGTAGCAATAACATCAATACGACCATCATTTAAGGCTTTCCAAAGTTCAGCACGGTCTTCGGCCGTTTTTACTGCAGGATTCCATTTAATGAAATTTCCTTTCGTTTTATAATCTTCATCGGTAAACCAAAGATGATGTACACAAACCTCAGCTGTGATTTTTTTATCTTCTAATGGAATTTTATTCGTAAACAACTCCATTTCTTTCGCAGTTGAAAGATGAAAAATATGAAGTCTTGCTCCTGTTTTTTTCGCCAAAGCCACCGCTTTTGAAGATGAAATATAACAAGCTTCAGCACTACGAATTAAATGATGCGCCGTTACCGGAATATCTTCACCATATTGCTCTTTGAATGCGGCAAGATTATTTTGAATTGTAGTTTCATCTTCGCAATGAACCGCTATTAACATTGGTGTACTTGAAAAGATTTTCTCTAAAGTTTCTTCTTTATCAACCAACATATTTCCGGTTGAAGAACCAAGAAATATTTTAATCCCAGCTACATTTTTTGGATTCGTTTTTAAAACTTCTTCCAGATTGTCGTTGGTTGCGCCCATCATAAACGAATAATTCGCAAATGATTTTTCGGCTGCAATTTCGTATTTGTCTTCAAGGATTTCCTGAGTAACGGCATTCGGAACCGTATTGGGTTGTTCGATGAAAGAAGTAATTCCTCCTGCAACTGCTGCTCTCGATTCTGATTCTATATCTCCTTTGTGTGTTAATCCTGGTTCTCTAAAGTGAACCTGATCATCAATTGCGCCCGGTATTAAATAACTTCCTTCGGCATCTATTACTTTACAATCAGATGTTTTTAGGCTAATGCTGTCTGAAATTTCAACAATTAAGTCGTTTTCGATCAAAACATCACCTTCAAAAATTGATCCTTCGTTTACAATTTTAGCATTTTTGATTAAAATCCTGTTCATCGCCCTGGCTTTATAATGTATTGAATAATTTTTTTAATCGAAGAGAAATAACTCCAAGTATAGCTTCCTTGATAATGGCATTGCTCATTTTCGAAACTCCTTTAGTACGATCCGTAAAAATAATAGGAACTTCTGTTATTTCAAATTTACCACAATATGTTCGATATTTCATTTCAATTTGAAAAGCATATCCAACAAATTTAATTTTGTTCAGATTTATCTTCTCTAATACTTCTCTCTTATAACAAACAAAACCTGCAGTTGCATCATGAATTTTCATTCCGGTAATGAATTTCACATACACCGAAGCAAAATAAGACATTAACACGCGGCTCAAAGGCCAGTTTACCACATTTACACCTGTTACATAACGAGATCCAACAGCTAATGCCGCACCTCCAAAATGGCAGGCGTCATACAATTTTTCAAGATCATTGGGGTTGTGGGAAAAATCAGCATCCATTTCAAAAATGAAATCATAATTACGTTCTAAAGCCCATTTGAAACCATGAACATAAGCGGTTCCTAAACCTGCTTTTTTAGCTCTTTTTTCTAAAAATAATCTCCCAGGATATTCCTCCTGTAACGTAATCACTTTATTTGCAGTGAAATCTGGCGAATTATCATCAATAATTAGAAGATGAAAAGGTTTATGTTGCGAAAGAACAGCTCTAACTATACTTTCAATATTTTCGATTTCGTTATAAGTGGGAATTATGACAATACAATCATTCATTTTTCTCGGTAATTTCACCGCAAAAGTAAACTTTTTATAGCATTTGATTCATAATAAATATATAATAAAAGTATTGAGACAAAAAATTACTAATTTTGTGTCGTTATGATTGAACAGCTTCACCCCAGAATTCTAGAAAACAAAGATTGGGCAACACTTTTATTTGTGGTGACCTTTGCCGTTGTTGCGATGACAAAATCAGCTTACGAAACTAGATTTAGCGAATTTAGTAAGCTTATTTTCTCAGATAAATACGCGAAAATTTATCGTGATAATAACCACTTGAAAAGCAGCTTTACAATTGGCTTGTTTTTCGTTCAGGTTATTTCGTTTGCTTTTTTCATTCAGCTTACGATGCACATTTTTTCGCAGGATCCAAAAACCGGTGCTTATGGTGTATTAAAAACGGACTGGATTTTATTCATTCAGATCGCGACATTGTTACTTTATTTCATTCTCGCGAAGTATTTAATTGAGAAAATTGTAGCGACTTCCTTCAATATTGATGAGTTTGCCGACCTTTTTAACTTACAAAAAGTAACCTATCGAACGTATATTGGTGTTTTAATTCTGCCAATCAACGCCGTTTTGTTCTATTATGACAATATTCCTAAAATTATTCCACTAGCAATAATAGGCGTTTCGCTGTGTCTAAGCCTCTACTCGTATTTTATTTCGATTAAAACGTATCAAAATGCAATATTCGGTAAGTTATTTTATTTTATTTTATATCTTTGCGCTCTTGAAATAGCCCCTTATTATTTTCTTTATTATTGGATTACAAAAGGGAGTGCTTAGAAAATGTTTATAATATGAAAGTGAAAACAATTTTGGTGTCACAGCCTGAACCTAAAGTGGAGAATTCTCCTTACTTTGAGCTCCAACAAAAACACAAAATAAAAATTGATTTCAGACCATTTATTCATGTGGAAGGGGTTAGCGCAAAAGAGATTCGATTGCAAAAAATCGATCTTAATCATTACACTGCGATCATTTTAACAAGTCGAAATGCTGTAGATCATTTTTTTAGAGTGGCTGATGAAATGCGTTACAAAGTTCCTGAAGGATTGAAGTATTTTTGTCAATCTGAAGCTGTTGCATTTTATCTGCAGAAGTATGTAGTGTACAGAAAGCGTAAAATTTACGTTGGAGCAAAAGATTTTGCAGACTTATCTCCTCTTATCAAAAAATACAAGGACGAAAAATTCTTGTTACCAGCTTCTGATCAATTGAATGCAGATGCACCTATAACCTTAAACAACTTAAAAGTAGATTGGGCACAAGCTGTTTTTTACAAAACGGTAATGAGTGATTTATCTGATTTGGCTGATGTTTATTATGACGTTTTAGCATTTTTTAGTCCAACCGGAATCAAATCATTATTTAAAAACTTCCCGGACTTTAAACAAAACAATACCAGAATTGCTGTTTTTGGAAGCACAACTCAAAAAGAAGCTTTAGATCATGGTTTAAGAATCGATATTCTTGCTCCAACACCTGAAACACCTTCTATGACAATGGCTTTAGAAAAATACATTAATGAAGCAAACAAAGGGAAATAGTCCTTTTACTATACAATTTTTAAAATTCCAAATTCCAACTTTCTTGTTGAGATTTGGAATTTTTTTTTACACAAATCTCAGGTATCTGTATCAAGTTTAAAACTTTGACAAAGATTTTCATATTCAATTAAAAGTTTTATCCATAAATTTGATTTCTATTATAAACCAAAAACAAGAAATCTAGTTTCAAATTACAACTCATGAAAATCAACTCCCTTATAATTGAAATCGACGGTATCGACAAAGAAATTCTTCGCTATTTAATGGATGATGCCCGAAAACCTATTTTACAAATTGCCAACAAAATAGGCATTTCAGGAGCTGCGATTCATCAGCGGTTGAAAAAACTGGAGCAATCGGGTGTGATTTCAGGGTCGAAGTTTACTGTAAACCCAAAAGTTTTAGGCTACAATACCATGGCCTTTATTGGCGTTTATCTGGATAAAGCTTCGAGAAACTCTGAAGCCGTAAAAGACTTGAAAAAAATTCCCGAAGTTTTAGAATGTCATTACACCACCGGAAACTGGTCGGTTTTGATTAAAATCATATGTCGTGATAACGAACATTTAATGCAGCTATTGAATACTAAAATTCAGGCCATTGAAGGCGTTTCAAGAACGGAAACTTTTATTTCTCTGGATCAGCAGATTGACAGGCAGATTCAACTTTAATTAGATAATGCGGCAATTAGAAAATTAGATAATTTTGTAAAATTCTTTAAATTCAAATTTAAGACCTGAGATTAAAACCGTACTATTCTTTATAATTTACTTTATATTATTTCTCACTATAAGAGAAGTTCAATCAACAGGAAGCCCACATGGTCCAAATTTTAGTGACATTTTTTTTCTACTATCCATTCCAATCAGCATAATTTACACTATAATTCTTCTTTATAAATATTTTAAATCTGGAAGCAAAAATTATCTCAGTGCTATATTCGTAGTAACAATGTTATGGATTCTTTTTTACAATTCTTTGAAATTTATATATTAAAAAATAAGCACTAAAAAACCCGACAGGTTTTAAAAACCTGTCGGGCCTGCTATAAATTATCTAATTGACTAATTATCTAATTGACTAATTATCTAATTGCCACATTAATTAATTAATTAATTCCTCCTATTCCCAGAGTAAATCGAAATATAATACAGTAACGTTGCAATAGAACCAATCGCTGCGACCAAATACGTTCTTGCAGCCCATTTTAAAGCGTCTTTTGCACCTGCCTGCTCTTCTTGTGTCAGCATGTGTTTATTTTCTAACCAGGCCAGTGCTCTGTTACTTGCATCGTATTCTACCGGCAAAGTAATGATCGTAAATAATGTTGTTGCTGCAAAAATGACGATTCCGATTAATAATAGTTGTGGAAAAGTCCTGATCATTAAGATTCCTGCCAATAAAATCCATTGCACATAATTAGAAGCAACACTTACAATTGGCACTATTTTAGAACGCATTGTCAGCCATTCATACCCTATCGAATGTTGTACCGCGTGACCGCATTCATGCGCCGCAACAGCCGCAGCTGCAGCGTTACGATGATTGTAAACTGCCTCGCTTAAATTTACTGTTTTATCTGATGGATTATAGTGATCCGTTAATTGACCCGGAGTCGAAATAACACGAACATCTGTGATTCCGTTATCAGCCAGCATTTTTTCAGCAATTTCAGCACCACTCATTCCGTTTCTTAATTGTAGTTTAGAATATAATTCGAACTTGCTCTTCAACTTTGAACTTATCAACCAACTGAACAACATAATTGCTCCGGCAATGATTAAATATCCACTTCCCATGTTTATATATTTTTTAAATTGTTTTTAGAATATGCTTTTTAAATAATCTACAATTTACGAACCATTTTTCTAAAATGCCAAAATGACATCCTAATTTTAAATTAAATTCCAAATATGAAATTCCAAATTCCAATTTGAAGTGATTTTCCGCCACGAATTCACGAATTTTTAAATCAATTCGTGAATTCGTGGCGGAAAATAGGCGCAAAAAAAATTCCAAACCCAATCGTGAAAATTGGAATTTGGAATTTTAAATATTTGGATTTTAAATTATTTACCCTACAAGGTTGATGATTTTTCCCGGAACAATAATCACTTTATTCGGAGTTCTTCCATCTAATTGACGTAACGTTCTTTCATCTTTCATAATGATTTCTTCGATTTGCGCTGCGGTTAAATCCAAAGGCAATTCGATTGTGAAACGCATTTTTCCGTTAAACGAAACTGGATATTCTTTACTGCTTTCCACTAAGTGTTTCGCATCAAAAACAGGGAAATCAACTGTTGCAATTGAAGTGGTATGACCCAATTGCGCCCATAATTCTTCAGCAATATGCGGTGCATATGGAGAAACCAAAATAGCTAACGGCTCTAAGATTGCTTTTGAATGACAATTTTGAGATGACAATTCGTTTACACAAATCATAAACTGAGAAACTGAAGTGTTGAAAGAGAAATTCTCGATATCTTCTGCTACTTTTTTGATGGTTTTATGCAATGATTTTAAGTTGTCTTTTGTGGGTTCGTCGTTGTTTACGATTAAACCATTATTCTCATCAATATACAAACGCCATAGTTTTTTCAGGAAACCAAATACTCCAGAAATTCCAGCGGTATTCCACGGTTTTGCCTGCTCTAACGGACCTAAAAACATTTCGTACAAACGCAATGTATCCGCACCATATTCAGCACAAATATCATCTGGAGTTACAACATTGTATTTTGATTTCGACATTTTTTCGACTTCACGGCCAACGATGTATTTTCCGTTATCGTCTAAAATGAATTCTGCATCAGCGTAATCTTCTCTCCAGGCTTTGAATTTTTCAACGTCTAATTCATCAGAAGAATTAACCATTGAAACATCAGCGTGAATTGGCTGTACTTTATGTTCTCCTATTTTATTTTTAGAAACAAAACTATTAGTTCCTTCAATTCTATAAACAAAAGCACTAGTTCCTAAAATCATTCCCTGATTAATCAGTTTTTTGAATGGTTCTTCAGTTGGAGCAAAGCCTTTGTCTTTTAAGAATTTATTCCAGAAACGAGAGTACAATAAATGTCCGGTTGCGTGTTCGCTTCCTCCAATATATAAATCGACACTTTCCCAGTAAGCCAAAGCTTCTTTGCTTGCAAATTCATTTTCGTTATGTGCATCCATATAACGCATCCAGTACCAAGAACTTCCCGCCCAGCCAGGCATGGTATTTAACTCAAGAGGGAAAATTTCGAAATTATCAACCAAATCTTTATTAACAACTTCATTGTTTTTAGTATCCCAAGCCCAGATTGTTGCATTTCCTAACGGAGGCAAACCATCTTCTGTTGGTAAATATTTCTCTACTTCAGGCAAAATGATTGGCAAATGCTGTGCATCGATCATTTTTGGCAATCCGTTTACATAATAAACCGGGAAAGGCTCACCCCAATAACGCTGACGGGAAAAAACAGCATCACGCAAACGGTAATTTGTTTTTCCGCTTCCTTGTCCTATTTTTTCTAAAGCTGTAATTACAGCCTGAGTTGCATTTTTATAATTTAATCCGTTTAAGAAATCAGAATTCGCAATTTCAACATTGTCTTTTGAACCGTAAGCCGCTTCAGAAATATCAACATTTGCAAAAATATTTTTGATTTCCGGCATTCCGTTTTGACCTTTAAAGAAATTCGAAAAAGCGTAATCTCTCTCGTCTCCACAAGGAACCGCCATTACAGCGCCCGTTCCGTAACCTGCCAAAACGTAATCTCCAATCCAAACCGGAATGGCTTCTTTTGTAAAAGGATGTTCAGCATAAGATCCGGTAAACACTCCAGAAATGGTTTTTACATCGGCCATACGCTCACGCTCTGAACGTTTTGCTGTTTTTTCGATATAGGCTTCAACTGCATTTTTTTGATCAGCAGTTGTAATTTTTGCTACCAAATCATGTTCCGGAGCCAAAGTCATAAAAGTCACTCCAAAAATAGTATCAGGACGAGTTGTGAAAACTTCAATAAAAGAGTCTTTATTCCCAAGTACTAAGTCTGAAAGTGCAGCTTCACTTTGCACTAAGGACTTTGGACTAAGTACTTTAAACTTAACCATTGCACCTACTGATTTTCCGATCCAGTTTCTTTGTGATTCTTTTATTGATTCACTCCAGTCAATATCATTTAATCCTTGCAACAAACGCTCTGCATAAGCAGAAATACGCATGCTCCATTGGGTCATTTTTTTACGAATTACAGGATATCCTCCACGTTCTGAAACGCCGTTTACGATTTCGTCATTAGCCAAAACAGTTCCTAAACCAGGACACCAGTTCACTTCTGTTTCTGCCAAATACGTCATTCTGTATTGCAAAAGAATTTTCTCTTTTTGATCATCAGAATACGAATTCCATTCTGCTGCAGTAAAAATCGCTACGTTATCATCGCAAACTGCTTCTACCAATCCATTTCCTTCTCCTTCAAAAACTTTGACAAGTTCAGCAATATCAAAAGCTTTCCCTTCTTTTCTGCAATACCAGGAATTGAACAATTGGATAAAAATCCATTGTGTATGTTTGTAATAATCCGGATTTGAAGTACGAACCTCACGGCTCCAATCAAATGAAAATCCGATTTTATCTAATTGTTTTCTGTATCCGGCAATTTGTTTACCTTCTTTATCAACTCCACCATCAATATTTACGCGCGTTGTATCTTCCGGACGCTGTCCTGTCTGAATCGCATATTGTTCTGCAGGCAATCCAAAACTGTCGTATCCCATTGGGTGCAAAACATTAAAACCCTGATGTCTTTTGAAACGAGAATAAACATCTGAAGCAATATAACCCAGCGGATGCCCCACGTGTAATCCTGCTCCAGATGGATAAGGAAACATGTCTAAAACATAATGTTTAGGTTTTTCAGAATTGTTACTTGCAGCAAAAGTTTGGTTTTCAGCCCAATATTTTTGCCATTTTTCTTCGATTTCGTTTGGATTGTATTTCATTTCTAAGTGACTAAGATTCTAAGTGACTAAGGCTCTAAGGCTTTTCACTAATTAATTAGCGGCAAATTTACATTTATTGTCGTTTGTACCAAAGCTATTTCGTTGACAAACAAATAAAATAACAAAATACGTATTTTAAATTAAGTAAAAATACTTATATTTACATTTTAATACGTAGAAAAACATAATTTTCCCAAACAATTGCAAAGCAATAAGTTCCGCAGGAACGACCTATATTGTAGGGCTGGACTTCAGTCCAGTTTAAAATAAAGAATAATAATGCCTATTTTTGAATAGCATTAAAAAAATTAAAATGGCTGACAGCAAAAAATACAAAGTTGAAGTTCGGGTTTGGATTGAAGAAACTGAAGGCGCCTTTTTAGGAATTGGAAAAATCTGGCTGCTTGAAAATATTCGAAAAACAGGTTCTATAACCAATGCGGCCAAAGAAATGAAAATGGCGTATCGTCAGGCCTGGCAATTAGTGGAAGAAATGAATCAGCGTGCTGAAAGTCCTTTAGTAGAAAAACTGCTCGGTGGAAAAGGCGGTGGCGGTGCAAAATTGACAGAAGCCGGAGAAAAAGCGATTACTGTTTTTTACGAAATTGAAAAACGCATTAAAGAATTTGCTTTAAAAGAAACCCAAAATCTAAAATTTTAAAACGCATTAATTTCATTTAAAAAACCAAAACCATTTTTTTTAATCATCAGTATTCATTTTAAAACATACTGAAAACTAACCAGGATTATGAACCAAAAATTATATCTGATTTTTCTTTTTATAAGTCTAAAAACCTTTTCTCAAACAGAAAAATCAAAAATAATTCAAGACAGTGTTAAAAAAGAAGAACTCAATGAAGTTGTTATTACTGCTTCCCGTCGTTCTGAAAATTTGATGCATTCTCCTATAAGTATCGAGCAGTTAAAATCGGCGGAAGCCAAAAAAATGGGATCTGCCACTATTTATGAAGCTCTTGAAAATGTAAAAGGTGTTCAGATTATTACGCCTAGTTTGGGTTTTAAAGTCATCAACACAAGAGGTTTTGCCAATTCGACAAACGTTAGATTTGCGCAATTGGTTGATGGAATTGATAATCAGGCACCACATTTAGGCGCACCAATTGCCAATGCGCTTGGAGCGAATGATCTCGATATTGATAAAATCGAAATTATTCCGGGAACTGCAGCCGCTTTGTACGGAATGAACGCCATTAATGGTTTGGCGAATATTCAGACTAAAAATCCATTCGAATATCAGGGTGTAAGTGTTCAGCAATTAACCGGAGTAAATCATGTTGGCAATATTGATCGGTTTTCACCGAAAGTCTATTCACAATTTAATTTAAGATTTGCGAAAGCCTTTAGTGAAAAATTTGCGTTCAAAACAAACATCTCAACTACTGGAGGAACCGATTGGGTTGCTGATGACCGAACTGATTTAGCGCCACTTGCCAATGCTTCAACAAATTTATTTGGGACAGATAATCCTGCTTACGACGAAGTGAACGGTTATGGAAACGAATCGGCGAACAGAAAAACATTAAATCTAAATGGCAAAAATTATGTTGTTGCCAGAACTGGATATCGTGAAACCGATATTTCTGATTATGAAATCAAAAATTATAAGGCTGACGTTGGTTTTTATTTTCGTCCAAAACAAGGACACGAATTAGCGGTAACGTATAAAACTGCTTTAATCAACACGATTTACCAGCGTTCGAACCGATTTCGATTAGACAACTACAACTTAAATCAATACGCTATTGATTATCACACTCCTGTTTTTCAAGTCAAAGTATACGCCACAACTGAGAACACGGGAGACTCTTATAACATGCGTTCATTAGCAGAAAATATGGATCGTGCTTTTAAATCGGACGACAAATGGTTTGCCGATTATTCAACAGCTTATAAAAATGCAATTACGAGCGGTGCAACAGTTGCCGATGCACACAGGATGGCGCGAAATTCATCAGATCAGGGAAGATTTACACCAGGAACAGAAGCTTATGAAAACAAGAAAAACGAATTAATTGACATCAACAATTGGGATATTGGCGCAGCTTTACGCGTAAAATCAACTTTAGTTCATGGTGAAGGTTTGATTAATTGGGACAAAGCTTTCGCTTCTTTCTTCGAAAAAATAGACGCCAAGTTATTGAGTGGCTTCGATTACAGAAATTACATTATTGTTCCGGACGGGAATTATTTCATCAATCCGGTAAATGCTTCTGAGAATTTAACTTACCAAAAATATGGTGGATTTACACAATTGACAAAAAACTTATTTCAGGAGAATTTAACTTTGGGCGCTACTTTAAGAATTGACAAAGCCGATTATTTTGATGCTACATTTACGCCTCAATTTACCGCAGTTTATGCTCCAAAAGAAACCATAAGTTTTAGAACATCTTACCAAACCGGTTATCGTTTTCCGAGTATTTTTGAAGGATTTTCTAATGTGAATTCCGGCGGCGTGAAACGTGTGGGAGGCTTGAGAATTATGTCTGACGGAATTTTCGAGAATTCGTATACCAAAGCTTCCATTGATAAATTTCAGGCACAAGTTAATACGGATGTCAACTCAAATGGTTTAACTCAGGCAGCTGCAATTGAAAAGAATAAAAATACGATTCAGAAAAATCCTTATACTTATTTAGAGCCGGAATTTGTAAAATCTTTTGAGTTTGGATTTAGAGGAATGACCTTAAATAGAAATCTTTTTATTGATGCCGATTTTTATTACAACTCGTATGAAAATTTCATTGCTCAGGTTGAAGCCAGTGTTCCGAATACCAATGATCCGAACTTAATTCCGACTGCTTTATATTCCAAAAACACTCAAAACCGTTATCGCTTATGGACAAATTCTAAAAGTAAAATTTACAATTACGGAGGAAGTTTAGGCTTAAAATATCGAATTGATCAGACTTTTACTGCTTTGACAAATGTTACGTTCACAAAATTAGACCGAACAGATGACAAAGATGGTTTGGAAGACGGTTTCAATACGCCAGAATTTAACGTGAACGGAACTTTAATAGCAAACAATATCTGGAGAAATCTTGGTGCAAGCGTAACGGCGCGTTATCAAAACAATTTTGATTATGTTTCTTTCTTAGTAAGCGGAACTGTTCCAGCCTATTGGTCAATGGATGCACAAATGAATTATGGTTTCAAAAAAGGAATTTCGGCAAAATTAGGAGCCACAAATCTTTTGAACAAACCTTATACTTCAATTTTGGGAGGACCTTCAATTGGCGGATTATATTATTTATCTTTAGTTTGGGAAACAAAAATTTAAATCAATCATAAAATGAAAACACAAAATTACATTCTAATACTCTTTATAGCATTTTCTTGCACCATGTGTAATTCTTCTAAAAAGGAGGACAAAACTGCGGTTGAAAAAATTACTTCAACAGAAAAAGAAGGCGAACATATAAAATTAAGCCCTGCTGATAGTTTAAAATTAGTCAATCATGAAATTGAAATAAAAGGAGAAGTTGAATTTCCGCTTCAATTAAGTATTGATTCTTTACGCAAAATGAAAGTTGCAACAATTTCCAACTTCAAAATAATTGGTCAAAACGGTGATATCAAAAAAGACGATAAAATTTCGAAAGGTGTTTTATTGAAAGATATTTTAGAGAAAGCCAAAATCAAACAAAACGGGCATAAAGACCGTAACTTTTACATCGTTGCCAGAGCTTCTGACGATTATAAAGCCACTTTTTCATGGGCAGAAATTTTCAATAATCCAACCGGAGAAAACACTTATGTGCTTTTTGAAGAAAATGGAAAACCGGTTAAAAATGGCGAAATGGTTTTGATTTGCAAAAACGATATCAAAACGGGACCACGTCATGTTTATTGGTTAAAAAGCATCGAGGTTTACAAAGTAAAATAGTTTTTTTTAGATACTAAGGTACTAAGATTCTAAGCTGCTAAGATTTATAATAAATTAAGCTAACATATTTCACGCAAAGTCGCGAAGTCGCAAAGAATATAAAAACTTTGCGACTTCGCGACTTTGCGAGATTAATAGAAAAACTTTGCAAACTTTGAGCAAAACTTACCGCACTTTGCGCTTAAATACCGTTTTTATTAAATATCTAATCGTATATTTATGGTAAGAAAGTTAAAACTTTGAACGTTATTAACTTCAAATAAAGAAATACTTTATTATTTTTACCACATAATTTAAGCATACTATGAGTTCCAACTTTGATAAATTTCAAAAGCGCAGGTTAATTTCCTCTTATTTTTCGGTTGTATTAAGTGTTTTTCTGGTACTATTCCTTTTAGGAGTACTGGGATTATTCATTATCAATTCTAAAAAACTGGCAAATGATTTTAAAGAAAAAATCGCAATGACGGTTTTCTTTAAAAACGAAGCTAATGATAGTGTTATCAAAGCATTCAACACCGAATTGAAAAGGTCACCTTTCGCAAGATCTTATGCTTATGTTTCTAAAGAAAAAGCAGCAAAAGAACATACTGATATTATCGGAGAAGATTTCCTGACGTTTTTAGGAGAAAACCCATTATTGAACTCTTACGACATTCACCTAAAAGCGGATTATGTTGAAAGAGACAGTATTTCTAAAATTGAAAGCAGTTTGCGTCAAAATACGATGATTGAAGATATTGTTTACGACAAACAATTGGTAAATCTGGTAAATGACAACATCAAAAAAGTAAGTATGTGGATTTTGATTATCAGCGCTTTCCTTGCAATAATTGCTGTTTTATTAATCAATAGTTCATTACGTTTATCCATTCACTCTAATCGTTTCATCATCAAAACCATGCAGATGGTTGGGGCAACAAAATCGTTTATTCGTAAACCTTTTGTAATGCGTAGCGTGAAATTAGGAATGTTAGGTGCCGGATTGGCAATTATTGCTCTAATTGCACTATTGCTTTATGTAGAGACTAATTTCCCTGGATTAGGCATTTTAGAAGACAAAGTTTTAATCGGATTGGTATTATTAGCTGTTTTCGGATTAGGCGTTTTAATTACCTGGGTAAGCACGCACTTCGCAACACAACGCTTCCTGAATTTAAGAACAGACGATCTTTACTAATTTTAGATTACAGACTTTAGATTTAAAAAATAAACTCATAAAACAGAGGATGAGATTGCTTCGTTCCTCGCAATGACAAAAATGAAAAACATTAGTAATAAAGAAGAACAACAACCTCAAAAACAAGAATTCCTTTTTGATGGTATCAATTACAAAATCTTATTAATTGGAATTGGTGTAATCGCCCTTGGATTTATCTTAATGTCCGGTGGAGGAAGTGATAACCCGAATGTTTTTAATGAAGATGTTTTTAGCTTCAGACGTATTCGTTTAGCTCCAACAACTGTTTTAATTGGTTTTGGAATCACGATTTATTCGATCTTCAAAAAATCAAAATAAATAGATTTTCTGGATTATGACTGTCATACTGAGCGTAGCCGAAGGACAACAATCTAAAATCTAAAATCTAAAATCTAAAATCTAAAATTCTACATGAATACATTACAAGCTATCGTTCTTGCCATTATTGAAGGAATTACAGAATTTCTGCCTGTTTCTTCAACTGGCCACATGATTATTGCCTCTTCTTTTTTCGGAATTGCACACGAAGACTTTACAAAACTTTTTACGATTGTTATTCAGCTTGGTGCTATACTTTCCGTTGTTGTTTTATATTTCAAACGTTTCTTTCAAACACTTGATTTTTACTTCAAACTTTTGGTTGCTTTTATTCCGGCCGTGGTTTTAGGTTTATTATTAAGTGATTTTATTGATGGCTTATTAGAAAATCCAGTTACCGTTGCGGTTTCACTTTTAATAGGAGGAATAATTTTATTGAAAGTAGACGAATGGTTCAACAATCCAAATACTGCAGAAACATCTCAGGAAATCACGTATTTACAAGCTTTCAAAATTGGTTTATTCCAGTGTATCGCCATGATTCCCGGAGTTTCACGAAGTGGCGCAAGTATTGTTGGAGGTATGTCGCAAAAATTATCAAGAACAACCGCTGCGGAATTCTCCTTCTTTTTGGCTGTTCCGACCATGTTGGGTGCCACGGTAAAAAAATGTTACGATTATTACAAGGATGGATTTGAATTATCTCACGACCAAATTAACCTGTTAGTTATTGGAAACGTGGTCGCTTTTATTGTAGCACTTTTAGCGATAAAAACCTTCATTGGATTTTTGACTAAAAATGGTTTTAAAGTTTTTGGTTATTACCGAATCATCGCCGGAATCATTTTACTGTTAATTCACTTTTTCATTCACCCGCTTACGATTATATAATGACAACTGAAGAATATTTAGACGGACAAGTTTTACTGATAGACAAACCTTTAAAATGGAGTTCGTTTCAAGCTGTCAATAAATTAAAATACCTTTTAATCAATAAAGTTGGGCTTCCAAAAAAATTTAAAATTGGACACGCCGGAACCTTAGATCCTCTAGCGACTGGATTATTATTGATTTGTACCGGAAAATTTACCAAAAGAATTTCTGAACTTCAGGGTCAGGCCAAAGAATACACGGGAACTTTTTACATTGGAGCCACTACTCCATCGTATGATTTAGAAACAGAGATCGATCAGACTTTTCCAACAGAACATATTGACGAAGCTTTGATTCATGAAACCGTAAAACAGTTTTTAGGCGAAATAGATCAAAAACCGCCTATTTTTTCAGCTATAAAAAAAGATGGTGTTCGCTTATATGAGCACGCACGCGCTGGAGAAACAGTAGAAATTGCCAGTAGAAAAACCACAATTCACGAATTTGAAATTACCAGAATTGCATTACCTGAAATTGACTTTAGGGTAGTTTGCAGTAAAGGTACCTATATCCGTTCCTTAGCTTTTGATTTTGGAAAAGCTATGAATTCCGGTTCGCATTTAACTGTGTTACGCCGAACTAAAATTGGGGATTACGATGTAAAAGATGCGATCGATATTACTTTGTTTGAAGAAAGTCTCAAATTGGAATAAAACAAAATAGCACATTACGGAATGAGGCGATAGTAATGTGCCAGCTTCTAAAATAATTTTGTTTTCCGTACTTGTTTTTTGAGATTAATAGTGCGTCATATTTTTCCCTCCAAACAATAAACCTGAAATAAAATCGTAAAATTTGTCGAATAACTTCATCATGACAGTGTATTTTAATTGTTAAACATTAAATAAACACCAGTAAAAAGAGTAAATCAAAAAATAATAATAGAAGTGGGATTATGACAACAAGGTACAAAATATTATAATCAGAAAAAAGCATTTTAACGGATTATTTATTACTAAAATTCTTATTTTCAGTAAATTAACCTAAAAACAAGAGATTTCAACGATTTATTTTACAAAAGGCCTTACAATCGATTGTACTTTATATTTTCCATAATCTCAACTAATTCTTCCTGAACCGAAGTTCCTTTATCAGCCAGATACCATAATTGTAGATCGGTTTTGATTTTTTCATCAATTACTCCAAAATCCCTTTTATAATTTGCCATTAACTCCGTCGCGCCTTTTGGTCTTGGTCCCCAATCTGCACGAACAATTCCCGCTTCTTTGCAAATCACAATCACTTTTGGAATAGCTCTTCCACCATTTGTCAAATAATGACTCATTAATTCGTCATTTTCATCGCGTAAAACAATTCGAAGATCAACTTTTTTATTTGATTCATTTGCCATTTTATGAATGACAGGAAGTAATTGAGCAGCGTCTCCGCACCAACCTTCGGAAATCACCAGCCAAATATAATGGTTGTATAAATTTTGAAGTTTTGTTATTGTTTCTTCCGAAATTTTAATCGTTTTTTCCAATCGATTCATTCGTGCTTCATTAAGACTTGTATAGTGCGTCAAACTTTCAGATTGGTCGTTACCTGTTGATTTTCCCTCAGATAATAAATCGGTTACTAATTTTCGATATTCGTCATAAGAATGACTGTTGAATAATGCTTTAGCTACAATACTTTTCATTGTTCTTTCGTTTTGGTTCTATAAATTTAAGCATTTTAAAAAGACAACCAAACGTGTTTTGTCTGATTCAACAGAAATAACTTTAAAAAGTCTTTCAGAATTTAAATATAAAAGAGCAATTAATTTTTTGTAAACATTATTTTTAAAAATCAGAATATGTCTATATTTGCACAAATTAACGCAACACAAACATGAAATATAAAAGAATTCTTCTAAAACTTAGCGGCGAAGCCTTAATGGGTGATTTACAATATGGAATTGACCCTAAAAGATTAGCCGAATATGCTGAAGAAATTAAGCAAATTCACAGTAAAGGAGTAGAAATTGCTATTGTTATTGGAGGAGGAAATATTTTTAGAGGCGTTGCTGGTGCAAGTGCCGGTATGGACAGAGTACAAGGCGATTATATGGGAATGCTTGCAACCGTAATTAACGGAATGGCTTTACAAGGCGCACTTGAAGACAAAGGAATGAAAACTCGTTTGCAGACGGCTTTGAAAATGGAATCTATTGCAGAACCCTACATCAAAAGAAGAGCCGACCGTCACCTTGAAAAAGGAAGAATCGTAATTTTTGGAGCCGGAACCGGAAATCCATATTTCACAACTGATACTGCTGCTGTTTTAAGAGGAATCGAAATTAATGCTGATGTTATCCTGAAAGGAACTCGTGTTGATGGTGTTTACGACTGCGATCCTGAGAAAAATGCTTCTGCAGTTAAATTTGATTTCATTTCGTTTGACGATGTTCTTAAAAAAGGATTAAACGTCATGGATACTACCGCTTTCACATTAAGCCAGGAAAATAAATTACCGATCGTTGTTTTTGATATGAACAAAATTGGAAATTTATTAAAAATCTGTGAAGGTGAAAACATCGGAACCGTTGTAAATATATAGTCATCAGTCGCAGTTTACAGTCACACTTGTTGACCTTAACTGAAAACTGAGATTCAAAACTGAAAACTTAAAAAAATGAGTGAAGAAATAGATTTTATATTAGAGAGCACTGAAGAATCAATGAATGGCTCTATTGCGCATTTAGAGAAAGAATTCCTAAACATTCGTGCAGGAAAAGCTTCTCCTGCGATGTTAGGAAGTGTTTTTGTAGATTATTATGGATCTGCAACTCCGCTTTCACAAGTATCAAAAATTAGTGTTCCGGACGCAAGAACAATTACTTTGCAGCCGTTTGAAAAAAACATGCTTCATGTTATTGAGAAAGCGATTATGGTAGCTAATATTGGCTTCAACCCAATGAATAACGGAGACATGATTATTATCAGCGTTCCGCCTTTGACAGAAGACCGCCGTAGAGATTTGGCTAAACAGGCAAAATCTGAAGCAGAGGACGCTAAAATTGGTGTTCGTAACGTACGAAAAGATGCTAATACTGATATTAAAAAATTAGAAAAAGAAGGAACTTCTGAAGATGTTTGTAAATCGGCTGAAGAAGAAGTTCAAAACTTAACGAATGCTTACATCAAAAAAATCGATGAATTATTGGCTACGAAAGAAGCTGAAATCATGAAGGTGTAATTTTTATTCAACATAAATTAAAAATCCGTTTGGTTAAATTATACCAGACGGATTTTTTTATTCTTATTTTTGCATACCAAAATTAGAATGTTTTCGTTTTTGAAACTATAATCCTCTGTATGAAGCTATTTTGTTTATTGACTTTGTTTTTCACGCTTACTATTCAGGCGCAATTTCAAATAAACGGAATTGTAACTGATTCAAACAGAAAACCTCTTCCGTTTGCCACAATCACTACTTTAGACAACAACAATACCATTACAGACGTTGACGGAAAATTTGACCTGAAAATCAATGCAAAAACCAGTACTTTTTCGGTTTCTTACATTGGCTTTCAAACTAAAATTGTTGCTTTAACAGATCATAAAAAGTTTTATTCAATTTCACTTTCTGAAAAAACAGATGATTTAAAGGAAGTTTTTGTTTCTAATGAGAATCCGGCTTTAACGATTATAAAAAAAGTTATTGCAAATAAGAATCTAAACAATCCGCAAAAAAAACTCAGCAGTTTTGAATACAAAACCTACAATAAACTTATTGTTACGGCCAATCCGGATTCTATTGATGGCCGAATTGATTCCTCAGCAGCCTATAAAGATTTCAATAAAAAAACGATAAACATAGATTCATCAGACTATAAGTTTAAAGAAATCATTAGTAAACAACATTTATTTCAAACAGAAAAAGTGTCTCAATATCAGTTTGGTAACAACAAGCTGAAAGAAACTATTCTCGGTACCAAAATGGCAGGTTTTAAACAACCTGTTTACGAAATCATTGCTTTCAATTTACAATCTATTTCAGTTTATGGCTCGAAATATGAATTGTTCGAAACGAAACATCAGAGTCCAATTGCAGATAATGCATTTTCAGATTACAACTATAAATTACTCGACACAGTTCCGATACAAGGCCGGAATACCTACATGATTTACTTTAAAAACAAGAAAAAAAGAAAATCAAACGGACTTGAAGGTGTTTTGTACATTGATCAGGAAAATTTTGCTGTCGCGAAAGCGGTAATGCGAATAAAAGGTGTCCTGGATATCAGCGGCATTCATGAATTTGAATATGTACCGAGTGAGAAAATCTGGTTTCAAAGCAAAACTACTTTCAAAATTGTAAAAGGAAAAAATAATGATGATATCAAGATTCTGGGTGGAACTATTCAGTTTGACGGAGATGTTGAAGACAATTTTGAACCCAGAAAAAAATCAGCTTCAGATTTCACCTATTTACTTTCTGAAAGTAATAATTTCGACATTCATTACAATACCAACACACCCATAAAAAATCCATCACTTTATATCGAAATTAAAGACGATGCCAGTAAAAAACCAGAAGAATTCTGGAATACTTACAGAAAAGAAAGTTTAGACTTAAAAAGCCAGAAAACGTATCAATTACTAGACAGTATTTCGATAAGTAAAAGAATTGAAAAGCGTTTAGGTCTTGGACGAAAAATCATAAACGGTTATTTGCCTATTGGACCAATTGATTTGGATTTAAAGAAAATTATAAGTTACAATAATTACGAAGGATTTCGTTTAGGCGTTGGCGGAATTACAAATGACCGTTTTTCTAAAAACTTCAGAATCGAAGGTTATACCGCTTATGGAACAAAAGATGGTGTTTTTAAATACAGTTTAGGTTCTGGAGTTTTATTGGATAAATCAACCAATACCTGGCTTAACGGATCCTACACTGACGATGTGCGAGAGATTGCAAGTACCGTTTTCGCGGTCGACAAACGGGTATTCAAAATTTACGATCCACGTCCCATTAACATTAGTACTTTTTACAAGTACATTAGTTGGAAAGCAAATGTACAGACAAAAATAATTCCGAAAACCGAAGCTGTTTTTGAATTAGCACGAACATACGTTGAACCAAAATTTGATTATTTATATAATTTAAACGGACAGCTGTATTCGAGTTATGTCATGACAACAGCTATGGCCTCGATTGTTTGGGCGCCATTTAGCGATTTCATGCAAACGCCAACCGGAAGAACTGAAACCGACAAAAGATTTCCGAGATTTACTTTTCAATTCACACAATCTTTACCGAATGTTTTAGAAAATGATTTTACTTTCAGCAAAATAGATTTTAAAACAGAGTATGAGAAAAAGTACCTAAACGGACAAAAAACAAGCTTGCTTTTACAGGGAGGTGTTGCGATGGGAGACGTTCCTATTACACACCTGTACAACACAATGCCAAATAACCTGACTAAAGAAACTGTAATGCAACGTATTACTTTTGCCGGAAGAAACAGTTTTGAAACTATGTATTTTAATGAGTTTTTTTCTAGCCAATATGTATTTTTTCAAGTTAAACACGGTTTTGACCGAATTAGAATCATGAAAAAAGTTCGTCCTTCCTTGGTATTAGTAACAAGAATGGCCTGGGGAAATATGGAAAAACCAGAACAGCATGTTGGCCCGGCTTATAAAACATTAGACAAAGGTTTCTTTGAATCAGGAATCGAATTAAACCGAATTTTCAAAGGTTTCGGTTTAGGCGGCTTTTACCGTTACGGACCAAATCAGTTATTAAAATTTGAAGATAATATTGCGGTTAAGATTTCTTATGTACTTGATTTGGGATTGTAAATTAAATTCCAATCTTTTAAATTCCAAATTCCAATCACAAGCTTTCAATAATTATACTAAAAAGAGAAAAACAAAATCCCAAATTCCAATTTATGAAGATTGGAATTTGGGATTTTTTAAATTGGAATTTTTAAAAACTTATGGTTTCAAAATCAAAACCGAAGGTGTATTATTCAACCAAATGCTTTGTGATTCGATCAATTTTTTCCAACTGTCTAAACTGATAATCATTAAATTTTGTGTTTCTAAAAACTCTTTTTTAATCGTTCTGTCGTGCATAATCATAATATGATTGGGCGCAATTTGTTCGATTGAACGTATACTTTCCTGGATATCACGAGTATTTTTCACTTCGCCACTTGCATCTAAAACTGTAATTTGAGATCCGTTATTGTTGATCAATTTCTTGGCGTATTCAATTAAAAAAGAATCTTCTTTACTAAAAATCGGCATGAAGATTTGATTGACTTCTTCTAAATCCTTATCAATAAAAATCCCGACCGGCATTTTGCTTTTAGCAATAATATGACGTGTTCTTTCATCAAAAGGAGAATTTTCAAAGAGCCCTTCTTTTCCGGTAAACTTATCAATCAAACGATCCGGATTTACAATTCGTGTTGTAAAACCAAGAATTTTTCCAAGCAAAGTACCGTCAAAAATAGATTGCCCCAGACCCACCAACAATAAATCATATTCACCTTGATTGGCTGTATCAATAATGTCTGTATCAATATCATTAGTCACTTTAAAAACACTGACCATATTTTGATTTAAGCGCTGTGATTCTTCAATAACCGGTACTAACATTTTACGTTCGTGATCTTTGACGTCAAAGGAGTGTATTTCAGTACTCAACGATAAGTGCATTGCCGTTACGATCGAATTGTCTCCTTGCTTTTTTACTAAACTGTTCGCAATCTGCAATAGTTTTTTCCCTTTTTCAGGAGTTGCAAACGAAAGTAAAATCTTGTATTTGCTTTTGTTTCCAATTTCCTCGGGAACAGTCGTAACCTTATCTTTAAATATAAAGTTGATAAAATCTAAGGCCGGCCCTGTCATAAATGTCGTTACCAACGCCATAATAACCATCATGGTAAATATTTCAGTAGAAAGAACGCCTAAATCATAACCGATATTTAAAACCACTAATTCCATTAAACCACGTGTATTCATCAAAGCACCAATGGCTAAACTGTCTTTCCAGTTTTGACCTACAAATTTTGCTGCCAAAGCACTTCCTAAAAATTTACCGGTTACGGCAACGGCAATAATTACGGCAGTAACTTTCCATAAATAAGGATCGTTTAGCAAGCCAATTTGCGTACGTAAACCAGTAAAAACAAAGAACAATGGCAATAAAACGATGATGGAAACATCTTCTACTTTTTCAATAAAAATATTTCTGAATTTATTATTTTCCGGCATAATTGCTCCGGCTAAGAAAGCTCCAAACAAAGCGTGAATTCCGATTAATTCTGAAGCATAAGCAGAAAACAAAAGTGTTAAAAAGAAAATGGCGACAACTGGTTTATTCAAACTTTCACGAGTTGAATTCAAATCACCTACACGTTTTAAAAACGGGCGAACTATTTTCAACATTACAATTACATATAAAATAGCCAAGCCAATAACATATAAAGCACTTGTAAATGAACCTGCTTTTACAATCGCAATTACAACGGCTAAAATACACCAGGCCGTAATGTCATCTGCAGCGGCACAGGTTATGGCAATCGTTCCGAGTTTTGTTTTTTGCATGCCTCTTTCCTGAACAATTCTGGCCAAAACCGGAAAAGCCGTAATACTCATGGCAATTCCCATAAACAATCCGAAAGACGAAAACTCTACTCCTTCAGGCGCAAAAGTTCCGTATATAAAATAGGCGAATGATAATCCTAAGGCAAACGGAATTACAATACTGGCGTGACTGATTACAACCGATTCGTGCGCTTTATTTTTCAATACTTTCAAATCCAGCTCCATTCCGATAACGAACATAAAAAGGATCAAACCAATCTGGCTCAGGAATTGTAAGTTTCCTAAAGATTCTTTTGGGAATAAAGCTGCAGAGAATTCCGGAAAGTACATTCCGACCAAAGAAGGGCCTAAAACAATTCCGGCAATCATTTCACCAATTACAGATGGCTGCCCAATTTTTCTGAAAATCCAACCAAATAAACGTGCGACTAAAATTATGGTTACAATCTGAGCCAATAAAATGGCCAATGGATGTTGCAAATTTTCGACCATAGAATGCAGAAAATCATTCCAATGATTGCTTTCAATTTGTTTATGTACGATTCCGCGGCCTACTTCAAGTGAAGCACCTTTTGAAATTACCCAATAAATCAGAGCACCGAAACCTCCAATAATGGTTACATAAAATAAAGAGTTTTTAATGTTATTCATAACTCGTTTTTTTGATTTATTGCCGCAAATATCAGCACTGAAAGTGTAGTGAAAAAGTAAATTTACACCTAATTTTCAATCTATGTAACAAGTCCGAAAAACTTTGTAATAAGTTAGATTTTGACCTTTTTTAAAAAGTCAGAACGATAGGTTTCGCTCAAAATCAAGTTAGTATTTTTATTATTTTCTTCCAGATGATGCAATACAATTTCGTTATGATTAAAGAATTTGATTGCTTTTACAGCCAGAATTTCTTTTTTATTTATTCGGCAGAAATCGGCTTCCGGTAATTCTTTTAAAAGCGTATCAAATTTAACGTTTTTAAGATTCAGAAAACTCCCATCAGTCAGCAAAACAGTTTTATCGCGGCTGTCGCTAATTGCGGTTTTGATATATTGAATTTGATTAAAATACAACAAGGTCTTTCCTTTATCTGTATTCAGCTGAATAAATTGTTTTGCTGTATCTGGTTTATTGAAACGTTCGTAAGCTTTTGAGATCGCTTTTTGCAAACGCTCCAGTTTTACCGGTTTTGTAATATAATCTACCGCATCAATATTAAAAGCTTCGGCTGCATATTCTTTATACGCCGTACAAAAAATTACCAATTTATCATCTAGCATTTCAGCCAAATGCAAGCCGTCAATTCCCGGCATTTCGATATCTGAGATTAATAAATCAAAATCGAGATTCGGAATTTCGGCAAGAAGTTTTTCAGGATTATTGAACGTTTTTACGATTTCTACCTCGGGAATTTGTTCACAAAGCATTTTCAGGTACATCAATCCAGGCAACTCATCGTCCAGCAGCAAGCATTTCAGTTTTGTATTCAAGTAAATCTATTTTTAGATGGGCAATATAAATATCATTTTCTACGAATCGGTCCAGTTTAAAATTATTCTTATAAATAATTTTAAGACGATGTTCTAAGGTGGCATGGCCGTAACCGCTTCGCTCCTTTTTTAATACTTTTTTATCAGAGATTTTATTCGAAACCGTCATCGAAAAAGCATTGTCCTTGAACTCAAAAACAACCGAAATAAAAGCATCTGCACTTTGAAGATCGGCATGTTTAAAGGCATTTTCAATTAAATCAATCGAAATTAACGGCGCCAATAAAGGTTGTTCGTATAATTTATCTTCTTTGTTGATGTTGGTTTTGATCTTTAATTCAAAAAGCGGACTGATTTTGATTTTATTGATTTCGATCAGATTCAGTGCAAAATCAATTTCTTCTTTAGCCGTGACAAATTTCTTTTTGCTTTCGTATAAAATATAATCCAAAACATTAGCCAGTTTATCCAAAGCAAAATATGTCTGATAAGCGTGCGACTGAATCGAATTCAAAATATTCTTAAACAAATGCGGATTTAGTTTTGATTCTAACGTTTCTAACTGCAAGTCATTTACTTTTCTTTCCAAAGCATAAAAACTTTCTTCGGCATCCTCTTTTGATTTTTTGACCTGCATCAATTGATACACCATTAAACAAATGATGGCAACCAATAATAAAATTATGGCTAAAAAAATAAAAGTGATGGTATTGTTTTCCTGCATTGTTATGTAAAGTTTTTTTGCCACAAGTTTGCTTCCCTTGTTCGCTATCGGGTCACAAATTTTCACAAATTAAAATGTCTGTGAAATCGGTGCGGTATTTTTTTTGCCACTCCCGATAGCTATCGGGATAAATGATTTTAAAGATTTTTTTAATCTGTGTAAATCTGTGGCATATTTTTCAAATCTTAAAGTTAATTTATCTGCATAAATCCATTTCATCAGCGTTATCAGTGTGCGATCATTTAATGACTGGAAACAAACTTCAACCCAATAATCGAAGCAATTAATGTTGAAAGAAAAAATATTCTCCAGAAAGTCGCCGGCTCTTTAAAGATAAATATTCCAACTAAAACGGTTCCAACAGCTCCAATTCCTGTCCAAACAGCATAGGCAGTTCCTATTGGTAATTCTTGTGTGGCTTTGTATAATAAAATCATACTGATCGAAAGACAGACAAAAAAACCTACCATCCAATACGTTGAAATAATTCCGGAGGTTTCTTTGGCTTTGCCCAAACAGGATGCAAATCCAACTTCAAAAAATCCAGCAATAATTAATAAAATCCAATTCATTTTCGTCTCATTTTTAAATTAAGTACAAATATGAGAAAAGCTAACGACTAAACAGCAAATAGCAAGAAATTTATCACAAACGAATGACTTGGAAATTTGTGTTAACATTAAGTAAAATACAATCGATTGTTTATGATTTAGAGCAGTTTTCACTACATTTGCAACCATTTTTAAAGATTTTATGAAAAACGCTATTCACGTTGGTTTTTGGGAAAAAGTTGCCCGAATCATTCTTAAAAACAGAATAACAATATTAATTTTAGTTGCTGCACTGACAATTTTCCTTGGTTTTCAATGGAAAAATCTTGCTATGACGTATACTGAAGCCAATTTACTTCCTAAAAATCACATTGCAAATAAAGATTATCAAAAATTCCTTGACAGATTTGGTGAAGAAGGAAACCTGATTGTAATTGGTTTTCAGGACAAAAAATTCTTCACTCCAAAAAATTATGCGGCTTGGAATGAATTGATGACCGGTTTAAAAAAAGCTAAAGAAGTTGATTTGGTCGTTTCTCTAAATGACTTAAAAAAACTGGAAAAAGATACTGTAAACCAAAAATTCGTTCTTAGTCCGTTTATTGATCAAAGTAAAACGGTTGATCCGGCTTATTTGAAAACCGTTCAGCACGATTTATTCAACAACCTTCCTTTTTACGAAGGATTGCTTTTTAATAAAGAAAGCGGAAGTGTTCGTTCCGCTATTTATATGAACAAAGCACTTGTAAATACAGCTGAAAGAAAGACTTTTATTCTGGAAAATTTAGTTCCGAAGATCGATAAATTTGAAAAAACAACCGGAATCGATTTGAAAGTTTCGGGAATGCCCTACATCAGAACGATTAACGCTGCGGATATGAAAGGCGAAATCGGATTGTTTATTGGAGCCGCTTTATTTACGGTTTCGCTGATTTTCTTTTTCTTTTTCCGTTCGTTCAGAGCAACTTTTATTTCAATTTGTATTTTGATTGTTGGCGTAATCTGGTCGTTTGGAACGCTTGGATTGTTTCATTATAAAATCACGATTTTAACAGCTATTATTCCGCCATTAATTATCGTAATCGGAATTACAAATTGTATTTTCCTGATCAACAAATACCAGCAGGAAATTAAACTACACAACAATCAGGCAAAGGCTTTACAGCGTATTATTTCTAAAATTGGAGTTTCGACTTTAATGACGAATTTAACGACTGCGATTGGTTTTGCTACGTTTATGATTACCGGAAACGATTTGCTTTTTGAATTTGGATTGGTGACTTCGATCAACGTAATTTCAGTGTATTTATTGACACTATTAATTGTGCCGATTGTATACAGTTTTATGCCGCTACCAAAAGAAAAACATTTATATCACTTAACTAAAACCTATATTTCAACTTTGTTGGATTTTGTAGAAAATGTGGTAAGAAACAAACGAAAAGTAATTTACACGATTTACGGTTTGCTTTTGGTTTTTAGCGTTATTGGTCTTTCGCAAATGAAAGTTTCAGGAAGTTTGATTGGTGAAATGCCAAAAAGTGCTTCGTTCTTTAAAGATATTTTATTCTACGAAAAAGAATTCAACGGAGTAATGCCGCTTGAAATTATGATTGACACCAAACACAAAAAAGGTGTTATGAAGGCGTCAACGATTCGTAAAATGGACGAGTTGCAAAATACAATTGAAGAAATGCCTGAATTGGCAAAACCGGTTTCGATTGTGAATTTGGTTAAATATTCGAAACAGGCTTTCTACAACGGAAATCCGGAATATTACCAATTGCCGACTTCGCAAGAGCAGACTTTTATTTTGGGTTATGCTAAAAACGCGACTAAAAACAGCAAAGAAAATTTAATGAAAGCTTATGTTGATTCGACCGGACAATATGCCCGAATCACCACTTTCATGAAAGATATTGGAACGGATGAAATGGCGAAAGTCGAGAAAAAATTACATTCAAAAATTGATGAAATTTTCCCGAAAGACCGTTATGAAGTTACCGTTACCGGAAAAGCATTGGTTTTCCAAAAAGGAACATCGTACCTGGTTGACAACTTAATTGAGTCGTTGATTTTTGCGATTTTAGTAATTGCGATTTTAATGCTGTATTTGTTCCGATCGTTCAAAATGGTTTTTGCATCGGTAATTACGAATGTTTTGCCGCTTTGCATTACATCTGGATTGATGGGTTATTTTGGAATTCCATTAAAACCTTCAACGATTTTAGTATTCAGTATTGCGTTTGGAATTTCGGTTGATAATGCGATTCAGTTTATGGCGAAGTACAAGCATGATTTAATTCAAAGCAATGGAAAAGTTAAAAAATCTGTTTTCAGTGCTTTAAGAGAAACCGGAATCAGTACTTTCTATACATCAGTAGTTTTAATTTTAGGATTTGCTACTTTCACACTTTCTAGTTTCAGCGGAACAATTGCACTTGGGGGATTAATTTCCTGCACATTGGCATTTGCGATGTTTGCGAATTTATTGGTTTTACCGGCTTTAGTTTTGACTTTTGAGAAGAAAAAGGCTAAGAAAGAGGATTTGGAGGGATTGGAAGAGAACACTAATTTCACGAATTAACACGGATTAAATAGTACTAACCTTTGTCAAAGTTTTGAACTTTGACAAAGGTTTATACACACAATTTTGGTCTTTGCGAGGAACGAAGCAATCTCACTTGCTAAATCAACTACTGCTTTTAGTCGTGCGGTTGCGTCGTTCCTCGCAATGACAAAAAAAGCGAGATATAAAATTATAAAGCAACAGTTATGCTCTTTTGAAAACTGGAGCCCTAGCCCCGATAGCAGCGGTATCCTTTTTAGGCAGTCGAAAATTTCTCGTTTACCGTAAACGATCTGCCTAAAAAGATATAGCGGATAGCGGGAAACAGCTTCAAAAATTAATTATTATCGTTTATATTTGCAATTCGATATAAAAAATACTGATTTTATTTAATCTAAAATCAGCAATCTAAAATCTAAAATTAAAATGAAACACACAAAAGTTAAAGACTTATTAAACAGTACGACGACGCTACAGGAAGTAAATGCAAAAGGATGGGTGAGAACTTTTAGAAATAATCAGTTCATCGCGCTTAATGACGGTTCTACCATTAATAATATACAATGTGTTGTTGATTTCGAAAATACTCCTGAAGAAACTTTAAAAAGAGTTACAACAGGAGCTGCGGTTTCTGTAACAGGAACTTTGGTAGAAAGCAAAGGAGCTGGTCAGAAATATGAAATTCAGGTTAAAACGCTTGAAATTCTTGGAGATTCTGATGCTGAGAAATTCCCAATGCAACCTAAAAAACACTCTTTGGAATTCTTAAGAGAAAATGCACATTTACGTGTTCGTACCAATGCTTTTGGAGCGATTATGCGTGTGCGTTCGGTATTGTCATTTGCGGTTCACAACTATTTTCAACAAAAAGGATTTGTGTATGTAAATACGCCAATTATTACAGGTTCTGATGCTGAAGGTGCAGGAGAAATGTTTAAAGTTACGGCTTTGCCTTTTGACAATACGCCAAGAACGGAAGACGGAAAAGTAAATTATAAAGAAGATTTCTTCGGAAAAGAAACGAACTTAACGGTATCGGGACAATTAGAAGGAGAAACTTTCGCGATGGCTTTGGGTCAGATTTATACTTTTGGACCTACTTTTAGAGCGGAAAATTCAAATACTTCCCGTCACCTTGCAGAGTTTTGGATGATCGAGCCTGAAGTTGCTTTCAACGATCTTGATGACAACATGGATTTGGCTGAAGATTTTATTCAGTACGTAATTAAATATGCTTTAGACAACTGTAAAGACGATTTGAAATTTTTAGAAGGAAGACTTTTAGAAGAAGAAAAATCAAAACCACAGGCAGACAGAAGCGAAATGGCTTTGTTGGAGAAATTGAATTTCGTTTTGGAGAACAACTTCAAACGTGTTTCTTATACAGAAGCTATTGACATTTTAAGAGATTCAACTCCAAATAAAAAGAAAAAATTCAGCTACATCATTGAAGAATGGGGAGCTGATTTACAATCGGAACACGAACGTTACTTGGTTGAAAAACACTTTAAATGTCCGGTAATTCTATACGATTACCCAGCAAACATTAAAGCGTTTTACATGCGTTTGAACGACAACACAGAACCTGGAAGAGAAACAGTTCGTGCAATGGATATCCTTTTCCCTGGAATTGGAGAAATCGTTGGTGGTTCTGAAAGAGAAGAGCGTTACGATGTTTTGGTAGAGAAAATGAAAGCCTTAGATATCGACGAAGAAGAATTATACTGGTATTTAGATACCAGAAGATTTGGATCAGCGACTCACGCAGGTTTCGGTTTAGGTTTTGAGCGTTTGGTATTGTTTGTAACAGGTATGACAAACATTAGAGACGTAATTCCTTTCCCGAGAACTCCAGGAAACGCAGAGTTTTAATCTAAGGTTCTGAGATACTGAGGTTCTGAGGTTTTACAATAGAAATGAAAAAATAATTTTAATCCGAATTTAATTCGTCAATAAAAAGATACTTAGCGCCTTAGAGCCTTAGCATCTTAGCAACTTTTTTTATGCTAAAGCAATTTTTAAATTTAAAATTATCACAAAAATTATCTCCACAGCAAATTCAGCTGATGAAGTTAATTCAATTGCCTACGCAAGCTTTTGAGCAACGTTTATTAGAAGAAATGAACGAAAATCCGGCTTTGGAAGCTGGTAAAGAAGACGAATACGAAGCTGATGAATTCGCAAATGAAGACTACGACGATTATGATGATGCTGAATCGGACAGAATCGAAGCTGACGACATTAATATAGACGAATACCTAAGCGACGACGATACTCCGGATTACAAAACTCAGGTTAACAATTATAGTGAAGACGAAGAACGCGAAACGCCTTTTGCATCGCCAATTAGTTTTCATCAGGATTTAATCAATCAGCTGAATACTTTTATTCTGAATGACGAAGAGCGCGAAATCGCTGAATTCCTTGTTGGGAGCATTGATGATATGGGTTACATCCGCAGAAGCGTTGCTGATATGGTTGACGATATGGCTTTTACGCAAGGTATTTATACCGATGACGTAATGGTCGAGAAAATGTTGCATGTCATTCACGAACTGGAACCTTCGGGAGTTGGTGCGCGTGATTTGCAGGAATGTTTATTATTGCAATTAAAGCACAAAACGCCAACGGAATATGTTGATTTAGCGATTGATATTATCGAAAATCAGTTTGATGCTTTTACCAAAAAACATTACGATAAATTATTGCAGAAATATGCGGTTTCGAACGAACAGCTTAAAAAAGCCATTAACGAAATCGAAAGACTAAACCCAAAACCAGGAGGATCTTACACTGGAAACAATAAAGTAACCGAGAATGTAGTTCCTGATTTCGCGATCAGAATTGTAGATGGTGAATTAGAATTAACATTAAACGGAAGAAATGCTCCGTCGTTGCACGTTTCTAAAGATTATCAGGAAATGATGCAGACGTATAAAGATTCTCGTGATAAATCGTCAGCACAAAAAGACGCGGTTCAGTTTATCAAACAAAAACTGGATTCGGCTAAATGGTTTATCGATGCGATCAGACAACGTCAGGAAACGTTATTTGTTACGATGAATGCAATTATGCATTATCAGGAAGAATATTTTCTAGATGGTGACGAAACCAAGCTAAAACCAATGATCTTAAAAGACATTGCCGATATGGTTGGCCTTGATATTTCGACGATTTCGCGTGTTGCCAATAGTAAATATGTAGAGACGCCATACGGAACAAAACTAATTAAAGAGTTTTTCTCTGAAGCCATGAAAAATGATCAGGGAGAAGATGTTTCGACTTTAGAAATCAAAAAGATTCTTAAAAACACGATTGAGGAAGAAGATAAAAAGAAACCTTTACCAGACGATCAATTGGCAGAAATCTTAAAAGAAAAAGGTTATCCGATTGCGAGAAGAACGATTGCAAAATACCGCGAGCAACTTGATATTCCGGTTGCCAGAATGAGGAAAAAGATTTAGGTTTTTTAAAATTCAATATAATCACCGTAATCTATATTAAACTGGACTGAAGTCCAGCCCTACAATATGGATCGAGCCGAAGGCTCCTTTATAGTTCCGGAGGAACATTTTATATTGTAGAGCTGGACTTCAGTCCAGTTTAGACAAAGAATATATATAAAATAAAACCCGACAAATTCAAAAATCTGTCGGGTTTTGTTTTATATAGGAATCTCTAAATTATTTATATTGATCGGGTATTATTTTCACAGCAAACAAGAAAACATTCTTTTTATCCTTATAACTATAAATCAAGCTGTAATCCTTGTCTCTGAAAACCTGAAGTCCCGAATTTGCCTTAGCAGTACTTATTAAACTTTTTTCGATTTCAGTCTGTATTACCTCAATTTCTGCACTAATCTATATTAAACTGGACTGAAGTCCAGCCCTACAATATGGATCGAGCCGAAGGCTCTTTTATAGTTCCGGAGGAACATTTTATATTGTAGAGCTGGACTTCAGTCCAGTTTAGGCAAAGAATATATATAAAATAAAACCCGACAAATTCAAAAATCTGTCGGGTTTTATTTTATATCTAAATCTCTAAATTATTTATATTGATCGGGTATTATTTTCACAGCAAACAAGAAAACATTCTTTTTATCCTTATAACTATAAATCAAGCTGTAATCATTGTCTCTAAAAACCTGAAGTCCCGGATTTGCCTTAGCAGTACTTATTAAACTTTTTTCGATTTCAGTCTGTATTACCTCAATTTCTGCACTAATCTATATTAAACTGGACTGAAGTCCAGCCCTACAATATGGATCGAGCCTAAGGCTCTTTTATAGTTCCGGAGGAACATTTTATATTGTAGAGCTGGACTTCAGTCCAGTTTAGACAAAGAATATATATAAAATAAAACCCGACAAATTCAAAAATCTGTCGGGTTTTATTTTATATCTAAATCTCTAAATTATTTATATTGATCGGGTATTATTTTCACAGCAAACAAGAAAACATTCTTTTTATCCTTATAACTATAAATCAAGCTGTAATCATTGTCTCTAAAAACCTGAAGTCCCGGATTTGCTTTAGCGGTACTTATTAAACTTTTTTCGATTTCAGTCTTTATTACATCAATCTCTGCAGATTCTTTGTCCACATTAAGCAAGGTTAAATTATACTGGACTGCTTTTTCCTCAGGTAAATTAGGTAAGCTAACACTGTCTAATCGAATTCCTTCCTGAATTTTCAGTGGGCAATTTTTATTATATTTTACAACCAATTCTGTTACTTCGGTCTTTACTTCTCCCTTACTTTCAGAAAGAAAAAATTGGAAATAAACAGCCAAAGCCACCGCAATTCCAATTACACCAAATAATAAGGTATTTTGTTTTCTTTTAGTTTTTTTGTCTTGCATTGTGTTACGGCTTAGATGGAATTAAAAATCTACTTTTCCTGACTCTTTTTCATTGCATTATAATAGGCAGCACGGCTTAACGGTTCGTATTCTTCCGTTTCACCCAACATTACCAATTTATCATTATCCGTTTTACGGAAACTGTAATTGGCAAGATTTCCTGTTCGGGTACAAACAGCGTGAACTTTAGTTACATATTCGGCTGTAGCCATAAGTGCCGGCATTGGTCCAAAAGGATTTCCTTTAAAGTCCATATCAAGTCCTGCCACTATCACACGAATTCCCTGATTGGCAAGATCATTACAAACGGTAACGATTTCATCATCAAAAAACTGTGCTTCGTCAATTCCGATAACGTCGCATCCTTGCGCTAAAATAGCAATATTGGCTGCTGCCGGAACGGGAGTCGAGCGAATTTCATTGGAATCATGAGACACCACCATTTCGTCATGATAGCGGGTATCAATAGCAGGTTTAAAAATTTCGACTTTTTGTTTGGCAAATTGGGCGCGTTTTAATCTGCGGATTAACTCCTCGGTTTTACCCGAAAACATTGATCCACAAATAACTTCAATCCAACCAAATTGTTCTTTGTGATTTACTGTATTTTCGAGAAACATTTTGTATTTTTCTACCTTTAAAAATGAATAGTTTTTATTACTTTGTACTGGTAATAAATCGACGTGAAAAATTGCTGTTTTTACACTTTTTCAAAAGTAGAAAATTTTTATCAAATCGGAGATTCGCAATCGCTTATTAACAGAAATAAAAAAAAATCTTGTTGATTTCTTTCCGTAATAAAGACATTCAATTACAAAACATATAAATTACCCCTATTCACTATAATTTCAACAGCTATGAAAAAAAAATTGGAAGCCGATTTAATCAGCATTGCACATCGAATTTTAAAACTTAAAAACAAATCCGATATCAATCAATTGTATCTTGAAACGCAGAAATTATACGAGAAACTAGCGGTCTTAAAGTTTATTGATGAAAATTTTGATACTGCAAAACCAACAATCGGACGCAGTGAGATCGAATCTGATATAGAAACTATTTTTGAAAAAGAAGAGATCACTCCGGCAGAAATTAAACAAGAAGCGCCAATTGTTGCTGAAGAAACTGCAGTTGAAGAAACTTCTGAACCGATAATTGCTGAAGAAATAGTTGCTGAAATTCCCGAAGAAATAACTCCGGAAGCAGCTGAAGAAATTATCGAAGAGCCGGTTGTTGAAAAAATTGAAGAGCCGGAAGCTGTTACTGAAACAGAAGAAGTGGAAACAATTGAGGAAACCAAAACTGTCGAAAGTGTTAAAGATCCAATTATTGAAAAAATCAACGAAGCTGTTCTTGAAGCTAAAAAGACTATCGAAGCAAATAGAGATCTTTCGTTTAAAACAAGCAGCGATATTAACCCAATTCCGGATTTTAAACCTGCTTTTGAATTAGATAACTCCGCAGAAAAAATCGAAGAAAAAGAAGAGCCAAAAATTCAAACGACATCAAAATCAAATCCACTTCCTCTTGCATTTGAAGATTTCGGAATCAATTATGCCGATGCGCAGTTTGTAAAAGTAGACAGTTTTGAAGCTGTTTCTTCCACTCCTTTCCCATCACTTAATGAAATTCAAGAGACCACAATTGAAACAGAGATCCTGGAAACTCCGGCTGAACCAAAAGCGGCAACATTAAATGAAAAACTGGCAAAAGGTTTTCATGTTGATTTGAATGACCGAATTGCTTTCACTAAAAACCTTTTCGGAAACAGTTCTGAAGATTACAGCCGCGTTTTAAATCAATTACTGACTTTTGATACATACGCAGAAGCTCAGGAATTTATCGAAAATATGGTAAAACCAGATTATAACAATTGGGAAGGAAAAGACGATTACGCCGAGCGTTTCTTGGGAATTGTAGAGAAGAAATTCTCATAAAAAAACAAAACACGAATTACACTAATTGACACGAATTTCTCTTTGTGAAATTTTCAAAAGCACTTGCAATCTGTGTAAATTCGTGAAATTCGTGTTATAATATAAAAAATATGTCTAAATTATATATCGTTCCAACGCCAATTGGCAATCTTGAAGACATGACTTTTCGTGCCATTCGGATTCTTAAAGAAGTGGATTTGATTTTGGCCGAAGATACCAGAACGAGCGGAAAACTGTTAAAGCATTTTGAAATTGGCACGCACATGCACAGCCATCACATGCACAACGAGCACAAAACAACCGAGAACTTAATTGCACGTTTGAAAGCCGGTGAAACCATCGCTTTAATTTCAGATGCGGGAACTCCGGCGATTTCTGATCCCGGATTTTTATTGACGCGTGCTTGTGTCGAAAATAAAATTGAAGTAGAATGTTTACCTGGTGCAACCGCTTTTGTTCCGGCTTTGGTGAACAGCGGACTGCCAAACGATAAATTTGTTTTTGAAGGTTTCCTGCCTGACAAAAAAGGACGCCAGACGCGATTTTTGGCTTTAGCCGACGAAACAAGAACGATGATTTTATACGTTTCGCCACACAAACTCGTTAAGACTTTGGCGGAATTTATTCAACATTTTGGAGAAGACAGACAAGTTTGTGTTTCAAGAGAATTATCAAAAATGCACGAAGAAAATGTCCGCGGAACGGCGAGAGAAGTTCTAACACATTTTGAAAAAACAGCGCCACGCGGTGAAATCGTTGTGGTGGTTGCCGGAAAAACAATAATTAAAGAACCTAAGAAAAGTAAGTTTTCTAAGGATGATGACGAATAAAATATGAACGTTATAAAGTAACATGGATTAAGTTTTTTAACCGCAAATTCCANNTGGAATTTGCGGTTAAAAAAACAGATCAGAAAAATTACTTCAATCCTCTAAATTTGTAACAAAAAATTAAAGCCTAATAATCATGAGCATTCAAGCCTTTTTAGAAAAAGTAAAACAAACTCCAAACGAAATAACATTCCCGGAAACTATCGCAGTAATTGAGGAAAACTACAACTTTACTCCAACTGCTTTTCAAAACGGAACACAGCACAATGCAGCCGGGGAAAATTCAGGTTCTTGTAAATTATTTTCTTTTGCCAAATTGCAAAACTTAAGCAAAGAAGAAACTTTAGCTTGTTTCGGTGCTTTTTATTTCGAAGAAGTTTTAAAAGATCCAAACGGAACAAACCACCAAAATATTAGAAACTTCATCAACTTAGGCTGGGACGGAATTAAGTTTGAAGGAAATGCGCTGGAGAAAAAATAATTTTAGATTTTAGAGTGTAGATTTTAGATTTTTTTTAAATCTACTTCATTCTAAATTCTAAAACCTTTGTCAAAGTTTGAAACTTTGACAAAGGTAAAAACCAAATGTTTTACCACAGATTAAAAGATTAACACAGATTAAAAAATCCTTTTAAATCTTTTATCCCGATAGCTATCGGTAGTGGCAAAAAAATAAATATCAGATTAAACGATTTTTGATTTCTTCAATCTAAAATCTAATATCTAAAATCTACAATAGAAAAATGCGTTGGACATTAATACCAAAACCTTCTGAAGATAAAATCAAACATTTGGCACAGGCCTTAAATGTAGAAGATTTTGTAGCAACACTTTTGATTCAGCGTGGGATTGAAACTTTTGAAGATGCCAAAAATTTCTTTCGCCCCTCATTAGAACATCTTCATGATCCTTATCTGATGAAAGATATGGACAAAGCGGTTGCCCGAATCGAATCGGCTATTGAAAATCAGGAAAATATTTTGGTTTTCGGCGATTATGATGTTGATGGAACAACGGCTGTTTCTTTGGTTTCTTCTTATTTGAAATCACATTATCCAAACATTGCCACTTATATTCCGGATCGTTATGACGAAGGTTACGGAATTTCCTTCAAAGGAATTGACTTTGCAGATGATAACGGATTCTCCCTAATTATTGCACTCGATTGTGGAATAAAATCCATTGATCATATCGCCTACGCGAAAGAAAAAAACATTGACTTTATCATTTGCGATCACCACAGACCCGGAAATACGCTGCCGGATGCGGTTGCTATTTTAGATCCGAAAAGAGAAGACTGCTCCTACCCTTACGATGAATTGTGCGGTTGTGGCGTAGGTTTTAAATTGATTCAGGCTTTAGGTCAAAATCGAGACGAAACCATCGAAGATCTGGTTCCCTATCTGGATTTGGTAGCTACGGCGATTGCAGCCGATATTGTTCCGATAACGGGTGAAAACCGAGTTTTGGCTTACTTCGGATTGCAGGTAATCAACAGCGATCCGAGACCGGGAATTAAAGCTTTGGTGCATCAGGTAAAAAAGAAAGTTCTGGACATTACTGATGTTGTTTTTATTATTTCACCGAGAATTAATGCGGCAGGAAGAATCAAACACGGAAATCATGCAGTGGAATTGTTAACCGAATTTGATTTTGATCAGGCGCAGCAATTTGCTTCAGAAATCGAACAATACAATGCTGACCGAAAAGATTTAGATAAAAAAATTACTAAAGAAGCTTTTCAGCAAATTATAGAAAATCAGGAAGAAGAACGTTTTTCAACCGTTGTTTTTCAGGAAGACTGGCACAAAGGCGTTATCGGAATTGTTGCTTCAAGATTGATTGAAACTTACTATCGACCGACTTTGGTTTTCACTAAAAGCGGCGACAAATATGCGGCATCGGCAAGATCGGTAAAAGGATTTGATGTTTATAATGCTTTGGATGCCTGCGCGCATCATTTGGAACAATTTGGAGGCCATATGTATGCCGCCGGAATGACTTTAAAAGCAGAGAATTATAAGACTTTTAAAGACGCTTTCGAAAAACAAGTCGAGGAAACCATTTTACCCGAAATGCGAACTCCGGAAATCGAAATTGATGCCGAAATTAATTTTTCAGATATCACGCCAAAATTAATTCGGATTTTAAAACAATTCGAACCTTTTGGTCCACTGAATATGACACCAGTTTTTATGACTACGGAGGTAAAAGATACTGGTTACGCGAAAACGCTGGGTTCAGAAGACGAACATTTGAGGCTTTTCGCGAAACAGTTCAACTCTGAAGGAATTGCTGCAATTGGCTTTGGGCTTGGAAAAAAATTGAATATCACAAAAAATCAAAATACTTTTCAGCTGGCTTATACAATCGCTGAAAACGAGTGGAACGGAACCGTTTCTAATCAACTTATGTTAAAAGATATCAGAACAAATGAAAAATAAAGAAAAGAAAAACGATCCGTATCAGGCATTGCGTTTTAGAGAATTTAATATGTTTTTATTATTGCGCTTTGCAATGGTTTTTGCCTGGTCAATGCAATTTATTGTTATTGAATGGGAAGTTTACAGTATAACTAAGAATCCGCTTTCACTTGGAATTATTGGTTTGATGGAAGTAATTCCAGCTGTTTCGATGGCCTTGTTTGCCGGACATATTGTCGACCAAAGAGAGAAAAAAGGAATGTTGGTATGGTGCATTTTAGGTTTTACAATCATTAGTTTTGGGTTATTTTTATTGACCTGGCCAAAAGTTGTAGGCGATGCATCACCCACTATAATATTATATTCAATTTACTTTTTAGTATTTTTAGGAGGATTGGTTCGTGCCTTTTTAGGGCCAACGATATTTTCTCTTTTATCATTAATTGTACCTAAAAAAGCGTATCCAAATGCTGCTACCTGGAGCAGTTCGGTTTGGCAGATTGGTGCCGTTTTAGGACCTGCAGTTGCAGGATTTTCAATCAACTGGATTGGCGTTCACTGGTCGATGTGTCTTGTTGTTGGCTTTTCTATTTCTGCTTTAATTGCTTTAACCCAAATTGAGAAAAAACCAATTTTGAATCCGAAGATTGGCGAACCGGTTATGGAAAGTTTAAAAGAAGGAATCAAATTCGTATTTAATAATAAAACTATCCTGGGAGTTCTGTCTCTTGATATGGTTGCCGTTCTTTTTGGTGGTGCCGTTGCTTTATTGCCTGTTTTTGCACAGGATATTTTAAAAGTGGGCCCGGAAGGTTTTGGTATTTTAAGAGCTGCGCCGGCAATTGGTGCTTTTATTACGATGCTAATTTCAGCTTACGTTCCATTGTATAAAAAAGCCGGAATGAAACTTTTAATTGCTATTTTCATTTTCGGACTTTGTATTATTGTTTTTGGAGTTTCAACTATTTTCTGGCTCTCTGTTGTAGCGCTGTTTTTAAGCGGAGTTGCTGACGGAATTTCAGTAGTAATTCGCCAGACGATTTTACAATTAAAAACGCCGGACCATATGCGCGGACGTGTTGCTGCAGTAAACTCTATGTTCGTAGGTTCATCTAACGAATTAGGCGCTTTTGAAAGCGGTTTAACAGCTAAATTAATGGGAACGGTAACGTCAGTAGTTTTTGGAGGAAGTATGACGTTATTGACCGTTTTAGGCTTTGGAATACAATCCCCAACTTTTAGAAATTTAGATCTCCGAAAAGATATGGAAGATCATCAAAATATGGAGTAAATGAACAAATTGTTATTGGCTTTCTTTTTTACCATTTCCCTTTTTGCAAACGGGCAGAATCTCTACATCAAAACATATGGAAACAAAAAAGAGAAAGCCCTGATTTTTATTCATGGAGGCCCAAGCGGAAATTCTACTTTATTTGAAGGTACAACAGCTCAAAAATTGGCTGATTTGGGATTTTACGTAATTATTTACGACCGAAGAGGCGAAGGAAGATCTGCAGATCCTGAAGCTAAAATTACCTACGCAGAAGCTTTTGCTGATTTGAATACAATTTATAAAAAATACAACCTAAAAAAAGCCATACTTCTGGCACACAGTTTTGGCGGCTTGGTCGCCACACTTTATACCGAGAAATATCCTCAAAACGTGAGTAACCTTATCCTCGCTGGAGCTTTATTTTCACAACAGGAAACTTACGATCATATTTTAAACTCTTTAAAAATAAGTCACAAAGGCGATTCTAAAACGCTTAATAAAGTATTTTATGTAGAAAAGCTCGATAAAAATTCTGCAGGATATCGAAAACATTGTTTTGATCTGGCAAGTGATAACGATTATTTTAAAATGCCAAATCCAACCAAAGCTTCAAAAAAACTGTATAGTGATTATGAAAAGAGTGATTTCTTCAAAACGAATATTCGAAACAAAAACGCTCCCCTGCTTTTTTATAAAAATGAAAAGCAAAACAATATAGACACGAGATCATGTCTAAAAAAAATAAAGGCAGAAGGTATTCCCATTTATGCTATTTACGGAAAAGAAGATCGCATATTTTCTTCGGCCCAAATCAGTTCCATAAAAAGTATAGCGGGCCAAAAACATTTTGCTTTATTGGATAATTGCTCGCATTATTTATTTGTTGATCAACAAAATCAATTTTTATCTCAAATTGCACAATGGTATAAGTAAACTCATTATCAATTGTATTTTTGATATAAGAAAATAACTTATCAAACTTTTAAATAGCCTTATATGGCTTATATGATGAATAATTTTTCCGAAATTTTATGATTTTCTATTTAGAACTAATATAAATAATATTTATATTTGTTGAAATAAAGGATTGCAATGAGAGAAATAGAACAATTATACCACAACAATTTTGGAATTGCCTTTTACTGGAAAAAGGAAAACGAAACCATTACAGACAAAGTGCAATTGGTTTTTAAAGAAACCGGATTCTATTTTACGGTTCAGGAATTGAATTATTTCTGCGATTTAATCGAAGACAGCATGATTGAAAATGCTTGTTGCGAAGCTTGCGAACTAAAAAACTCCTGTCATAAATTTCTACTCAAAACACCTTGTGCACAAATTGACCTCGCCGTTTCTGTCAAAGAATTAAAATCGATAAAAGATTTGGTTGAAGGCTCTTTATTCCGAATTGAACTGGATGAATATGTTTACGGAGTTGGGATGAATTAAGAAACATTCTAAATATTTTAACAACATTTTTTCATAATTGAAATATATTTTGATTTTCTTCAAAAAAAAGTATATTTACGGCAATGAAAAAATTACGAATTCTTTTTGCCATTACCGTTTTAGCGGTTTTTCTATCTAACTGCACAAACAAATCTGATGAATATATTGATCCACGCGGAACCGATTATGCTGGTTCCGAAAGTTGTATACAATGCCATCAGACACAGTATGATATGGCACTCAAAAGCTCTCATTTTAGAGCAACAGCTCCTGCACTTTTAGGAAATGTGTTAGGAGATTTCGACAAAGGAAATCATACTTTCATCTACGACAAAAATACCAAGCTAGCTATAGAAAAACGCAACGACAGTCTTTATCAGGTTTTATACAAAAACGGAAAAGAAGTTGAAGCACATCCTTTTGACATTGTATTTGGAGCGAAACATGCCCAGACTTCTGTTTATTGGAGAGACGGCAATACGTATGAATTACCCATTTCTTATTACCATTCTATAAAAGGCTGGGCCACTAGTCCGGGATTTCCTGCTGACAAACCTTATTTTGACCGAATGGTGGTTAAAGACTGCTATTCCTGCCATGCCTCAAATGCCAGCAGTCGCAATGTTGAACAAAATTCTGCTGAGAAAAATGTAATGTCAATGGACGTTGAAGATGTAATTGACCCTAAAACGATAGTGTACGGAATTGATTGCGAACGTTGCCATGGGCCAGCCAAAAAACACGCTGAGTTTCACCTGAAAAATCCAAACGTAAAAGTGGCCAACAGCATCACCAGTTTTAAAACCTTAAACAAACAGCAAAGATTAGATGCCTGTGCCCTTTGTCACGGAGGAAATGACGGAATGAAAATGAAATCGCGTTTTGATTTTAAACCGGGAAATAATCTTTCAGAATTTTATAGAAGTACAAGAAGTATAACTGATACAGCCACGTTTGACGTTCACGGAAATCAATTTCGTTTGATGGCACAAAGCAAATGTTTCATCAACAGCGAAAAAATGGATTGCATTACGTGTCATAACCCACACGAAAATGCTTCAAAAAACTTAGCTTCTTATTCTAAAATTTGTATGAGTTGCCACCAAAGCGGTATCAAACATTCTGATAAAACCCTTAAAACAATGTCTGGAAGTTTATTGGCCAGTAATTGTGTAGAATGTCATATGCCGAAAAAATCATCTGGTGCGATTAAATTTCAGCTTTCTGATAGCAAACAATTATCGAATTATATTCTGCGAACACACAAAATCGGAATCTATCCGGCGAAATAAAAAGATTATTTTTCGAACTTTTTCAACTCGAAAGTTTCGCCATCAAAAACACCATAAGTAAAATAACCAATCCAGTCGCCCAGATTCACATATTTAGATTCTTCTCCAACCGGAATAATCATAGGTAAATGACGATGTCCGAAAATAAAGTAATTATAATGTTTGGTTTCAAGTTTGCGCTTGGCGTATAAAACCAGCCATTCGTTTTCTTCTCCTAAAAATTTTACATCTTCGTCGCCCGAAATCAGTTTGTTTTTAACTGACAAATATTGTGCTAAACTCACGCCAACATCAGGATGCAGCCAACGAAAAAGCCATTTTGAAAACGGATTTGTAAAAACTTTTTTCATTCGTTTATAGCCTTTATCACCAGGACCTTTTCCGTCGCCGTGGCCAATTAAAAAGGTTTGACCGTTAAAAGTAAATTCCTTATTATCATGGTACACCGGAATATTCAATTCCGTTTCAAAATAATCATCCATCCATAAATCATGGTTTCCCACGAAAAAGTAAATCGGAATTCCGCTGTCGCGAATCTCAGCCAGTTTGCCTAAAATACGCACAAAACCTTTTGGCACAACGGTTTTGTATTCGAACCAAAAATCAAACAAATCACCCAATAAAAAAATAGCTTCTGCATCTTCCTTTACCTCATCTAACCATGCGACAAATTTCTTTTCACGCGGTAAACTAGACTCCGGTGTTGGAGCCCCAAAATGCTGATCAGAAGCAAAATATATTTTTTTCATATGTGAAATGTGAATTGTGAAATGTGAAAAGTGAAATTTGAGTTGTGAAATGTGAAAAGTGAAAAACGAACTTTAAGTTTTCACATTTAACTTTTCACATCGAACATTTTACATCTAACTTTTTACAAATTATCAGAAGCGTACCATTCTGCAAACGACGATTCTGTTTCCTGAAGTTTAAGAGAAAAAAGTGCGATTCCGGCAGGAAGTCTTGCAATGATTCTTTTAGAAAAATCCACCACCATGTTTTCACTTGTTGGTTGGTAATCTACTAAAATTACGTGATGTCCGCGGTTTTTCAATTCATTTGCCAATTCGATATGCGGAGTTGTTTCGTTAAAAACGGTTGCATGATCAAACTGATCGACGATTTCTTCTTTTACAATTTTCTTTAGATCCGAAAAATCAATTACCATTCCGAATTTCACATTCGACCGGTCTGTAATTGGCGAACCAATAACCGTTACCGATAATTTATAACTGTGCCCGTGAACGTTCTTGCATTTTCCGTCGTAACCGTATAATGCATGCCCGGTTTCGAAGTTAAATTGTTTTGTAATTCTGATATTACTCATCGATTTGAATTTTAGGTTGCAAATTTACGAATTAATAACCGTTTTCATCTCTTTTTTTGGCACGGTTATACATCCAGTACGCAATTCCGATTAAAATCACGAAAGGAATAAACGATCCAATGATCACTCCAATCTGATAACCGCCATCCGGAGCATTCTTAATTTTCTCTGCAACATCAACCTGAACTACTAAAGGGATAATTCTCATACTTAAATAATTATGGAGTGAAATTTAATTTAAACACATAGAAAATATAGTTTTTTTACTTTGAAAAAAGGAAATAAAAAAAGCTCGCTTTTCACACATAGCATAAAATATCTTGAAAATATTTATTCCAGATTAAAGGACTAAAAAAGATTAATCCTTTTAATCTGTGCAATCTGTGGCAAAAAATTTAAACACATAGAAAACATAGGTTTTTTTACTTTGAAAAAAGGAAATTGAAAAAAGCTAGCTTTTCACACATAGCTATGTGTTTTAAAACAAGTGAAACGCCTTTTTTCAACACAATCCAAACTATGTTTCTATGTGTTTAAAACTATTCGCAATACATTACTTCTTAAATTGCGTCAAAGCCTCTCTCGCGAAATCAGACAAGACCAATTTCCCTGTAATGGCTGCACGTTCAATTAGTATTGATTCCCATTGCTCTGTACCTTCCCAAATAATTTTCTTCATTTCGAATAAAGCTTCAGGATTATATGAACTCAGTTTTTGAGCAAAATTTTCTACTTCAGCATCCAGTTCTTCTGCGCTATGTAACGAAGCATAAAGACCTTTTTCCAAAGCCCATGCTGCCGATTTCCAATCGGTTGCTGTCAATGTCATTTCCGTCATCGCCGTTTTACCAATTTTACGGGAAACAGCCGGTTCGATCACAAACGGACCAATTCCGATTGCCAGTTCCGATAATTTAATGGCACTTTCAGTTGAAGCCAAAACATAATCGCAGGTTGCAATAATGCCGACGCCGCCACCAACTGCTTTTCCCTGAACACGACCCACAATTAATTTAGAGCAGTTTCGCATGGCGTTTAACAAATGCGCAAAACCCGAGAAAAATTCCGTTCCCTGTTCTTCATTTTCCACTTGCAAAAGTTCATCAAACGAAGCGCCGGAACAAAATGCTTTCGAACCTTCGCTTTGCAAAACAATAACCGAAACCGCTTCATTTCGGCTTAAAGCGTTAATCTCCAATGTCAACCGATTCAACAATTCACGCGGAAAAGAATTACTCGCCGGATGACCAAATTGCACCGTAGCAACGGCATTATGAAAACTCGTATATAAAGAACCGTTTTGATTTTCTAAACTCATAAAAATAGATTTGAACGTAAAGTTACGGTTTTGGCAACTATTTTCACTTCAAGCGATTTGAAATTTGTTTTTTGAAAATTAATTGACTTTATTTGCTAACGCTTTGGGGGATTAGCTCATTTAATTTCTCAACGCCCAATTAAAAAAGGGGATTAGCTCATTTGGCTAGAGTATCCCGATCTGATCGGGAAGGTGACCGATTCGAATTTAACAAAGGCAACAAAAAAGGGGGATTAGCTCATTTGGCTAGAGTGCTTGCCTGGCAGGCAAGAGGTGACCGGTTCGAATCCGGTATTCTCCACAAAAAAAAACCGTATTACTTTATTGTGATACGGTTTTTTATTTCAAACATGATTTTTATAAAAGACTAATTAATAAAATGGAAGAAGGAGACATCAAAAGCTTTCTTACTATAATTCAGGCAACTATTCTCACTGTCCTAATTACTACAGTCTATTTTATACTTGTAACTTTAAAAAATTACAACATAACGATTGGTTTTTTCCTCGATGGTTTTGTAATTATGAGTCTATTTTATTTTTCATTGACAAGTCTTATATTCTCAGCAATTTTTTATTACCTATACAAGAACGCATCGATGCTGCTTTATCTAGTTCTATTCTTCTTCAGTTTTTTGGCATTACTTTTTCATCTTGCAAAATTCTGGAGGAAGAAAGTACGACAACAAAATACCTGATATCATGGATGGAGTTTCTGAGTCCATTACCATTTTTCTAATCAAAATGATTTTTATTGCCATCATTTCAAATTTTTTAGTGATTTTAAAAAATTGGTATTTCACCAAAGAATTAGATTCTTCAGAGGATTTAGAAGTTTAATATCTAATTTTCTATAATTAATATTCAGGAGCAGATGAATTTATTTTTAAAAGAGTACCAGTCTCATATTACCAAACTGTGGCTGTTTTTATTTATTCATCTCTTTTTCAATTTCTTTAACAAGTTCAATTGCTTCTGGTTTTACATTTTCGTCATAAACCCTTATGTTGTTTTTACCAATTCTGATAAGAAATTCTATTGTCTTTTTAAATTTTGGATCTGAATATAGTTTTGCTTCCGGTTTATCTGCATTTTCTATCATTTTGTCAAAACACTTGAACAGAAAATCATTATAAATTTTATCAACTTCGTTAATTGAGGGTACCCATAGTTGGTAATACGCTAAGATTTTCTGTTTTAATTTTTCGTCTTCAATATAGCCAATTTTACCACTGGACTTAAAACCTTCAAAATTTCCAACATTCATTATTTGTCCATGTGAATAAACCGGGAGATGCACTATATCATTAGACTTATAAATACTGTCAAGTTGCAGGGGCGTTAGTGCTAAAATTTTCTCATACCCTGTGTTTGCCTTTTTGTATTGTTTCTTTTCTTTGTCGAGTTTTTTTATGTCATCCTCCAAATCATTCTTTAAATTACCGAGAAACACAGCTACTTCTTCTTGTTGATGTCTGTGTTCGCTCCAACTGTGTAGCCATATTGAAAGTGTTACTGCAAAAACGATTATGCCTATTTCTACAATGATTTCTTTTATTTTCGCTCCCAATGTGTGTTCTGAATTTTTCACAGTATTATAAATTTTTTCTGAATGTTTTATTATTTCGTCTTGCATATTTTAGTTTTGTAATTTTAACTCTGGCTGGCAATTTATTTTAGTACGCTATTTACTTCAACGACTTCAAAATCGTCATTATTTTGTAACAGGTGTTTTAATATCGGAATATGTCCCTGTCCAAATATCAGGACGACATATTTGTCATTTGCAGTTATTTGATTCATTACATTAGCATAAATCGCTAAATTCCTCAAATACCAATCAGAAACCGATTCAGCACCAATATAATTTTCTCCTGCTCCAACTTTTGCTATGTATTTTAAGTATATTGATAAATTTTTCTGCAAAAGCTCTTTTGTATTTATGTATTTTAGTACTTCTGTTATTGAATTTCGTTTTACTACACTATCAATTTCATGTATAATTTTATTTGCATTAGTACCTAAATCCTTTAATAAATACAACTGATTTTTTTCTTTAGCTGTTACAGCAACTAAACTGTCATGTGTCATTAGATACAAAACATCAACACAATTGATCTGTTTTAAATTTAATTTTTTAGCCAATCTAAAACCAATTTGCTCTCGTTCAGAAACGGTTAATTTATACCTGTTTTCTGAATACGCAATATACAAACTATCAATTTGCTTTTGCTGAGTAAATGGTTTTTCTATCATCACTTTATCCGCATTTGTTCGCTTTAAAGTTTCAGTCAATTGTTCCAGTTCCTGCTGTCTTTTCGGAGCCAAAAAATCATCTGTCTTTAATTCAAAACTATCTAAATGAGGCGTTTCGAAGTGAATTGTCCCAATTAATAAGATTTTAGTTTTAGGCTTAGCTGCTTGTCCAAAACTTGTAGTTACTACTAAAAGCGTAATTAAAAATGTAGAAATTGCTTTAATGAAAGTCATTTTTTTAGTTTGTTTTAATCGTTATTGTTCTCCCAAATTGCCACCAAATTAGGACTAACTCCGAAATTGTTTTTTAGTATATGTCTAATGGGTAAATATATTAGTAAAAACAAAACTTTACTTACGGCTTCCCGTAATAATGTCAAAGAAAGCTTCCGGCGAAATCATTTTGGGTTTCAATTATTTTCTGAAAAGTTGGCTTCAAAAATAAATATGCTACTCGGAAATTCATTTTCATTTCAGACAAGAAATATCCATTTTACATTTTTTTTATTCAGGAGCAGAAGTTTCTTTTTCAAAAGACCATCTGTCCCGCTATCCCTTCCAATCTTTTGTGCCGAACCCCGGCACAAAAGGATTTCCAGTTCTATCGGGGCTAGATTAGAACGTTTTGGTTTTTATAAGATGGTTGAGTTGGGTTGTGGATTATATATTATCCATATCCTTAACTTGTGGAATTAAATCATTTTTACTTTTTTCAACAATTTTTTTCCGCATTAATTGGTTACTATTAAAGTGTCTCGAAATTTCCATTGTTTTATTAGTGAAATCCTCATCATTATAATAATAAATTTTAATTGACTTACAATTCTCATGTTCAAAAATTTCATTTAACATTATTCTATCTGATAAACCACAAGAGTGGCCATAAATACAAACTTGATAATCTCCCGAATTTAAGAATGAAAGAAGTTCTCTGTAATTAGGGGTTTTAAAATATTGAAATGATTTAATATGTTTGAAAAATCGATTATCATTAAGTTCTTCCATCTCTTTATAAACAGAATCCATTTCATCACCAAAACCAAAAATTATTGAATTTTCATTGTCTTGTAAATTACCATGAATGAAATTTTGATTGTACTTAATTTCTTTAGAATTACTCAATAAATTAGTTAACGAATCTGTATAATTAAAGTTCAGAAAGTATCTATGTCCAAGATCTATATCTTCTAAATTATCATGCAAGAATGAAAATTCATTCTTCGTTAAATCCGCGGCAAATTGCTCAATATATCTTTTTGCTTTATCCTTTGAGATCTTTGTTTCTAACTCTTGGAGATAATTTTTCAACTCTAATATTAAAAATGATAACTCTTCATTTAAAGCGTCAATCTTATTGAGCATATTATGATTTGGCTTAAGCTTATTACCTTTAATAATCAATTTCAACAAATCAAAATAGACTCCTTCAACATCCACCCATCCAACTTTACACATTTTTAAAAGATCAGTTATCAAACCGTTTTGTATACTTGGAACAATTTCCACACTTCGTTTATCTAAAAAATCCAGCAATTCCCTTATGTTATTAACAGAATCAATATTAGAAAAATCTCTGTTTGCATTCAATAAAATATCAAATAAGTTATTTTCTTTAAATCCAAAAACTTTTCTATTAGAATTTTCTCTCATAAACTCATTATAGCTACCTGGATATTTTTCAAATGGAGCTGTAAAAATTTCAGAATTCAATGCTTCATTAAAGTTCTTTTTTAATAGCCACAATAAAAAATCATTATAACTTGTTTTTAGATTCAAAGCCAAATCGAATCCGTTTCCAATTAGAAATAATTTATTTATTTTTAATTTACTTGCTGGTAATTTTAGCTTTGTCATTAACTCAAAAAATTTATATTAGTTCACTCTCACTTTTGAAATTTATTTCATTTATCAAATCATCCCAACTTAATAATTCATCCTCTCTAAAATATTGAGGATCGAATTGTCTAACATCAGAATCATTTCTCACTTTACCATTTTTAGTAGTTCCTTTTAACCAATTCCTGTGTCCAACAAAAATATGATTTGCTAAAATTTCTGAATTAATTATTCTGTATGTAGGAGACTCATTTATGTTTGCAGGGATATTTACAAAAACAAAATATTTGTTTTTTGAAGTTTCATTTTCAACTTTTTTAGATAAAATCCATTTTAATTTATTTTGAGTAGTTTTTACTTGAATAGAAATTAATTTGTCTCCATTTAGATTACTCACTAAAATATCAACTCCATCAGAATTTCTCAAAGTTATCGCAGCTAAATAGCCCCTGCGTGAAAGTTCTGCTGCCACATAATATTCACCAGCAATTCCAGATAATTGTTTGTTTAACTTCATATTATATAAAATCTATTATTTACTTTCAAACATAAAAGCTTACTCCAACAAAGCAAGCGTCCTATTTGTCAACTCATTTTTATATTTCAAAACATCATCAACACTACTCAATAAATACTCATTATTTTCAATAACAATTTTCATTTTTGAATCGCTAAAAACTAATTTGCAAATGACTTTTTTGAGATTGTCATCAATACTAATATTGAAAAAGCTTTTAAAATCTTTGAAGAAAATTCTTTGACTTGGTATTTTCTTATTTTGAATCAACAAAGTTCTTATAGTATGATAAGCCTGAATTTCAGATTCAGTTGTTATAATTCCGCCTGTATTTGAGTTTGCTTCTGATAACACTTTTTTCTCATACAAAGATTTAAGCAATGCCGAGTAAATCATCTTTATCATTTTAACCTGCGTTTCTTCTGTAAATTTGGTCTTAAAATTCATATCCTGATGAATAATTTTTAGAAAATTTTTAGAAGGAGCTATTAATTCTTTTAGCAGAGTGGCTTCAAAATCTTCCGCAAAAACGCATTCCTGAGCAGTTTTTATAATTTCATTTACTACAACATATCTTTTATCAAACTTGATTAAAGTTTCTAAATCTCTCTCAGTATAATTAGATAGATTGAATACAAAAAATGGTTTATTGTCAATTATATTTGGTTGTAAAACATCAGAATAAAATCGATATTCAATTCCATTTGTTAATACAGCAATTCTCGAATTTTTAGTATTATTAAAATAACCATTTAATTGTCCTGCTTCTTTATCACTCAATCTACTGTTATACTTTTTAGCTTCAATTAAAATAGTGTCTTTCTTATTCAACAAAATAGCATAATCAATTTTCTGACTCACACGTTCTCCAAAATCAGCATTATATTCTGGTATTAAATCATTCGAAATATAATTTAGGAGATGAAAAAATGGTTCAATTAAAAATTTACGAGTTTGAGCTTCGTTTGTACACAACTCTATTGCTTCATTAATTTAAAACTCTCAATTGATTTTTTTAATTGATTTATAGACTGTTTTGGAATGTTTGTGGTCATGCTTTACTGGTTTGGTTAGTTAGACAATTTCGAAATTAAAAGTAAGCTAATGAAAATAAACCAATTACTGATTTTTTACAATCATAGCTCTAAAAACAAATATCTTTATTTATCTGACCATTCCATTACGGAAAACCATATTAACAAAGTCTAAAATCAAAAGTAACCTTTTAACAATCCATTTGACTACGTACTTTTACCTGAAAAACAATCTGAGATTTAAACTTAAGTTGTAGCAGATTTAAGTTTTTTATCTCTTTTCCTCGCTTTCTTCTCCTCAGCCAAAATTCTTGCCTGTTCTCTATTTATTTGTAACGCCCAAACAAAAGAAATAAACCAGCAAAGCACTGTCCATGCGGTGAGAAGGTTAAACACGAATAAATATTTGCTGTTTTTTTTTATTCCATGACATAATCGTTGGTATAAAATAAACGAATAACATAACTGCTCCTGCCATTACTTTTTCTATCGTTAGATCACGATTTTCCAATGGAAGGTAGATTCTGTTTGCGCTTGGATGAGGCTTGAGGTTAGTAAGACGATTAGAGTGAAAGAGTAATTTTTTTCATAATTTGATTGAATTGAAAAACTTTGTCGAGCTACTTGCGGGGATTTGCTTCGCCAGTCGCTATCGCTCTAGTCTCCTTTGTCGAAATGACAATATTGCGGCAGCTTTGCGACCTCACCGACAAAGAACTTAGCGCTCTTTGCGTAAACCCTTAGCGAACTCTTTGCGGTTAAAAAGACGCCCCCAACAAAATCCTACCTAATCAAAAACCCCAATCGAATCGATCCAAAAAAGTACCCTGAATTCGTATTCGTTTCAGGATCTTTCAATTCGCGGCCTCGGTACAGAAAAGAATACGAAATATTAAAATTGTTGTGGCGGTATTTCAAACCAAACTCGGCGTTGAAACGAAGCGGTTCCAACTCAAAAGTCACCGGACTGGTGTCGCTGAACATACTGCCTTCTATTGTAGCGTCGTAAAATTGGTAATTGACGCTTGGCATTGCATAAAAGTAAAATTCCCTAACATCAAATTGCGGTTGAGCACTTACAGAAGCGTCATGTAAATTAGAATCGTAAACAGGAAGTAATTTCTTGAAACCTATTCGGGCCAGGAATCCAGTAGAAACTCCATCAAAAATAGTCCCCAAATTCGCTTCCGACTGAAAATGAAGATCTACAAAATCGTTGTGCTTACCCGGGAATAATTTCTTTGAATACAGAACATGTGCCTGTACGGCAAAAGCATTAGTAAGTTGGTTTTCCCAGCCGTATACTTTTTTATAACCAATAAGGTGATGAAAACTTTCCTGAGTTTCGCGGCCAAAAGCATTTGGTCCCATAAAACCCAACTGAAAATCAGTCTTTAAAACCGATTCGCTGTTATAGAAAAAACTGCGTCCGGCCTCGGCAAAAAGATAACCCGTAAAAGGGCGATCGTTAATATCGACCGCCGTTTCATTAATATACCTCGGATTGTAAATGTATTGTCCAACACGAAATTCGGTAATCTTTTTATTGATTTTTTCGTTTTCTTTTTTGGATAGATATCTGAAAAAAAGTTCTAAACCGTTTGTATAATACATATCGTTTTTAGACGACGTATATAAATCATTGTCTGTAATAAAACCAAATTCTTTCGTTTTTCCCTGCCCAAAAGATAGTGCTGTGGTGAGAATCAGGAATGCAAAAACAATCTTTTTACTTCCCATTATAATTTATTTTTCCAACGGCACGCATTTCGCGAACAATTCGTTCTTTGCGTCGGTTGATATAACTTGAAGAACCTGTAGCTTTAAATTTTCTTGGATTCGGTAGTATCGCGGCAATTCCGGCAGCCTGCATTGCAGTTAAACTCGAAGCATCACGACGGTACCAATGTTCTGTGGCTGCATAAGCACCATAAACACCATCCCCCATTTCGATACTATTTAAGTAAACTTCCATAATGCGTTCTTTACCCCAGATAATTTCGATTAAAACGGTAAAATAAGCTTCCAATCCTTTACGAAAATAACTTTTTCCCTGCCATAAAAACACATTTTTGGCGGTTTGCTGCGAAATGGTACTTCCGCCACGAATTCGGCGGCCGCGTTCGTTGCTTTTGTAGGCTTTTTGAAGTGCTTTGAAATCGAAACCGTTGTGGTATAAAAAAGTTCCGTCTTCACTGGCAATAACCGCTTTTTGCAAATTCATCGAAATTTTTTCAATCGGTTCCCAATCGTGATCAAAATAAATTTCTTTTCCTGCCATTTTATTTTCAATGGCACGAATCACCATTAAAGGTGTAAAAGGTACCGGCACAAATTTAAAAAAGATCACTGATCCGATCGAAAGTCCGAAAAACCACAAACACAATTTAATAAAAAACCATTTGACTTTCTGGCCAAACGTTCGATTGGTTTTCTTTTTCGCTGCTGGTTTTGGTTTGCTTGCGCTTGTTTTTTTTGGTGCTGGTTTTTTGGTTGCTGCCATTATATTATAAAATCAATTAATCTTACTTTTTTATTACTTTAAAAGTCTCCTTTTTATCATCATTTTTTAAAACAATCAGATATACACCTGTTGGATATTGTTTAAAATCGATACCTATTTTAGAATCAGAGTGCTTACTTTCAAAAAGCAATTGCCCGTTTAAATTATAAACTTCTACATTCGAAATTATTGAATTACTTTCGATATTTAAAATATTTTCTATTGGATTCGGATAGTATTTAAAATCTGTAATCTTATTCTCCTCCACTGATAAATTTTCAACAGTTTTGGCAAAGATAAGATTATCTACAAGAGCCGTATCGCCCAAATCTGATCTACCAATATGCTGAAGTGAAATTCTAATTTGAGTTCCGACATAGGGTGTTAAATCAAACATGTATTTTTGAAAATTATCTCCTTTACCTGTTACGGGTTTTATTACATCTCCCAAAACATTTCCGTTCACTACAACTCTAAACATTGATTCAGTATTGTTATTCACAAAAGTTTGCTTTAGTTCAAAACTCATAAACGAACTGCTTGTGTTTTTAGCATCAACCTTTAAATTTATTTTAGTAATACTGGTTTGGTTTATTTCCCACACGGAGGCTGAGGCTACATTTGTTTTCCCTGAAGGAGAACTATTAGTTAACCACTGATCTTTAAAATTATTGCCTTCCATTTTCACTACTTTATTTGTGGCGGATTGATTATCCACATTAATAGTGATAGGAGTGCCAAAAGAGCCTTCTAAAATAACATCATCAGTAATTCCTTTTTGAAAATCGTAAATTGTTGCTTTTTTAGTTCCATCAACCAAAAGATTATATCCTTCTTTTAATTCAAAATTATCAACAAGTAAATTTGCGCCGTTCGAATTATAAAAATCCATTAAAAAACTATAATCACCCGAAACAAGTGGTGTAAAATAATACGAAAGATCACTGTAATTATATTCTGTCAACCTTCCCGAATAAACCAAAGTAGTTTCCATATTATAATCATTTTGTCCTCTTCCAACAAGTAACTTAACACCATGTGTGCGATACTCATAACTATTTCGGCCTTTCAAACTGAATTTATAAGTTGTTCCTGCAATTAAATGAAACATTGGAACCATCATTTGAGTGTAACCTCTGACGTACAGATAACTGTTATCATCAAATCCATTTCTCAAATAATCCGGTCCGTAATTACTAAAAACTTCCTTCACTGCGGTATTCTCAAGTCTTAAGTCACCACTAAAATATTTAAAACAATCCGGAACTACATTTGCTCCATAAGTGCTTAAACCACTAAATTTCTCAATCCAGGGCAATGCTTTAACAATGCAGGTTGTTTCTATCTTTTTTGGTCCAACAATTACTGAATTCCCCGAATCACAAATTGTCTTAAAATAAAAATCATATGAAGCTCCAGCTTGTAAATTTGAGAGCTTAACTTCATTTATACTTGCATTTAATATAGTTCCTGTTCCTGGCTTAAAACCTGTTAAACCATATTCGACTTGCACTTTTTGTGGTAATGCATTTTTCGAAGTCCAGTTTATTTCTACTGAATTATTGTTAATATTTGAAAAAACTACATCAATAGGTTCATAACAGGATAAGGTTTGATCATAATAAAAATCATCAATTATCGCGCGATTTGTACTTGAATTTGGATCTGCTACAAACTCAAAAGCAATGTGTTTATCTGATCCCGCGTATTCAGAAAAATCAACATTAATTTCTTTTCCGTATTTAGGCAAGTTTCTTAATTCCTGCAACGAGATAGCTTGATAAGGCACAAAAGTTGTAATATCGACAGGATTTTTTATCGTTCCGATAATTAAACTTCCCGATTTTAAACTTGCATCAGTTATTTGTGAATTAAGCCAAAATTTAATTTTCTTGTTTTTATCAAAATCTTCTAAATATGGGGATACCAAGAGTGCAACATCAGGATTGCCCTGAAGATAAAATGCGTTTGGCGCACTATTGATATTTTGTAAATTGTACTTAAAAACCTGAGTCTTGATCAAATCGTTTTTAGTCCAGCAAAAATTAGGTATTTCATTAACAATAGGATACTGATCAAAAGTTTCTACGAAAGGAGCTTTCTGCGAGCAGCCAATTTTAAAAGTATAACGATCAGACCACATACTTGCAACTGCTGTTTCGCAATAGGTACGCACCCTGTAATCATAAGTTCCTTGTGCCAGACCTTCTAAATTAAATGGGTTTGTTTTTACATTAATTATAGTACCAGTTCCTGTAGCAAAACCCTTTACTCCATATTCAATATCCCAGCCTAATGACTGCTTTTTGACATTATTATCTGTCCAGTCTAATGTCGCAATCATTTCGCCAGATTGTTTCGCTCCTAAGGCGTTCGGTTTTGGACAATCATTTTCTGTATATGTAAAATCATCTATAAAGAATCTCGTCAATCGATAATTATCGATGCTTTGCTTAAAACCTATAAATTTATCAGTTCCGTAATAATTAGAAAAATCAACCTCATAATTTACCCATTCTGATTTATCTGCAGCGGGAATGGTAATGGTTTGATACGGTTTAAAAGTAGAATAATCATCAGGATCTGAGAGCGTTCCAACGATAAGCTGTACCGGCTGATCTTTTAATTCTTTCATCGTACGCATCCAAAAGTTAATTTTTTTGTAGTTGTTAAAATCCTTTATCCTTGGAGAAACAAGAACTACTCTGTCTGTTTTTTCTCCCGTTCCTGGTGGATAAACCAAATCTAACTGATTTGTAAGCAGCATTGAATTTGAGCCGCTATGCACTGTACCTGTACCTCCTGATGCAGCGGTATTTATTTTTATAAAATTATTTTTTACGTAAAATCTCTGAGTAAAATAAGGGACAATTCTGGTCCAGCAGCCATTTTTCTCAAACGCTGTTGTTTCAAAATCCTCATTAAAACCTGTTGTAATTCCTAAACATTTGGTTCTGAAATAGCCTTTATCCGACCAATCACTATAGCTTGCACTGCATTTAGAACGAACATAAAAGTCATATTCTGTGTCGTCTAAAATTGATTCGGTCAATTTAGTAGTCGAAGCCGAAGTGTTTACCAAAGTACCAGTTCCATGCACAAATCCTTTTGGACCATATTCAACTTGCCATTCTGATGCAGGTTTATAACTTTGCCAGGTAACCGTTGCAAAATCATAGTCAAAATCTACAGTTTGAGGGTTAAGTGGTTCGAAACAAGAAGGTGCTTTTTCGTAGATAAAATCATCAATGGCAAATTCTGAATCACCTTCATTATTATACCTTAAAGCGATGTAGTGATGATTGTTGCTTTTTAAATAATTATCTAAGTAAATAGTATGCTCTTTCCAGGAAGAAGATTTATTGGGATTGTCAACTTCATTCATCTCAGACGGCAAAATTGTTTTTAAGGGAATAAAAGTTGCCTGATTTTTTGGATCAGACATTGTGCCAATAGTTAGTGAACTTATATTAAAATTGTCATCACCGCTATGAGCAAGCAGACTGAACTTAACTCTCTTATCAGCATCCAAATCAGCAATATATGGAGTTATAAGATAGGCTTTATCCACATTTACTTTGCCTACAAATTGAGAAATTATAATTGCAGCGTCGCCAGTTTTCGGCAGAGGCTTTATGTTCCAGCCTGTATCTTCAAAATTGGTTTGAACCAAACAATTATTAGCAATTATATTCCAACAGGGATCAATATATTTAGTTCCTTCAAAGGAAGTGTTATAGCTGTCAGAAATAACAGTACAAGAAGTTTTAAAACTAATTGTTTTTGTCCAGTTAGAATATAAATCATCAATACAATTGGCGCGCAGTTTTATTTCGTAATCTGTGTTTCCAACTAAATTGTTTAGAATATAAGGACTGCCTTGAATATTTAAAATGTCTGTAGTATGTTTGACTACGTTGGTTATGCTAACTTGAAAATTATTCTGGTTTGGCGCATCAAAACTTATTCTTGCTGAATTTTGCTTTATATCTGTTACAGCAAAATTAGTCTGATCAAAACAATCTGAAGCTTTTTCATAACTAAAATCATCCAGATAAACATCATTATTATCAGCGCCATAATATTTACTTTTAAATAAGAAAACAATATATTGATCAGTGCCTTTATAATTATTAAAATAAATGGTTTGCTGTTGCCATCCTCCACCTGTTTTAACTTCAACCGGAGACAGTAAATGAAAGCTACTTAGATCATTAGGATCCGTCATTGTGCCCGCTAAAAGCTCTGTATCTGAAGAATATCCATTTGTCCAGAATTTTATTTTCCGATCGGTTGCCAAATCATTAAATCTCGGCGAAACAAATGCAATATTTGCGTTGGTCTGATAATTATAATTTGACATAAATATTGACGAACCTGTTTCTCCAGTCGCACTGTGGTTTTGAGTTGTAGAAAAACCTACACCTGCATCGCTGGTAGAATTAGAATAGATTAATCCGCGCCATTCTAGATTTGTTGCATTTTTATCATTAAAATTTGCTGTATATCCAACAGAAAAAACTTTATCACTTGTAGTAAATATTGTTTTTGTCTGAGACCAATCTGTCCAAACGAGGACATTATTAACCAAATGTCGCTCCCTTACTCTAAAATCATATTTTTTTAGAGGATCCAGATTGAATCTGTAAAAAGGTAATCCCGATACACTTGTGGTAATTCCCTGTCCAGTCTTAAATCCGGCTGGTCCATATTCAAATTGCCAATCGTAGGTTGAATAAATATCATAATCATGATATTCGATCAAAACTTCACCAATTAATGACACGGTAACATCAAAATTTGCGTCAGCAGGAATTTGTTTTGCTTTATTGTTTGCTTGTAAAAAAAGTAGGTTAAAAAAAGAAAAAAGAACAACTAATGTAGTTTTTTTCATGTTTGTCTGTAGTTGGTTAAATTATTTGGGACTATAATTATTACTATATTAAATCTGCTAATTCTGTTCCTATTAAACTGCCTATTGCGACTCCCATTCCGCCAAGGCGAACGCCGCAAAACACGTTTTCAGACAATTGCGAAACAACAGGATTCTTACTGTTTCCTACTCCCATAATCCCGCTCCAACGATGCGCGATCTGGAAATCCTGATTTGGTAAAATTACATTTTTCAGCAACTCTTCCAACTTATTTTGTACAATTTTGGTTTGACCAAATTCGGTTGTAGTTTCGGTTTCAAAATCTAAGTTTCTTCCACCGCCCAATAAGATTCGGTCACCAATATTTCTGAAATAATAATAACCACGATCCAGATGAAAAGTGCCCCTAATATCTAAATTTTTGATTGGCTCTGTTATCAAAACCTGAGCTCTTGCGGGTTGCACTGCTCCTTTTGTTAACGTATTGGCAAAACCATTTGTTGCAAACAATATCTTTTTGGATGTAAAACTAAAATCGTTTAATGCAATTTCTACCTGATTTCCTAAATCGGCATATCCTGTTACCGTTTGCTGGTTCAAAATCAAAATGTCGGCGGCAACAGCTTGTTTCAGCAATTCCTGCATCATATTTCCCGTATCAATTTGTGCCTCAAACGGATTAAAAATTAAATATTCCTGAATGTTTTCAAAACCAAATCGATCAATTTCTTTGGTAAAAACATCAGCTTTAAAAAGGGGTTTTAAAATTTCATTGATAAAAGACAATCGTGTGACACAATCATTAAAACCTCTTTCATCTTCTCTCAAAAACAATTCATATCCACCGTGAGGTTTAAAATCAATTGCTGCGTCTCCCAATCTTTTTCGGAGCAACTGCAACCCTTTCCAGCGCTTCTCAATCAAATTGACAACATCTTCTTCTGAATGCGTTTTGAGATCTTCCATAATTTCAGAAAGACTTCCGAAGCAGGCAAAACCGGCATTTTTCGTACTCGCGCCTTGTGGCAACATTCCTCTTTCTAAAACCAGAATTTTCGCCGTCGGGAATCTTTCGCGTAAGCGTAATGCGGCGTGCAAACCTACGATGCCACTTCCTACAATAGTATAATCAACATTCGTGAACCAATTTTTAAGTTCCCAATAACTTAATTCCATTTGCCAAATTTTTATAAAAATAATGATTTTTTATTCGCCACGACTCGAGCGATAGCGAACAGGCGAAGCAATTCACGAATTATTTTTTTGATAATCTTTAAGAATAAAAAATTAGTAAATTCCTCGCTTTGTTTTTTACCACAAATTACACAAATTAACGCAAATTTAATTAATGGAAATTCGGGTAATTCGTGACTAACTTTTAATATTTACCTCCCACAGATTTTGCAGATTTTGTTTCACGCAGATTTTGCAGATTTTATTTGATTTAATAAAAAAATCTGTGTGAATCTGCTCAAATCTTTTTTAGATCTGCGTGAAAAAATAATTCGTGAATTCGTGGCTATTTTTAACTCCTGCTTAATATCTGTCTCACGCATATTCTGCAGATTTAGGCAGATATGATTTAATGAAAAAATCTGTGTGAATCTGCTCAATCTTTTTTAGATCTGCGTGAAAAAATAATTCGTGAATTCGTGGCTATTTTTAATTCCTGCTTAATAATTTGTCTCAAGCAGATTCTGCTAAAATCTTTTTATCCCGATAGCCATCGGGAGCGTGAAAAAAAAATTCGTGAATTCGTGGCGAAAAAAATTTAGTAAACCCTTTGGAATTTTTAACATTTTTTGGGATTTGGAATTTAACTATTTGGAATTTAAATGTTGTATTTTTAGCCCCACGAATATTAGAATTTTATTATGAAAAAAGTATTATTTACAACCTTAATAATGATGAGTTTAAACGCTATCGGACAGAATGTGATGTCACCAGAGTTGTTATGGAAATTAGGAAGAGTGACTGCACTTGGACTTTCGAAAGATGAAAAAAATGTTGTTTTTAAAGTTTCTACTCCTTCTGTAGAAGAAAACAAATCGTCTTCAAAATTTTACACATTGCCAGTAAATGGCGGAACTGCAACTGAAATTAAAGACACAAAAGCTATTTTGGCCGACAAAAATGTTTCGCCTGACGGAAAATTTTTAGTGTACAATGAAGAAGTTAAACTGGAAAAGGTCTTAGGAAAAGATTTTTATCCAAGCCTTACCAAATCAGATGCTCAAATTTATGATGGTTTAGATTACCGTCATTGGGACACTTGGAACGAAGGAAAATTTAACCACGTTTTTTATAAAGAAAACAAAGAAGGTGCAACCGGAATTGACATCTTAAAAGGTGAAAATTTTGATTCTCCGCAAAAACCTTTTGGTGGCGACGAAGATTATATCTGGTCACCTGACGGAAAAAGCATTTTATACGTTTGCAAGAAAAAAGCAGGAACGCAATATGCGACTTCTACAAACACCAATATTTATGAGTACAATTTAGAAACTCAAAAAACAACCAACAGAACCGAAGATAATTTAGGTTATGATACGGCTCCACAATTTTCTCCAACAGGAAATTTAACCTGGTTGCAAATGAAACGTGATGGTTACGAGGCTGACAAAAATGATATTATTGTTGAGTTTAAAGGAATCAAAACAAACTTAACTGCCAACTGGGATGGAACTGTAGATAATTTCATGTGGAGTAAAGACGGCAAAAACGTTTATTTTGTTGCACCAGTTGACGGAACAAAACAACTTTTTGTGGTGAACTTTCCGGGATTGACAAAAATGGCAATTCAGGTTCGCCAAATTACAAAAGGTGATTTTGATGTAAATGATTTAGTTGGTTTTGCTGGTGATGATATTATCGTAACCAGAAATGACATGAATCATGCTCCGGAGATTTATTCCTTTAATTTGAAGAAAAATACCTGGAAACAACTTTCAAATGTAAATACAGATACATACAAAACACTAGCATTAAGCAAAACAGAAAGACGTTACGTAACAACAACTGACGGTAAAAAAATGTTGGTTTGGGTAATTTTACCTCCAAATTTTGATGCTACAAAAAAATACCCAACATTATTATTCTGCCAGGGAGGACCACAATCTGCGTTGACACAATCGTATTCTTTCCGTTGGAATTTCTCTTTAATGGCTGCTAAAGGTTATGTGGTTGTAGCACCAAACCGTCGCGGTATGCCAGGACACGGAGTAGAATGGAATGAGAAAATTAGTAAAGACTGGGGAGGTCAAGTTATGGACGACTACCTCTCTGCAATTGATGATGTTGCCAAAGAAAGCTATGTTGACAAAAGCCGTTTAGGTTGCGTTGGTGCAAGTTACGGTGGATATTCTGTATTTTACTTAGCAGGAATTCACAACAACCGTTTCAAAACGTTTATCGCACACGATGGTGTTTTCAATACTGTTAGTATGTTGGGAACTACTGAAGAAGTTTTCTTTAACAACTGGGATTTTGGTGGTGCCTATTGGGAAAAAGACAATGCTGTTGCTCAAAAAGCATACACTACTTTTAACCCTGCAACTATGGTTGAGAAGTGGAACAAACCAATCTTAATCTTCCAGGGTGGAAAAGATTTCCGTGTGCCAATCGGACAAGGACAAGAAGCTTTTCAGGCTGCTCAGTTAAGAGGAATCAAAAGCCGATTTGTTTACTTCCCGGATGAAAACCACTGGGTTTTAAAACCGCAAAATGCTCAGGTTTGGCAAGGTGAATTTTTCAAATGGCTGAACGAAACACTATAAGTTAGCCTAAAAAATAGATACAGTAGCCGCAGATTATTACATAATCTGCGGCTATTTTGTTTTTAAAACCTTTGAATTATGTAACAGATTCCATTCGATTTCTCTTTTTATAACAGTTTTTTTTGAATAAATTGCAGGGAATTCGAATTTAAAGACTACCCAATCGCAACAATATCATTTATGGAGAGCAAAAAAAGTTACACGGCTATCAAAGTGCTTTTCAGTTATGTGGCATTACTCGCTTTGGTTGTAACTGTTGGATGGTTTTTATACTCTGAAAATGTTGTTTATAACAAACTAGAAGATAAAATTGCTTTAGAAAAGACCAAGATTTTAAGAGTCAGCAAATTATTTTCTAATGTGTATAAAACGGAGAGTTTGGCGCGAAAAACAATTCAGACCAACTCAGAAATTGACTTTAAAAGCTATCTTGTTGAAACCGATTCTTTACGCTCCAGAATTGATACTTTAAAACAAATCGTAACTACACAATATCAAAAAACATTGCTGGACAGCGTTACCTATTATCTGTCTGAAAAAACTAAAAACATTCAGCAATTAAAGACCATAAAAAATAAAGCTGATGATGAAGTTTCGGTAAATTCTGCCATTGATGAAATTACCAAAATGGAGTTTAAGCTCCGAAAATTAGAAATACAGGATTTTACTAAAAACCCAAATCAGTTAGGCAGTTATCAAAAAAATGTACTTCAGAAATATGTCGATTATCTCAATCAGAATATTCCGGATGATAGTACCAATACTTTGAGTAAGCAAGCCTCTGATTCTATCCTGGCCAATTCTAAAAAGCTTTTGAGTTCTGTAAAACAAAGAGCTGAAAAGAAAAAAGAATCTCTGAATTTTCAGGAAAATAAATTATTAAAAAATGAAATCGCAATCTCTGAACAACTCCGAAAAGTGCTCCGAATTATTGAGCGCGAGATCATCATTAACTCCATAAAAAACAATTCCCTTAAAGAAAAATCACTAAAAAAAGTCAACGAGATTGTTACGGCATCCGCCATTATTGGTTTGGTGCTGACCTTGTTTTTCTCGATTTTAATTGTGAGCGATTATTCGAAATCACAAGTTTATAAAAAACAGCTGGAGATTGCGAACTTCAAAACAAAAAACCTGCTTAAAAGCCGAGAGCAATTGATTTCGACTGTAAGTCATGATTTAAAAACGCCTTTAAGTACCATTGTCGGTTATTCGGAACTTTTGAGTAACTCCGATGTGAATACAAAACAATCGTATTTCATTAAAAACATCAAAAATTCCTCTGAATATATCACGCAACTAGTTCAGGATTTACTTGATTTCTCAAAGATTGAAGCAGGAAAAATTACGATTGAAAAAGTGCCCTTTTCATTACCTGATATTATTGATGAAGTGGCTAAAAGTATCCAGACTGTTTACAAGCAAAAAAATATTGAGCTCATTATTAATGTTGATGAAAAACTGCACACCAAAATTGTGGGAGATCCGTTTCGACTGAAACAAATTCTGAGCAATATTGTGGGAAATGCGTATAAATTTACAGAAGAAGGCTTCATTAGAATCAGTGCTTTTTTAAGTGAAGACGATCATTTTTTTACCATTACAATTGAAGATAGCGGAATTGGAATTGAGAAAGGAAATCAGAAATTGGTTTTTGAAGAGTTTGCTCAGGCCAATGAAGGCATCGAAAAAAAATACGGCGGAACTGGTTTGGGATTATCAATCTGCCAGAAAATAATTTCGGTTTTAGGTGGAACTTTAGCACTTGAAAGTACTTTTGGAAAAGGAAGTACTTTTGAAATACAGCTTCCGTTGTTATTTGATACCAGTTCAAATTCGATTCCTGAGGCAAAAAAACCAGTCGTTCGCACTACTAAAAAACAAACTTTCATTGTGATTGATGACGACATTAATCTTCTGAATTTAACCAGTGGCGTTTTAAGGCAAGAAAACCATGAGGTATTGTCTTTTAATAACGCCGTTAAAGCTTTGGAAGCGATTCAGAAAACAAATTTTGATTTTATCATTACAGATATTCAAATGCCGGAAATGGACGGTTTTATGTTTCTTCAAAAACTTAAAAACACTGCAATCTATAAAAATCAACCGGTAATTGCCTTAACCGGAAGAACAGATTTGGATGCTTCGGTTTATGCCAAAGCTGGGTTTACTACTGTGGTTAAAAAGCCATATTCGCCAAAAATACTACTGGAAACCATACATCGTATTTTAGAAAACGATACTTTACCTTTGGTTGACATTAATGATAATGAACAAAAAATCGCGACAAAACTATATTCATTAGCAACTTTAAAAGAATTTTTAGGAAATGATAATGATGCTTTGAAAGAAGTTTTAAAATCATTCATAGAAAGTACCGATGAAAATTTGAATTTATTAGAAAGTGCCATTGCGGAAGAAAATATCTCCGAAATAAATGCTATCGGACATCGAATTTCACCAATGTTCAATCAAATTGAAGCTTATGAAATTGGCGGTATTTTAAAAGTCTTAGATAAAAATGATTTTGAAGTTTCTGATTTAAACGGTATTTTCAGAGCTTTAAAAGCCAAAACTGAATCACTTTTTAAAGCTTTACAAAAGGAGATTATCTAAAACATTTTACCGCAAATTTCACAAATTTCCGCCAATTCGATTTGCGAAATTTGCGGTAAAACTTCAATACTCGAGCAAGTTTAATCTATATTGTATTGCTTCAACTTATTATAAAGTGTCTTTCTGGTGATTTTAAGCAATTTTGCTGCTTCCGATTTATTATTTTGAGTTCTTGAAAGTGCGTGAATAATCGTTTCTTTTTCATTCTCAGACAATGAAAAAGTCTCATTTGAGTTTTGCTGGTTCGACTTCTGAACCTGAAAAAACTCAGCTGGTAAAACATCGCTTTCAATAAAATTTCCGCGAGATAAAAGTGTGGCGCGCTTGACACAGTTTTGCAGTTCACGTAAATTCCCCGGCCAATTGTATTTTTGAAAAATAGCAACTACTTCAGGTGAAAAGCCTATGATTTCTTTATTCAATTGTTGATTGGCTTTTTCAAGAAAGTAATCAGCAAAAACCATCAAATCTTCTTCTCTTTCTTTTAATGACGGAGAAAGAATAGAAAACTCATTGATTCTATGGTATAAATCTTCTCTGAAATCGCCGTTTTTTACTGCCTCACGTAAATCCTCATTTGTAGCAGTTATAATGCGGATATCGACGTTAATTTCCTTATTGCTTCCAACAGGTTTAATTTTTCGTTCCTGAAGCGCTCTCAATAACTGAATTTGATTTTCATAAGAAAGATTTCCTATTTCGTCTAAAAAAAGTGTTCCTCCGTTTGCTGCTTCAAAATAACCCATTTTATCACTGATCGCTCCTGTAAAAGATCCTTTTAAATGCCCGAAAAATTCACTTGCCGCCAACTCTTTCGGAATGGCACCACAATCTACTGCAATAAAATTATTGTTTTTACGCGTACTTTGCTGATGAATACTTTTGGCGATAATTTCTTTTCCTGTTCCGCTTTCGCCAATAATTAACACTGACATATCAGTAGGACTAACCAGGTGAATATGATCTAACAATTTTTTGGAAGCAACAGAAATACCTCTGACAAATTCATTTTCAGAAGAAGTTGTTTCTTTCTTTTTTGGAGCCTTTTTTTCTTTTGCTATTACTTCTTCTGCTTCAGAATTTTTTAAGGCATTTGTAATGACCAATAAAACCTCATCAGGATTAAAAGGTTTCGAAATATAATCGGCTGCTCCATTCTTAATGGCCTTAACCGCAGTATTAACATCTGAATAACCCGTCATAAGTATAACAGGGATTTCAGGGTTTGATATTTTAAATTCAGACATCAGTCCAATACCGTCAGAATCTGGCAAACGCAGATCTGTGAGAATCAAATCGAAAGATTCTTTTTTCATTGCCAGTCGGGCTTCTTCTGCCGAGAAAGCAACGGTTACATCATATGCTTTTTTTATTAGAAACTTCTCTAATAATTTGCAAAACGAAATATCATCTTCTATCAGTAATATCTTTGACATCTGTGTTTAGGCTCTTTTTTGCTAAAATAATACTATTAAAGTTGTATTTTCATAAAATTATGCAAAAAAAAAGAGATTGCACGTCGCAACCTCTTTTTTACCAAAAACATAAATCTAATTCACCTAATTATATTTTCAACCAATTGCCATTGACATCTGAATAAACAGTAGCCTTTTGGTCACCAACTGATATTTCGAGTTTATACTCTTTTTTTTCGTTTGAAAAAGCTTTCACTAGCTTTGCGCCAGGATAAGCTGTTTCTAAAGCTGTTTTCACTGCAGCCGGAACTGCATCTGTAGCAACTTCTTTATATTCATCCTGAACATTAACAGCAATCTTTACAGGTTCAGCTTCTGTAGTTGCATGTATTGATAAACTTCCCAAAATTATTGCTGCTGATAAGATTAACTTTTTCATAATGTTCTTTTAAATTATTTTTTAATGATGTTTCCTGAAGCATCTGTAAAAAAGGTATATTTTTTACCTTCTTTTGAAATTTCAAGTTTGTATTCATCTTTAGCATTTTTCCATGCCTTTTCCAGTTTAGAACCTACAAACGATTTTTCAATTGTAGATTTTACCGCTGCCGGCACTGCATCTGCAGCAACTTCAGTATATTCATCCTGAATGTTTACTGAAATTATTGAACTTGCTACAACCGGAGTTGCTGCATTCATTGACAAACCTCCTAAAAGGATCGCTGCCGATAAAATTAACTTTTTCATACTATGGGGTTTTTATGGTTACTTTTTAAGGATGTTACCTGTTGCATCAGTGTAAACAATCGATTTTTCACCTCTTACAGTAATTTCGATCTTGTACTCTTTTTTGTCGTTTACATATGCTTTATCAAGTTTAACACCTGGATAAGAATTGTCTAAAGCTGTTTTAATAGCTGCCGGAACAGCATCAATTTCTTTATACTCATCCTGAATTTTTATTGAATGCGTTATTGTATTTGTTTGATCAATAACTGCTGCCTGAGTTGACAACCCTCCTAACAGGATAGCTGCCGATAAGATTAACTTTTTCATAATAATAGTTTTTTAGTAGTTAGTGATTATTTTTTTACCCAAGATCCGTCTGCATTAGCATAAAGAGCGCCTACCTTGTCTCCTACTGTAACTTCTAATTTGTATTGAGAAGCAGTATTTTTGTAAGCTTTAGAAAGGATTGCATCCGGATACGCTTTTTTAAGTGCATCAGTAACAGCAGATGGTACTTCTTCTACTTTGATTTCAGTATATTCATCCTGAACGGAAATTGATTTTACGATTGTGTTTTTAACTGGAGAAGTTGAAGCAAATGATGTTAAACTTCCCAAAACGATTGCGGCTGATAAAAATAAATTTTTCATGATATTTAATTTAAAGGTGTATATAATATTTAAAATGTAACTTGATTGGCTATGGATTATTTTTTAATCCACGATCCATCTGCGTTAGCGTAAAGAGAACCAACTTTGTCTCCAACGGCAACTTCTAATTTGTATTCTGATTTTGCATTTTTATATGCTTTAGTAAGCACTGCATCCGGATATGCTTTTTTTAGCGCATCAGTAACTGCAGTTGGTAATTCTACTACTTTAATTTCTGTGTATTCATCCTGAATAGAAATTGTTTTTACGATTGTATTTGAAATTGGTGAAGTTGAAGCAAATGATGTTAAACCTCCCAAAACGATTGCGGCTGATAAAAATAGATTTTTCATAATAGTTGTATTTTAGTATCCTTATTTTTATTTTAGTATTGCTAATTTGAATAAACATAAGGAAAGGTGTTTGTTAAATTATTTTTTAATCCATGTTCCGTCTGCATTAGCATAAAGAGAACCTACTTTCTCTCCAACGGTAACATCTAGTTTGTATTCAGATTTTGCGTTTTTATATGCTTTAGAAAGTACTGCATCCGGAAATGATTTTTTCAAAGCTTCAGTAATTGGAGCCGGTACTTCTTCTAATTTGATTTCAGCATATTCATCCTGAATTGAAATCGTTTTTATAATAGAACTTGTCGTTGGAACGTTTGAAGCGAATGAAGATAAACTTCCTAAAACAATAGCGGCTGATAAGAATAAATTTTTCATAATAATATTTAGTTTAATAGTTGTTTACGCTTTAGATAATGAAATTATTATGCCGTAAGCCAAACATAAGCTCCCAAATCACACAAACCCTTATATTTAAAGACTTTAGTACCAGTGTGCCAAAATTCAGAAATATAAAAAAGTGTGTAATTTTTAAAAAGAGTGTGTAAAAAGTATACACTTTTAGTGTTTACCAAAAGTATTTTAAGCAACAAAGCCCGGTAGATTTGATAATCTATCGGGCTTAAAGTATATCTGTAAAATAAGAAAGGCTGCCAAAATTGACAGCCTTTATACTTATTCGATTGGATTCATTTTAAAAGTATCCATAAATGCAGTTGTATAATCTCCTGCAATATATCTTGGATCATCCATTAATTGTCTGTGGAAAGGTATTGTAGTTTTCACACCTTCGATTACGAATTCATCTAAAGCTCTACGCATTTTGCTGATCGCTTCTTCACGAGATTGTGCTGTCGTAATTAACTTAGCAATCATCGAATCGTAGTTTGGTGGAATACTATATCCAGAGTAAACGTGCGTATCTAAACGAACTCCGTGTCCTCCTGGCATATGAAGCGTAGTAATTTTTCCTGGTGAAGGGCGAAAATCGTTATAAGGATCTTCAGCATTAATACGACATTCTATAGCGTGTAATTGTGGTAAATAGTTTTTTCCTGAAATTGGAATTCCGGCAGCTACCATAATTTGCTCACGAATCAAATCATAATCAATAACTTGTTCTGTAATTGGGTGCTCAACCTGAATACGGGTATTCATTTCCATGAAATAGAAATTTCTGTGTTTGTCAACCAAAAATTCTACAGTTCCAGCTCCTTCGTATTTAATGAATTCAGCAGCTTTTACAGCAGCTTCTCCCATTGCAGCACGTAATTCGTCTGTCATGAATGGAGAAGGTGTTTCTTCAGTCAATTTTTGGTGACGACGTTGAACTGAACAATCTCTTTCAGAAAGGTGACAGGCTTTTCCGTATGAATCTCCAACAACCTGAATTTCGATATGACGTGGTTCTTCAATAAGTTTCTCCATGTACATTCCGTCATTTCCAAATGCAGCAGCAGCTTCCTGACGCGCACTTTCCCATGCTTTCAATAATTCATCTTCTTTCCAAACGGCACGCATTCCTTTTCCACCACCACCAGCAGTTGCTTTAAGCATAACTGGATAACCAAATTCTTTAGCCAATTTTTGTGTTTGTTCGAAAGATTCTAATAATCCGTCAGAACCTGGTACACATGGAACTCCTGCCGCTTTCATTGTCGCTTTTGCAGAAGCTTTGTCTCCCATTTTATCAATCATTTCAGGAGCAGCACCAATAAATTTGATTCCGTGTTCCTGACAAATTTTAGAGAATTTAGCATTCTCTGAAAGAAATCCATATCCTGGATGAATTGCATCTGCATTTGTAATTTCTGCAGCAGCAATAATATTTGACATTTTCAAATACGATAAGTTACTCGGAGGAGGTCCGATACAAACCGCTTCGTCAGCAAACTTTACATGTAGGCTTTCTGCATCAGCTGTAGAGTAAACCGCTACAGTTTTAATTCCCATTTCCTTACATGTACGAATTACACGAAGTGCAATTTCTCCTCTATTCGCAATTAATATTTTTTTAAACATCTTATTTTAATTAGATAATTAGACAAGTTTGATAATTAGATAATTTTAGATGATTAACAAATTGCAAATCAATCTAAAATCTAAAATCTAAAATCTAAATTTATTTATGATGGATCTACTAAGAATAATGGTTGATCAAATTCAACTGGAGACATATCGTCAACAAGAATTTTTACAATTTTACCTGAAACTTCTGATTCGATTTCGTTGAATAATTTCATTGCTTCAATTACGCAAAGAACATCTCCTTTTGAAATAACACTTCCAACTTCAGTAAAAACTGGTTTGTCTGGAGACGGCTTTCTATAGAAAGTTCCAATAATTGGAGATTTAATAGTAATGAATTTAGAATCTTCAGCCGGAACAGATGCTTCACTAGTTACGCTAACAACTGCTGGAGCAGTTTGAGGAGCAACAGCTTGCGGTAATGCTTGCTGAGCTGGTAATTGTTGTACATAAGTAGTTTCAGTTACGTTTCCTTCTAAAGTTGTTCTGATCGTGATTTTTACATCATCCATTTCCAACTTTACTTCTGCAACTCCCGAATTTGCTACAAATTTGATTAGGTTTTGAATTTCTTTTAAATCCATAATGATTTGTTTTTAGTTTTAATTTATTTTGTATCGTAAGCCCATTTCAGGTAAATAGATCCCCAAGTGAATCCACCACCAAAAGCGGCTAAAATAATATTATCTCCTTTTTTGAATTTGCGTTCAAAATCGTTCAATACTAATGGCAAAGTTGCTGAAGTTGTATTACCATATTTTTCAATGTTCATACATACTTTTGACTCTTCAAGGTTCATTCTGCTTGCAGTAGCGTCAATAATACGCTTATTTGCCTGATGTGGTACTAACCAGTCAACATCTTCGTTAGTCAAATTGTTTCGTTTAACGATCAATTCGCTAGCATCAGCCATATTAGTTACAGCATATTTAAAAACGGTTTTTCCGTCCTGAATAATATTGTGTTGTCTGTTTTTAACGGTCTCTTCTGTAGTTGGAATTAGAGAACCGCCGGCAGAAATTTTAAGAAAATCTCTTCCTACACCATCGCTTCGTAAGTACTCGTCTTGTAAACCTAAGCCTTCATAATTTGGTTCGAATAAAACAGCACCTGCTCCATCTCCAAAAATAATACAAGTAGATCTGTCTGTGTAATCTACAATTGATGACATTTTATCGGCACCAATTAATAAAACTTTTTTGTAACGTCCTGACTGTATATAAGCTGCAGCAGTAGACATTCCGTATAAGAAACTTGAACATGCAGCCTGCAAATCGTATGCAAATGCGTTAGTAGCTCCAATTTCTGTTGCAACATAAACTCCCGTAGAGGCCACCGGCATATCTGCAGTAGCTGTTGCCATTATAACCATATCAATCTCTAACGGATCAATATTAGCTTTTGCTATTAAATCCTGTGCTGCTTTTATAGCAAGAAACGATGTTCCTTTATCAGCATCTTTAAGAATTCTTCTTTCTTTAATGCCGGTACGAGTAGTAATCCATTCGTCATTAGTATCGACCATAGTTTCCAACACTTTGTTCGAAAGTACAAAGTCCGGAACATAGGCTCCAACAGCGGTAATTGCGGCTGTGATTGTATTCATTATATTTTATTATTTCTTTTCAAATACAGCATATTTGAAAAATTTTTAAAAGACTTGAAAATTACAAAAAAAAACGAAATTAATTTGTAGATAATTTCTTAAAAAAAGAAAATTATAACCAACAAAAAAAACTCTCACTATGTGAGAGTTCTAGTATAATTTACAAAAACGTATTAAGCAACCGCTACAGATTTATCGATAACAACTTGCCCTCTGTAATACATTTTACCTTCATGCCAGTAAGCTCTGTGGTATAAATGTGCTTCTCCAGTAATAGGACATGTAGCGATTTGAGCTACAGTAGCTTTATAATGTGTTCTTCTCTTATCTCTTCTTGTTTTCGAGATTTTTCTCTTAGGATGTGCCATTTTACTATATTATTTATCCGTTAATAGTTGCTTTAATTTGTCCCAACGCGGGTCAATATCTTCTTCTTTTTTACTCTCTTCTTTCTCTTCTTTGACTTCTTTTACAGTCAGCTCATTCAGTTTTTTTAAAGCTTCGGTTTGTAAACTTCCATCTTTAACTCCTGGATGAACTCGTTTTAGTGGTACCGAAAGGGCAATCATTTCATAAATGTATTGTGCAACATCTATTTCATGCTCTCCATGCGGTAAGATTAACAACTCTTCATTATCGTTGTTAAATTCATCTCCAAAACGAACAATTAATTTCATTTTCCCTTTTATAGGAAGATCAAAATCTTCGCCTGTCAGATCACAAGGCACATTTACAGTTCCTTTGTGTTTGAATTCCAACTCTAACATGTTGCTTTTCTTATCTAAAACTAAACTCACTTTGATATCCGAACTTTGAAATTCGTCGTAATCAAAGTTCTCAAAGAACGCGTTACTTATTTGATACTCAAAATGGTGTTTTCCCAGCTTTAACCCCATAAAAGGAATTAAAAATTCTTTTGATTTGCTCATCTTAACATCAGTTTGACCAATCCGTATCTAAAACTCAGATATCTGAATTGGGGTGCAAAGATATAAAATTATTATAAAACTAATAATCTTATTCACCTTTTTTTGTTTATAACTGTTTTTCTTTTATTTTAAGAGGTTTTTGGCTAATCTCCTCATACTGATTACGCGAACGAAAAATATCAATCGCGAGATAAACTGCCTCTTTGAACGAATTGAAATCTGCCATGTCTTTTCCAGCTATATCGTATGCTGTACCGTGATCTGGCGATGTTCTTACTCTATTTAAACCCGCTGTATAATTTACTCCTTTACCAAAAGATAATGTTTTAAACGGAATCAATCCCTGATCGTGATAGGTCGCTACAATAGCATCATATTTCTCATATTGACCACTTCCAAAAAATCCATCAGCAGGAAAAGGACCAAAAACCATCGTTCCCGCATCAAAAATTTTCTTTAAAGCTGGCTTTAAAACCAGATCATCTTCTTTTCCAATCACTCCACCATCACCCGCATGCGGATTTAATCCTAAAACAGCAATTTTTGGTTTTACAATACTAAAATCCTGAATCAGAGATTTTCTTACTGTTTCTATTTTTTTTGTAATTAATTCTTCTGTCAAATAAGATGAAACTTCATTTAATGGCACATGATCTGTCAATAAACCAACTCTCAAATTATCCTGAACCATCATCATCAATGCATTTCCTTCCAATTCCTGATCTAAATAATCTGTATGTCCGGGAAATTTAAATTCTTCTGATTGAATATTATATTTATTAATGGGAGCCGTTACCAGAACATCAATTGTTCCTTCCTTTAAAGCTTTTGTAGCAGCCACAAAAGATTTTATGGCATATTCTCCAATTTTCTCATCGTTTGCACCTAAATTAATATCAACTCCTTCTTTCCAAAGATTAAAGACATTTACTTTTCCAGGCAAAACCTGGTCTAATTTATCAACACCATGAAACTGAATTGTTGAAGTAAAGCTCTTTTTTACAAAAGAAAGTATTTTGGCATTTGCAAAAATAACCGGCGTACACATCTCTAACATGCGAGAATCTTCGAATGTTTTAAGTATAACTTCGCTTCCAATACCGTTTAAATCTCCAATTGAAATTCCAACAATTATATTTTCTGCTTTTTTATTCATGAGCTCAGATTATTTATTACTAATTTTGATGTGCAAATTTAGTAAAATAAAACAACAATGTTTACAGGAATTATAGAAACCCTTGGAAGGATTCACGAAATACAAAAAGACCAAAACAATCTTCACATCACAGTCGACTCCTCTGTTACAAATGAACTAAAGATTGACCAAAGCGTTTCTCACAATGGAATCTGCTTAACAGTAGTCGCTATAAAAGATTCATTTTATACCGTAACTGCTATCGAGGAAACCATTTTAAAAACAAATATTGGAGACTGGAAAACGGGTGATATTGTTAATTTGGAGAGAGGAATGAAACTTGGCGACCGTCTTGATGGACATATTGTACAAGGTCACGTAGACCAAACCGGGACTTGTATTAAAATTGAAGAAGCAAACGGAAGCTGGAACTACACTTTTGAATACGACAAAAACCTTAACAACATCACTATAGAAAAAGGTTCTATTACAGTAAATGGAGTTAGTTTAACAGTTGTAAATTCTAAAACAAATGAATTTAGCGTATCCATTATACCTTATACTTTTGAAAATACTAATTTCAAAAATTTTAAAGTTGGCACGAAAATAAATTTAGAATTTGATGTTGTAGGAAAATACATTTCCAGGCTTTATTCTATTAACAAATAAAACCAAAAAAATATTTTATAAAAAAAGCTTCAGTTTTACACTGAAGCTTTTTTTATAAAATCATATTTGCGAATTGCATAGATACCAAATAATACTGCGAATCCCGTTAAAATAAATAAACCCTGATCAATAGGCGCTCCGGGAGGCAAATCTGGACTATCAGCATTAGTTTGAACACCATTACTACTCTTAGGCAGAGGCATATTTGCAGGTGGATTTGACGAATAAACATCATAGACATTAATTAACATCAAAAAAAACATAAAAAAAACTGTCTTTACTATCTTCATAAGTTTAGTATGCTAAAAACAAGCACAGTATTTAAATTAGACTTGGGGTCTTTTATTGAAAATTCTCACAAAAAATAGGTTTTTTGCTTTAATTCTGTAGCAAATGTAGAAGTTTTTTGCAGAATTGCAACTGTAACAATAAAAAAAGCTTCATAAATAATTTTATGAAGCTTTTTTACTACGTGGTCCCACCTGGGCTCGAACCAGGGACCACCTGATTATGAGTCAGGTGCTCTAACCAGCTGAGCTATAGGACCGGTTTGAGGATGCAATATTACTACTATTTTTTATTCACTGCAAATATTTTAAGATATGATTTCCATTTAATTTCAAATAGACTCGACTCTATTTCTAAACGTAATTGATTTTCAACACCTTATTTCTTTATCTTCAAACGAGATTTTTTATTTTATTTCCTGACAAAGCTCGACCAAAACCCCGTTTGTACTTTTTGGATGTAAAAAAACCACCCATTTATTATCAGCACCTTTCTTCGGGGCTTCATTTATTAGCACAAATCCTTCCTTTTTCAGACGCTCTATCTCGGCATGAATATCATCAACATCAAAAGCAATATGATGAATACCTTCTCCTTTTTTTTCTAAAAACTTTGCAATTGGACTTTCTGGGTTAGTTGCCGTTAAAAGCTCAATTTTATTTGTGCCCGTTTGAAAAAAAGAAGTTAAAACTCCTTCACTTTCTACTTCTTCTTCTTTATAAGAGGAAACTCCCAGTAATTTTTCGAATAATACATTCGCATCATTCATATTTTTAACAGCAATCCCTATATGTTCAATTTTATTTACCATCACTTCAAATTATTTAAAAAGATACAATTACAACTTATTGATTAATATATGTTTTGAAATAACCACATTCCGCAATAACATCCTGATAATATTTGGTATCTGAATAATCCTTTTTTAATGCCTTGAATCCATTCCATGCGATAAAATTAATTTTATCATCCTCAACACTCCACCAATTCCTAACATTATTATATTTATTATTATAGTATTCGTTACGCTCACACTTTGACAATAAATAGATACATTTTGCCTTTTGCTCTTTTGTACTTGCTGCTTCAAATGCCTTTTGATAATACATTTTAGGTACATCACAATTTGTAATCATCTTTTTCATTGAATCCCTAAATGAGTACGGACTTGAACCATAACCTACGATGCTAATCTCATAAAAAGTTCTTGCATTTCCAAAATGGGTAATATTATAAAATGCATTTCCAAGTAACAAACTATTAGTATAAACCTCTTCTTTTTCAGCCAGTTTATCCTGCATTGCCTTTATCGTAGTTAAAAATTCAATTTGAGAATATTTCTTCTTTTGGTAGGCAGCATGTTCACAATCATGACAATCCTTAATATTTCCATTGAATGGATTTCCTAATAAATTATAATACTGAACAGAATCTGTTTCTTTAATAAAAGCAATTGCTTCAGGGATTTTATTTTTGAAAGTTGCCTGAACTGCCTGGAAATTATTAATATCTTTTAATTTTAAACTATAAATTCCGGCTCCAATTTTTTCTATTTCTGTTTTATCCGACTTCATTAAAAAGGTTTTGATAGCTAAAAGATTCTTCTCGTTATCATAAAAAGCATTTCCGTCATTCCAATAGCTGTAACGGGATTCTCCAAATATCTCAGTCATTACCGGATTTGCAGCTGCTTTATATAATGCTGCCAAATAATTCCTACTCCATGAAGAAGCGTTCTGATAACGAAATTCCTGTCCCTTATATGTTTTCGGAAGTTCGTAATATAACCAGTTCAGATCTGCCAGAATTGTTTTTTCATTATTATTTGTCAGCCTATCAATTTTGCTCATATTATTGACAAAACGAAGCAATCTTAATTGATATTTAGCCAGATCTGTTTTAGGCATTATTTTCTCTGCCTTGTCAAAATTAGTATCGGCATTTACATAATCAGTCTTCAATGTTTGCAAATACCCTAAAGCAATGTTCCACAAATAAGGCTTTTGAGTATTTGACGCAGTAGTAATTTTCGAAACTAAATCAAACGCTTTTTTATCAATTTTACCTTTGTTTAATTCTTTATTTTCAGCCACAGTAAGCTTTTTTACCGGTACATTTTCCTTTGCGCTTTCTTCAAAAGAATTATTAATGTCCTGCTCTTGCTTATTCACCAATCGTGTGAGCAAATAATTTAAATGTTCACTTTTAGGATCTAAGTCGTAAATTTTCTCAATAGCCTGCACGCCATCTTTATAGTAACCATGAATCGCCCAAAGTGCAGCTTTCTCTTTATTATCTTTTGCCATCGCTAACGATTTATTCCAGTCCGCTTCATTTTGGGGATGAAAACTATAAGCCGTCACAATTCTCATTTCAGGACATTTATCAAAAACCTGAGCATATAAATAATTGGATTCAGAATATTTTTTCTGTTGGTACTTTATTCCCGCTACATAAGAAAGTGCCCGATAATACAATGTGTTTTTAGGAACAGATTTTTCTGTTTTATAGAAAAACTCAACTGTTTTTGATTTATTACTACTATAAAAATAAGCTTTGACTGTTAGAAACCAATATCTATTTTTCAGAAAAGAATCCGATGTTGTGTTATAAACATTTTCGATTGACTGAATCATTTTTAAATCACTGAACGTCTTGGCGACCACGGGGTCATAACTCCAATAATCTTGTCCAATAGAAACTGTTTCGATTTTTTGTGCTAAATACAAAAACTCAATAAAACTCTTAATTTTATCTTCTTTCAAATTTAATTTCTTTCCCCATTTTAAAGAAGTTGCATTTGCTTTTTTAGTTTTAAAAAACACATGAAGATCCGTTATTTCAGCTTTATTTTTTCCAGCTTTGCTATCATCAGAATATCTTGGAGTAAGATCTCCAATTAAAAAATAACTTACAGTTGCAGTATCTACTTTTGTCTTCAAATAATTATTCCAATCCGATTTTAAATCTTCATTGAATCTTGAGTTATGTTGGGTATCGAATCCAATTCCATAAAAAACATCTCCCGACAAAAAGAGCGGAGAATAGGATTTATCTGTAAAAGTTTCAGGAGTAAAATTAGAGCTGTCTATAAAATAATCCCAATCACCATCAGCACAAGCATAAATTATTCCATAAACTGCAAATAATGCAACGCTAGAAACAAGAAACAACTTGTTCAAAAATATTCTTTTCATAATTTTTTAAATTGAATTCATCTAAATCGTAAAATATAATTTCTTTCGGAGTATTCGCTACATTTTCATTCAACTCCTCTCCCATCATTTTTAAATCTTCAGCAGAAATTGCTTCAATCTTCAACACATCTCCTTCTTCGTAAAAAATTCCATTTTTGTAATTAGACTTTTTCACTTTAAAAAAGACAGCATTAATCTGTTCAAAATTTTTATCCTCTTCAAGTTCAGCAACATTCAATTTAGAACGCAGACCAATTGCTTTTTGGCCACGAATATGAATTGCCCAGAAATAAATTGGTAACGCAATATCCAAATGCAAAGGATACTTTTTCAGGCTTTTGAGATATTTTTCTGCAATTTCGTGATTGTAAATAGAATTCAAAGAATCCGAAGCAATAGTCCCCATATTATAATACATCAAGACACCTGAATCTACATTTGGAATTTTAGTTTTCTTAAAATATTTTACCTGATGTAATCGAATTGTCGCCGAAAGTTTTTTATGAGAAAGTTTCTTAAATCGTTCTATAAACTGCAGATAATTGTCCTTACTCTCAAGTGTCCAGTCACAATCAATTTGAATTTCACGACAATTTATTTTGTTTTTGCTATTAATTTCATCTACTAAATGAAGTGTTTTCTCAGCAAGATCATCAATATCAACATTTGATTTTAGCAGTACTTTATTTTGAATAAAAACTACCGGGACAATATCAAATTTATCTATATTTTCCTGAAAATGTATTGGACTAACCGGAATTGGTTCTGTTGTTTTTGGATGCAAACCAATATCAAAATATCTAATATAAAGTTTCTCAACATTATTATTTTTTAAAACTTCTTTTTCTGTTTCAGATAGCTTAAAAACTGTTTTCCAGTAATAAAAAGCAATAATTGGCTTATCATTTTTATTACAGGCGATTAGTAAAAAAACAAAGGAAATCAGAAAAGACTTTTTAATCAAAACAAAGAGAAATTATATTTTTGAACCCAAAAGTAAGAAATTATATCAAATTACTCGTTTTGAATTTAAGAAATACGCAAAAACTTAAATGCCCTAAATCCTAATAAATAGATAAAAAATTTCGCTTAAAGCAAATATAATCGTTATTTTGTGCAATCAAATTCAAAAACTGTTATGTTGAAAAACAACTTTAAATATATTCCATTTTTACTGGTATTTTTAATGATGAGCTGTGCCAAAAGAGGAAGCATCACCGGAGGATTAAAAGACACTCTGGCTCCTGTTTTAAAATACAGTATGCCTAAAAACTTCAGCACCGATTTTAAAGCAAAAGAAATTGTTTTGACATTTGATGAATATGTAAAACTTAAAAACACCAATAAGCAATTAATCATTTCGCCGCCAATGAAGCACGAACCGATTATTTTGCCAACAACTGCCAGTAAAGAAATTACTATAAAAATTTTAGACACCTTACATCCCAACACAACATACAGTATGAATTTTGGGCAAAGTATTGCAGATAATAATGAAGGAAACGCATACAACCAATTCAAATATGTTTTCTCGACAGGCCCTTATATTGATTCCCTTTCTATTGGCGGACGAATAAAAGATGCATACGAAAAAAACGTTGACAATTTTGTGTCAGTGATGCTTTATGAAGTAAACGACAAATTTAAAGACTCGGTTATTTACAAAGAATTCCCAAGATACATAACTAATACGTTAGACAGTTTAAGAACTTTTAAATTAGAAAATTTAAAAGCCGGAAAATATCTCTTGGTTGCTTTAAAAGACAAAGGAAACAACAATAAATTTAATCCGAAAGATGACAAAATAGGTTTCATTAAGCATTATATTACAGTACCAAATGATACCCTTTTTGAATTAGAACTTTTTAAGGAATCACAACCTTTAAAAGCTTTAAAACCAATACAGGCTTCCGGGAATAGATTATTTCTTCCCTACGACAGCAAACAGGATTTTACGATTTCTAAGCCTAAAGTAGTACTTAAAAACAAAAATGAAATCCTTGAATCTATTGTAACCCGATTTCCTAAAAAAGACTCTTTGCAAGTTTGGTTTAAACCGCTAAAAGTCGACTCCTTATCTATGGAAATCAGTAATGCGAATTACAATAAAAAATTCACTTTTAAAATTAAAGACCAGAAAAAAGACACACTTAATATTACCACAATGCAAAGCGGAACCCTACATTTCAGGGATCGCTTTACATTAGAATCTGCTACGCCATTGGTAAAATTTGATAAGTCAAAAATTAAATTAACCAATAAAGATTCTATTGCAGTAGATTTTACAACCGAATATGATGAATTCGACCAAAAACTATCTATAGATTTTAAGAAAGAGCCTTTAGAAAAATATAAATTCACCTTTCTGCCAGGTGCTTTAACCGATTTTTACGATAAAACAAACGATACTTTATCATATAAATTAACTACAAGGGAATATGCTGATTATGGGAATTTAGTTTTGAATCTAAAAAATGTAAAACGCTTTCCTATTATTGCAGAAATAACTAATAAAAAAGGAGATGAGGTACTTGCAAGTCAATACTCTGAAGGACAAACCAAACTCACATTTGATTTAGTTGAACCCAATTCATTTACACTTCGAATAACGTACGACGACAATAAAAATAAAATTTATGATTCAGGTAATTTTCTAAAGAAAAACTATGCTGAAGAAGTATTTTATTATCAAAAAGAAATTGATGTAAGAACAAATTGGGATGTTGATGAAACTATCGATATGAGTATTCCATACAATCCGGAACTGGAGAAAAAAGAAGATGCAAAAAAGAAAAAAGAAGCAGTAAAAAAGAGTAAAGCCTTTTAAATAAATTCAAAAAAATGGATAATGACTTAGTCGAAAAGGAAGCCTGGCTCAAAAGAAATTGGAAATGGTCTGTTCCGCTAACTCTTGTATTTATTTTTATTTTTGGACTACTGTTAACTTCAAACTCCGCAGAAAACGTAACTGGTATTATTCAGGCTTACAGCGATAATTCCCTTTGCGAAAAAGCAATTAAAATGGCGAATTCCGATAAAAGAATAACACAAACTATTGGAACAATTCAACCCATTGATAAATTAGCTATTTTAGAAGGAAATGCCGTTTATTCTAATAACAATACTACAGTTTCATTGTCTGTCAGAATTAAAGGCACTAAGGCAAATGGCAAATTAGACATTTCAGCTGATAAAATTGGCTCAGCATGGAAATACAAAAAAATCAGTGTACGAAATAAAAACACTAAAGAAGAGATTGTAGTTGTAAATGAATTTTAAATATTGATTTCAAAACTATCTTTATCACTCAGGAAGTCTAGTTTTTTCCGGGTTTCTAACATCTTGATTTTATCTAATTCGACCCTAAAAACACCTTCCGTTTCTTCTGGCTCCAAGATATAATCTCCTAAATAATCTACGACTTGCGAATGTCCGATATGTTCATAATTATGAGTATCCAAACCAATTCTGTTCACACCAATTACATAACTCAGATTTTCGACAGCACGCGCTTTCAATAAAATATCCCACGCATTTGTACGTACTTTTGGCCAATTGGCCACATACAAAATGAGGTCGTAATTCTCGACGTTTCGCACAAAAACAGGAAATCTCAGATCGTAACAAATCTGCAAACAAATTTTCCAGCCCAGATAATCAACAATTACTTTTTCTTTTCCTCCTGTATAAGTTCGATCTTCGCCAGCAAGAGAAAACAGATGTCGCTTATCATAATATTGTATCTCTCCTGACGGAAAAACAAACAACATCCGATTATAAAACTGGTTATTTTCAGCAATAATCAAACTTCCTGTAATTGCACATTTTCTTTGCTTAGCAACACGCTGCATCCACAGAACGGTTTCGCCCTGCATTGTTTCAGCAACTTCCGAAGCATTCATCGTAAATCCCGTCGAAAACATTTCTGGCAACACAATAAGATTTACTTCTGAATCGATTTGATTTATTTTCGATTCAAATTTTTTTCTGTTTTCGGATGGATCTTCCCAATAAAGATCAGATTGAATGAGCGTGACTATCATATTATGTTTTTTTTGACCTAAAATCAAATAAGAACCAAGTTCGGAAAAGCTTTATTATAAGCCTCTAATTTTTTATTTTTCGGATCAACTTCCGTAACTATATAATCTACTTCGGATAAGCTAGCTATTTTCATTTTTAAAACCGTATTTAGTTTTTCTGTAATGGTAATAATTGCTGTTTTTTTAGAAGCCTGAATCATTGCTTTTTTAACCTGCACCGTTTCCCAATCTGAATCAGAATAACCACCTTCGGCATCTAAAGCATTTGTTCCCAAAATCAATAAATCTGCCTTAATATTAGCCAATTGATGATATACTTCGCCACTTACACACATTTGACTATAAGAAGATATACTTCCTCCAATCATAATAACTTTAATATTTGGCTTATCTAAAAGCTGAACAGCCGTAACAACCGTAATAGTAAAAATGGTAAGATTTAAGTCATTTGGAATTAGTTGGATAAACTCTCTGATTGTCGTTCCGCCGTCAAGTAATAACACCATACCATCATGCAGCAAACTAACTGCTTTCTGAGCAATTAGCTGTTTCGATTCAATTTCATAAGTTTGATTAGAAGATGCGTAATGATACCCTTTTGTCATCGCCCCACCCTTTACCTTAATCAACAAAGATTCTGCCTCTAATTCGTTAATATCACGTCTTACGGTATCTTCTGAAACACCCAACTTAGCAGACAAAGTTTCAAAACTTACCCGCGTATGCAAATTAATCTCCTTTATAATGTGATTTTTTCGCTCCTCCTTGGTATAATTTACTAATTCATTATCATTCATCAGAATTCATTTTACTTAAACAAATTTAGGAATTTAAAGCCATACTATTGATATCTATAATCTAAACGCACCAAAACAAAAAACGCATTCAACTTAATGAATGCGTTTTTATTTATTTAAAACTATTATCTTAAAATTATCCTTTTAAGCTTGCCGATAAATACTCACGGTTCATACGTGCAATATTTTCAAGAGAAATTCCTTTAGGACATTCTACCTCACAAGCTCCAGTGTTGGTACAGTTACCAAAACCTTCTAAGTCCATTTGGTGAACCATGTGAAGCACACGGTCTGTAGCCTCAACTTTACCTTGTGGCAACAAAGCAAACTGAGAAACTTTTGCGCCAACAAATAACATTGCTGATGAGTTTTTACAAGTTGCAACACAAGCTCCACAACCAATACAAGCAGCAGCATCAAATGATTTATCTGCATCGTCTTTGTTAATTGGAATTGTATTCGCGTCAATTGTATTTCCTGAAGTATTTACCGAGATAAATCCTCCAGCGTGTTGAATTCTGTCAAAAGAACTTCTGTCAACAACTAAATCTTTAATTACTGGGAATGCTTTTGCTCTGAATGGCTCGATAAAAATCGTGTCACCATCTTTAAACATACGCATGTGCAATTGACAAGTAGTTACTCCTCTGTCTGGTCCGTGTGCTTCTCCGTTGATGAATAATGAACACATACCGCAGATTCCTTCACGACAATCGTGATCAAATGCTACTGGCTCTTCTCCTTTGTTGATTAATTGTTCGTTAAGAACATCAAGCATTTCAAGGAAAGACATATCTGGTTCGATTCCGTCGATTGGGTAATCAACAATTCCCCCTTTATCTTGGGCGTTTTTCTGACGCCATATTTTTAATGTAAGTTTCATTTTGTGTAAGTTTTAAGCATTAAGTAAGTATCTTGACTTTCTTAAATACTATTTGTAGCTTCTTTGAACTAATTTAATGTTTTCGTAAACTAGAGGTTCTTTGTGTAATACGGCATCACTTGGTTTTCCTTTGTATTCCCAGGCTGCAACGTATGCAAAGTTTTCGTCATCACGAAGTGCTTCTCCTTCTTCAGTTTGGTATTCTTCACGGAAGTGACCTCCACAAGATTCATTACGGTGTAATGCATCTTTCGCGAACAATTCTCCTAACTCTAAGAAATCGGCAACACGTGTCGCTTTCTCTAATTCCTGATTAAATTCGTTAGCGCTTCCAGGAACTTTTACATCTTTATAAAACTCTTCACGTAGCGCCGCAATTTCTTCGATAGCTTCAGTTAAACCTTTAGCGTTACGAGCCATACCTACTTTATCCCACATGATTTTTCCTAATTTCTTGTGGAAATAATCTACAGAATGAGTTCCTTTATTATTGATAAATCTATCGATTTGATCTTTTACTTCTTTCTCTGCCGCTACGAATTCTGGTAAATCTGTAGAAATTTCACCCATTTTAATATCCGGAGCTAAATAATCTCCAATAGTATAAGGAAGTACAAAATATCCATCAGCTAAACCTTGCATCAAAGCAGAAGCTCCAAGTCTGTTTGCTCCGTGATCAGAGAAGTTTGATTCTCCAATTGAGAAACATCCCGGAATTGTAGTCATTAAGTTATAATCAACCCATGTTCCACCCATTGTGTAGTGAACCGCAGGGTAAATCATCATTGGTGTTGTATAAGGATCTTCGTCAACGATTTTGTAATACATCTGGAATAAGTTTCCGTATTTACTTTTCACGATGGCAGCTCCTAATTTAGTTACCAAAGCAGCATCTTTATCATCTAAACCTTTTACATAAGCATCTTCAGTTCCGTAACGTTTAATTGCTGCTGCGAAATCTAAGTAAACTGCTTCACCTGTTTTGTTAACTCCAAAACCAGCATCACATCTTTCTTTTGCAGCACGAGACGCAACGTCACGAGGTACTAAGTTACCAAAAGCAGGATATCTTCTTTCTAAGAAATAATCTCTTTCCGCTTCAGATAAATCAGTTGCTTTTTTCTTTCCTTCACGAATTGCCTGAGCATCTTCTAATTTTGCAGGAACCCAAATACGACCATCATTACGTAACGATTCAGACATCAAAGTCAGTTTTGACTGGTGATCTCCAGAAACCGGAATACAGGTTGGGTGAATTTGTGTGTAACAAGGATTTGCAAAAAATGCTCCTTTTTTATGAATTTTCCAAGCTGCTGTTGCGTTACTTCCCATAGCATTTGTTGACAAGAAAAATACGTTTCCGTATCCTCCAGAACCTACTACTACCGCATGAGCAGAATGTCTTTCTATTTCTCCTGTAACTAAGTTACGAGCGATAATACCTCTTGCTTTTCCGTTTACGATTACGATGTCAAGCATCTCGTGACGGTTGTACATTTTTACTTTACCACGACCAATCTGACGGTTCATTGCTGAATAAGCTCCTAACAATAATTGTTGTCCAGTTTGTCCTTGTGCGTAAAAAGTACGTGAAACCAAAGTTCCTCCAAAAGAACGGTTATCTAAAAGTCCGCCATATTCACGAGCCAATGGCACCCCTTGAGCCACACACTGGTCAATAATATTTGCCGAAACTTCAGCCAAACGGTGAACGTTTGCCTCACGTGCACGGTAGTCACCCCCTTTTACAGTATCGTAAAATAATCTGTAAACCGAGTCACCGTCACCTTTATAATTTTTTGCTGCATTGATTCCCCCTTGTGCTGCAATAGAGTGCGCACGTCTTGGTGAATCCTGGAAGCAAAATGCTTTTACGTTATATCCTAACTCAGCCAAAGTAGCTGCTGCAGAACCTCCAGCTAAACCTGTACCAACAATGATAATATCTAAATTACGTTTGTTAGCAGGGTTTACTAAATTAATATGATCTTTATAATTTGTCCATTTGTCCGATATAGGGCCGTTTGGAATTTTTGAATCTAATGCCATTATAATTGATATTAATTATTGAAATGATGAAATAATGCGATGATGATGAAAAGTGCTGGTACAATTACCGCAAATCCATAACCAACTTTGCTTAAGAAGCGAGAGTATTTATTGTGCATTCCCATTGACTGAAGAGACGATGCGAATCCGTGCCAAAGGTGAAAACCTAAAAGCACGAAAGAAATGCAGTATAATCCCGTACGAATTGGATCATGAAACTTATGCACTAATTCTCCATAATATCTTGTTGCATCTGGCGCATTCCCTACAATATATTTGTAGTTAACTTCTGGAAACCAAAAATCATAAAAGTGCAATCCTAAGAAAGCCAAGATTACTAATCCAGAAATAATCATATTTCTAGAACTCCATGAAGCATTTGCAGCTCCATTGTATTTTGCATACGCAATTGGTCTTGCTGCAGTATTTTGAGCAGTCAGTACAAATCCCATAACAAAATGGAAAATTACTCCGAATGCCAAAACAGGTTGCATTACATATTGAATTAGCGGATTGTAACCCATAAAGTGAGATGCTTCGTTAAAAACATTTTCACTAATAACGGAAATGAAATTTAAGGTAACATGCAGCGCTAAAAACGTGATTAAGAATATTCCCGAAAGTGCCATTGCCACTTTCTTTAAGATGGAAGCATTCAACTGTGCAGATTGTGCCATAAGTGTTTAAGTAGTTTGTTTTAAAAAATTAGACAAAAATAACGCAATTAACAAAGAACTACAACCATTTCGTTGTTATTTATAATCATTTTAAAATAGACTACGTATTACGTACATCTACGTATAAAAAATACTTATTATCAAATAATTTTATTATAAAAAACTAAAAACGCACACTTTACAGAAAATATTTCGCGGTAATATGAGCCCTACAGACAGTCATAAAACTTTGTCAAATTGATATTTTAATTAAACTTTTAATTTATTTTCTTCAAAAGTGTCTTCTCATTTAAATTTTATAGCCGAAAAAAATGGTCAATCCATTACATAATTTTACCTTTATCGGCTTCAAAAAAAATGAGAATGAAAACAGGAATTGATGCTATTTCTTTTGATGTAGCCAACATACACTTACCCATCAGAACTTTGGCTGTTGCCAGAAACATTGAACCCGAAAAATTAGAAAAAGGTCTTGGATTAATTAAAATGACCTTACCAGATGTTCACCAGGATGCTGTAGTTTTTGGAGCAAACGCTTTAACTAAACTTATTTTGGAGAACGAAATAAACCTAAACGAAATCAGCCGGATTTACGTGGGTACCGAAAGCGGTATCGACAGCTCAAAACCCATCAGCTCCTATTTAATCAATTTAATGGAACAGAAATTTGGCGAAGACACGCTTGCCGAATGCGATGTTGTCGATTTTACTTTTGCCTGTATTGGTGGTGTTGACGCTTTACAAAACTGTATTGATTTTGTAAAATTGAATCCGACGAAAAAAGCAATTGTGGTTACGACTGATTTTGCGAAATACGATTTAAATTCAACGGGAGAATATACGCAAGGTGCCGGTGCTCTGGCAATGCTGGTAACTTCAAATCCAAGAATTATTGCTTTTGACGAAAATTGGACTACAAGCACTAAAGGTGTTTTCGACTTTTTCAAACCTTACAGAACTATCTCGAAAGAAACAATTACAAAAAACGAGAACAACGATCCATGGTTTGATAACTTAGAAGCTGAAATTGAAATCCACAAAGACCAGCCGGTTTTTGACGGTCAGTATTCAAATCAATGTTATATGGATCGTACGCGAAATGCTTACTTCTCTTTCAAAAAATTAAAAAATACTACCGAGACTTTATACAATACCTGGAACAGTATTATCATGCACCTTCCCTATTCTTTTCAGGGACGCAGAATGTTATCTGAAATTTATGCTTTAGATAGTGCAGATAAAATCATTGCAGAAAATATCGCGCCTGCAGATTATCAGAATAAAATTAAAGAAGTTGGGAAATCAGACGAATACAAAAAGTTTGTAACCGGGAAATTACAACCTGCAGAATTGGCTTCTTCTTTAATTGGAAACCTGTACACAGGTTCTATTTTCATGGGATTATTATCAACTTTGGCACATTATTACGATACAAAACAAGAAGTTACCGGAACTAAATTTGGATTTTTGGCTTACGGAAGCGGATCGAAATCGAAAGTTTTTGAAGGAACAATTCAACCAGAATGGCAATCGGCTTTAGCAAAAGTGAAACTTTTTGAAAATCTGGAAGAAAGTGTAGAAATTGGTTTTGAAACTTATGAAAGTCTTCATAAAAAACAACAAAAACAAAGTGTTCGAACTCCTAAAAATGAATGGGTTCTAGATCGAATTGAAAAAGAAATTCCTAATTTGATTGGGGCTCGTTATTATAAATGGATTAATTAATAAAATTCCAAATTTTTAAATTCCAAATTCCAATAAACACAAAAACCGAAGCTTAATGTTTCGGTTTTTTTATGCTTTACTATTAAATTTAACCGCTAAGGACGCTAAGAATTACGCAAGGTTCGCAAAGCTTTGCGAACTTATCTTAATACGGTGCATAGATAAAAACTTTTGCGCACTTTGCGGTTAAATAAAAAATCAATCCTTCTTATGCTGTTCCGTATAAGTTTGATTTCCCTTATTTGCCTCGTCATGAACATGCATTCCGTTTGACATTCCGAGCATAAAGGCAGTTATAATTAAAAGTAGTTTTCTTTTTATCCAATGAAGTGGTCGTTTAGATTGCGCTAAACGTGTATTATTTTTGTGTTTATACATTTTAAAATGATAAATGATTAGACATTATTTTATCATCTTATGCGTTGAAGCGCATAAATGCCCAGAAATTTCTAAGCGCTGTATAAACTTTTATATAAATTGTTGGAATTAATTGTTTCATTTATAAAAATAGCTTGTCTTATAAATGAAGTTATATTTTGATGAAGAAGATTTTGTAACTTTCGAATAATGTGAAGTTGAAAACTGCGAACCTGTTTAAACTCCAGATAGTTGACAGGAATTAAAAACGCAATTTTTATTCGGGAAGAAAATTGATTAAAAGCGTATAAACGAGATTTTTTAGAATATAATTCTCGCTTTAATACAACAAAAGAAGACTGATAATAATCTGTCGATTTTGATTGAGAAACCAAAGTACCATCACTTGCAATCACGACGAAAGCGAGAAAGAGATAGATTAGGTATTTTAGGTTTTTATTCAATTTTATTTGAATTATCAAGTTCAAGCGAAAATACAAATTAAAACCACAACTTCACTCTGTCAAAATTTATTTCGAAACTAATTCTTTTTCCTCTTTTCTATATAAAAGCAAACCTAATCCTAAAACAAAAACTACACAACTCAACAACATATAAGTACCATTTTTCAATATAAAAAACGAAAAACCAATTGCCAGCGAAGAAATAAAAACCATTAAAAAACTTATCGTATTTGTTTTGATAAAATTCAACGCATGAAGAGATAGGCCAATAAAAAGTAAAGACGGCCCAACAATCACAAAAGGATACAAAATCGATGGTACATTATTAATATGCTGACTTAATTGTTCTCGGGCAGAATCGTCATTACCGTAACCCGTCATGATAAAATCGATTGTACAGAGTCCGATGTGGGCAATAACACCTAAAGTTGTCACAAAAGAAGCAATTGAATTTAATCTATTCTTACGAAATGCATCATTAAATGATAATAACAAACAAGCACCAATTAAATTAAACCAATGTGCAAAATCGATTGGTTTTTGAAAATTGGGCAAAACTTTTGAAAAAAGTAAATAACTGATCAGAAAAAATAATAATCCGAGAAGGCAAAGTTGTTTTGTTGTCATAATTTATTTTTTAAATTGATGAGACAAAACTAAAATGAAAAATTGCTGTAAATGCCAATATCGTTGACTTTGGTACAAAACCGATTGTTTTAGGTACGAAATTACAAGACCAATAAACTTTCTTTATAATTCTTAGAAACGGGAAGTTCAATTTGAGTTAAAATAATGGTGTTTGAATTTCTCCAGGACTTAAAATGACTTGGATTTATTAAATGGGAACGATGAATCTGAATTAAAAAAGTAAAATCTTCAAGAATCTTTTTGAGTGAAGAACGAAGCAGTTTTGAATGCAATTTTTCGTTTTCTAGATAAAAGATCTCTACATAATTTTGAGCATTGGAAATACAAACCAAATCGGATTTTTTGATTTTCAAAATGTCTAATTTATTTTCTCCTGTGAAGGTGAGAACATCCTCTTTTATCGGAATGAGTTTGATAAGATATCGTCTTGCCAGAATAATTACGGGAGTTAAAATCAAGGCAATTTTAATGAAAATGATAGAGAAGAATTCTGAAAAAGTATATCCGCCTTTTAGAATCGGACTTTTATAAAAGGCATAAATTCCAAACAAATAAATTAGAAAAAAGAAAAAAATATTCGCTATTTCTAAACTGAGATTCCATTTTGAGATTTTCTTGTAAATTCTAATTTGAAGAACAGCCAAAACGCCATAACACAAAAAAGCCAAAACACTAAAACCAAAACTGATTAAGAACCAGGATCGGAAATTTAAAGTTCCGTCGTCAAAAGGTTTTATGATGAAAGCGAAAGCAAAAATCCATAGCGCCATAAGCAACCCAACTACCAAATGATGTTTTATTGATGGATTTAGTTCTTTCATTACTTATAAATCGTAAACTTATTGTGTGATAAAGTAAAACCCAAATTTTCATAAATCAAGACATTTTCTACTCTTCTTTTGTTTGTAGTTACTTCGATACTTTTTAACTTATTTTCTTCTGCATATTGCATGATGTCTTCTATAAGTTGTCTTCCGATGCCTTTACCCCTATACTTTTCATTTATAAAAAACTCTTGGATTTCACCAACTCGCCCGCAATGATGTAATAGATTTTGGGTATGAAAACTGATAAAACCTACTCCTTCATTTTCGTTTTCTGCAATTAGATAAAGATTGTTTGGGTTTGAAATGTTTTCATTGAAGATTGCTGCGAAGACTTCGAAGTCTAATTCTTCGTTTTCTAGTTCGCAGATTGATTTGTAGACGAAATTTAAGTCTTTGATATTTACTTTTCTTATTTGGAGGTTTGAGCACATAATCTTATAGTTGTGAGAATGAATTATAAATCTACATTACTAGATTTTAACTCGAACTTTTGGCTTTTTGAAAATTTTCAAGGAAAATTTCAGGTTTACCAGCAATTGAAATTTCCCCGTAATCCTGATATTCAATAATTTTTGAAATATCTTCCGTTTTTCCTGCTAAAAAATGCTGATAATAAAACAGTACGATTGTCAATCCCATTGTATAATACTTAAAATCTTTAGTAAATATTTTTAAATATCTGAAAAATGTTTCCTTGTCATTTTTTAAAGAATCTTCAATATCCTTAATTGTTTTAATACCAAATAATTCGAATCTTTCTGGTATTCCAATTAAATTATTTAGATCGGGACTATATTCCCAACCAGTAATTTGAGAAATTAAATCACGTGCTTCTATCAAAATATCATTTTCTAAATTAAATTGAAGTAATGATGCTTGATCAATTTTAACATTTTGAGGAGCATTCTTAATTAATTCTCCTACTTCGTTTTCATATTCCGACAATTCTCGTTTGAGCCTATCAAATTCTAAATCAGCAGTTTCAAGCAACGCAGCCAATCTATTGAAATTTCTTTTATATTGATCCGGTATCGCATATTTTCCTTTATATCCAAGATCATGTTCGATTTCAGCCCAAGCATGTTGCAATATTGACCTTATTTGAATTTCACATTTCAAATCTTTATAATTACGATACTCTGGAAGAGAAGCTCTAGAAGAATGCAAATTCACAACTAAATGAAGAGACTTATAACCAAATTGATCATTTTTGAGTTCTCTTTTATCTATTGAATTTTCGAGATCAACTAAAAATTCTCTTGAAACAATACCGGCAATAACATCAACATCACTTTCTAAGTAGGTAATAATTCTTATTCCTACCAAATCAGTTATATCATTTAAGAGATTATATTTACCTAATTTGTCATCTATTTTTTTCGTCAGACTTTCAATTTTTTTAGTCCTTGAACTTATATGATGAATCATTACATTTTCTTGCTCTAGTAAACTTAACAATAAGCCTTCAGCTCTTTCTCTATATAAATCAAGCCGCTTTTCACTTGCCAAAAAATCTGATAAAATTTTATCTTTCATCTACAAACTTTATTTGAAGGGTTCATTCCTTTTATTTTGTTTTTCTATATTATAATTAGCAATCAAATTATATTTGGTACCAATATACAAATTCCCCACAATTGAAAAACTCATTTCTTTTACAAGCAAATAAACTTCTTATGAAACCTTGAGCGTGAGGGATTGAGGCGGTATCCTTTTATGAAGCGGAGCGGAGTAAAAGATATAGCCGAAAGCCCGATTCGCCTTGGCAAACACACCCAATATTTAGATACTAAGATTCTGAGTCAACAATTTCAGATCGTTACTATTATTCCTCAGTCTTCGTTTTATTTTTTATCTGAATAAAATCGAAATCTGCTTCAAGACCGCTTCTTAAATTCACCACAGCTTTTTTCATGAAATGAAACACAATTGCAATCAATAGGACAAAAACAATTGTAACATTTCTAAAGAAAACTAAAAATGAATCTGCAAAATGAGAATGCCAAGCAATCAAAAACCCAAGATATAATATCACCAATAGGCTTTTGACTTTTTAGTTATTGCTGTGAGGATTTCGCTGTCGGTTATTTCGGCTTTTTGAATCATCATTAGCTTGAAAAATAGGTTTTAGTCATCTTCAAAATTTAAACGCAAACTTATCATCTTTCACAATTCAAACTATAACTTACATTTGGATCTTTAAAGTAACTCCATTTAGAATTTGCATAATCAACATTATCTACAATAATACACGAAAGGTTCTTATTGTTTTTAAAATCTATTAATAATGTACCAAAATTAGTGTTATTACCATTTTTTAAATTTAGACTTACAAGACTATTTGAAGAGCAATCAAGATATGCCGTTTTTAAGTTTTTAGAAATATCTAAATGTTTCAATTTATTTGACCTGCAATCTAAATTAAACAACTCTAAATTTCTAGAAACATCCAATTCAGAGAGTTTATTTTCCGAACAGAATAGACTAAAAAGTTTTAAATTTTTAGAAACATCAATCTTCTTTAATTCATTACTGTTTAGATATAACTCCGACAATATTACATTTTTTGAAGTATCTAAATTCTTTATTTTATTTTTATTGCAATCCAATGATTGCAGCTTCACATTTTTAGAAATATCGAAACTGGTTAATTGATTTTGTGAGCAACTTAAAAACTCTAATTTTAAATTTTTAGAAACATCCAAAACTGCTATCTCATTAACAAAGCAGTTTAAAAGAGTTAATCTGACATTTTTCGAAACATCTAAACTTTTTAATTTATTGTCTCTACAGAGCAACTTATTTAAATGCTTATTTTTCGAAAGATCCAAAAACTGAATTTGATTGAAAGAACAATCTAAATGCCTAATTTCTAAATTATTAGAAACATCTAAACTTAATATTTGATTTTTGCCACATTCTAAATTTGAAAGCTTTAAATTTTTAGAAATATCCAAACTTGTTAATTTGTTATCATAACAACCTAAATATGAAATATTTAAATTTTTAGAAACATCTAGATTCGTTAAGTGGTTATTGTAGCATTCTAAATATATTAATTTGGAGTTTTCAGACAAATTTAAACTAGTTATCTTATTTATAATACATTTCAATTTTGATAAATTCAAATTTTTAGAAACATCTAAGTTCGATAGTTCATTTTCAGAACAATCTAAATCCTCTAAAGCAATAAAATCCTGAATTCCAGTCAAATCTGAAATTTTTGAAGCATCGATTTCAAGTTCTTTTATTTTATCGATTGATTTTGTAAGCACTTTTCCATCAACATCACCAGAATCGTAACCTTTGGCAATTAGAGCCCTCTCAAAATTGGCATCAGGAATTAAAGTATATTGCGAGTAAACAACCGTATTTATTAAAAACAGTAAAAAAAAGACTTTTGATTTCATTGATTTTTTTTATTTTTTATTTGAATAAAATCGAAATCCGCTTCTAATTCACTACTCAAATTCGCGACAGCTTTTCTCATTAAAACAAAAAGTAAGACAATTAGTGAAATATAAAGAATGGTTATACTTCTAAAGAAAATCAAAAATAATTCTGGAAAATGAGAATGCCCTAAAATTGAAAATCCAACATAAAGAACCAGAAACACTATTGGCGCATAAACATTGCTATGGTTAAAAGCAGTTACTGAAGTACTTATTGAAACAGTATTGTTCTTAATATTAATTTTTCCAATTGCAATCGAACTATTATTATTAAAAAGTTCATAGCGTTTTCTTATTCTGAAATTATCCTTATAAACAGATCCAATATAATCATTATCACCATCAATGTATTTATCAAACTGCCTCGAAAAAAGATCACTAGAATTACCTTTGTCTACAATTTGTTTAAGGTTATCAAAAAAAACATCTTTATCAATTTCTAACTGATACTCAAATTGTTCTCTCAGTTTTAATTTTTCAAAAATTGCTGCCATTCTATTCGCTGTGTGATTTATTTATAAGGTTAGGTTAAAATATCTTTTACTATTTATAGTACATATGATTTCAAAATCTGCGAGACAATATACAAAATCTACAATTGAAAAATTATTCTCTTATGCAACAAAAAATTCTTTTAAATCCAAGATTCGCGTGAGGGATTGAGGCGGTATCCTTTTATGAAGCGGAGCGAAATAAAAGATATAGCCGAAAGCCCGGCCCGGAGGGACACGCCCTTATTAAGCTTCTAAGATTCTGAGTTGCTAAGCTGCTGAGATTTCCTCAATATTGTCATTTCGATGGAGGAGAAATCCCCGCAAGTAGCTCCGCCACCGGAACGCAATCTTTGTCGAGTTACTTGCGAGGATTTCTCGTGCCTCGAAATGACAAGATTACGCAGACAAAACTGGCCTTAAAAAAATCCCAAACAAATAATAAAACTTTAAGAAATCAACTGTGCGCCACTTATTCAAAAATCACTAATTTTGAAATTCGAAGTTCAAAAATTAAGTTATTATGAAATATCATCAAATAAACAGCGCTCTTTTTGTAAAAAATCGCAGAAAATTCACGGCAGAAATGAAACCTAATTCGGTTGCCGTTTTCAATTCAAATGACATTTACCCAATTAGTGCTGACAGTACTTTGCCGTTTGCGCAACACAGAGATATTTTTTATCTGAGCGGCGTTGATCAGGAAGAAAGCATTTTGCTTTTGTTTCCGGATGCGCCTTATGAGAACCAAAAAGAAATGCTTTTCCTGAAAGAAACCAACGATCATATTGCAGTTTGGGAAGGCGAAAAATTAAGCAAAGAACGCGCCTATCAGGTTTCGGGAATCAGAACGGTTTACTGGTTGCAGGATTTTCATAAAATTTTGAACGAGATGATGACGTATGCAGATACGATGTACATCAACACCAACGAACATTACCGTGCGACTGTTGAAACTGAAACGCGTGAAGCTCGTTTTATAAAATGGTGGAAAGAGCGTTATCCAGCACACAATGTAGCGAAAAGCAACCCAATTTTACAGCGTATTCGTTCTATAAAAGAAAGCGAAGAAATCGATTTGATTCAGCAAGCCTGTGATATTACAGAAAAAGGTTTCCGCAGATTATTATCGTTTGTAAAACCAAATGTTACGGAATATGAAATTGAGGCCGAATTGGCACACGAATTCATTCGTAACCGATCTAAAGGTTTTGCTTACACGCCAATTATTGCTTCGGGAAATAATGCGAACGTTTTGCATTATATCGAAAACAACCAACAATGTAAAGCGGGAGATTTGATTTTATTAGACGTTGCGGCAGAATATGCAAATTATTCAAGCGATATGACGAGAACGATTCCGGTTTCGGGAAAATTCTCTGAAAGACAAAAAGCGGTTTATAATGCAGTTTTGCGTGTTAAGAATGAAGCGACAACAATGTTGACTCCAGGAACGCTTTGGAAACAATATCATATAGAAGTGGGTAAAATCATGACTTCTGAATTGTTAGGTTTGGGTTTAATCGACAAAGCGGATGTTCAGAACGAAAATCAGGATTGGCCAGCTTACAAAAAATATTTCATGCACGGAACTTCACACCACATGGGATTAGATACACACGATTACGGATTACTTCATGAACCAATGAAAGCCAATATGGTTTTTACAGTTGAACCGGGAATTTATATTCCAGCTGAAGGTTTCGGAATTCGTCTGGAAGACAACGTTGTGGTTCAGGAAAAAGGAGCTCCGTTTAACTTAATGCGTAACATTCCGGTTGAAGTGGATGAGATTGAAAGTTTAATGAACTCATAGTCTCGCGATGAGAAAGATTTTTCTATTTGCTTTTTTAATGGGTTAAAGAACAGAAACGGTTTTCAGAAATGAAAGCCGTTTTTTTATCACAAAAATAATTTGACATAAAAAATACAATAACACTATAAAGTAAATAGTAACTCAAAAGCCTATATATTTCTTATACAGCTTGTGCTTTCTTATCTTTGTACCTTAAAATTTAAATTCTTATGTTGAAAAACATCGCCTATAAAAATACCAAAATATCGTATACCGATTCGGGAGAAGGAAATGCAATTGTATTGCTGCACGGCTTTCTGGAAAACAAAAAAATGTGGCAGGAATATGTCCATCTTTTTTCAAGACAATATCGCGTTATTACAATTGACTTATTAGGTCATGGCGAATCAGATTGTTTAGGTTACGTTCATACTATGGAAGAAAATGCAAATGCTGTTCAGGAAGTTTTAGCTTCATTAAAGATTGAAAAAGCAATTATCTTAGGGCATTCTATGGGAGGTTATGTTGGTTTGGCTTTCGCCGAATTATATCCGAAAAATATTCAGAAATTAGTTTTACTAAATTCAACATCAAAAGAAGACAGCGCTGAAAAAAAATTGAATCGAACTCGTGCCATAAAAGCCGTAAAACAAAATTATGTGAGTTTTGTTAGTTTAGCGATTGCCAATTTATTTAGTGAGAATAATAGAACCAGATTAGCAGATGAAATTGAAAAGATAAAAGAACAAGCGTTAAAAACTCCTTTACAAGGAATTATAGCCTCTCTTGAAGGAATGAAAATAAGAAAAGATCGTGAAGTGTTTTTACACGAAAATAGATTTCCGGTTCTATTAGTTTTAGGCAAAAAAGATCCGGTTTTAAATTATGAAGACAGCCTTTCTCAAATTGAAGATACAACTGTCGAATTAGTTTTATTTGAAGATGGACATATGAGTCAAATAGAAAATAAAGAAGAATTAAAACCCATCTTACAGGAGTTTTTTGGCAAATAAAATCAAAAAAGGCCATTTCAAAATAATTTTGAAACAGCCTTTTTATCATTTGTGGGGGCAAAAAATCTTAATTATTGTAATAATATATATTTTTTGATTTAAATATGCTTGACCATATCAAATCGATTGAACCCTTATTTTTAGATGGGCCAAAGATATTTTAATATTCGTAATTGCTCAACAAACACTTGTTAAAAAACGCCTGATTTGAAGACAAAAAATCACTTTTATTTATACTGTACTTTTTAGTCGTTATTAAAACACAGTAAGCAACAAAAACTAACAAAAAGAGAATATTTCTTTAAAAATACAACATTAGGATTCGGAAAATTCAATCAACATATTGATACTTAGCGCTATTTTTTCAAACTTAGAAAAGATTTATATAGTATTTCAAAATACTTCATTCTAAAAACGTCTAGAATTACTTTTGAAAAGAAAAAAAAGCAAACAGATTTTAAAGGAAAAATCATATTAAAAGAAACATCGAAACAAAACCTTTTTATTTTTATAGTATTTTTTCTTCAAAAGGAATGTTAGCATCAAATATTTCGTTTAACAGTAGTACAATTTCTTCCAGATAGTTCTTCAGAATTTCTTTAGTTACGATTGTATCCAATTCTTTCTCTTCTTTAAATCCAAAAGGCAAAAATCCAGATTTTAGGTTTTTAAAAGAAATAATTCCAACTTCTACCGGAAAATCTTTGGCTTCCATTTCAAACATAAACGCATAGGCCAAAACCTGAATAATTTTATCGTTTTTAAGCTCTTGTGTTAATCCCTTCCAGGATTTCAACACTACATTCGTCTTTTCAACTTTTCCGGTCTTATAATCAATGATTCTTATTTTTCCGTTGCGTAACTCAATTCTGTCAACATTTCCTTTAATTAAAACAGGAAAAGGCAAACTTGGATGAATTAACTCACGTGCGTAAGTTTGTTCCAACGCAATTATCTGAATAGCATCGCCATTTTGAATCGATTCTAATTCCATCTTCAGAAAATTAGAAACATTACGTTTCGCCACTTCAAAAGCTAAAAGGTTTCGTCCTTTTTTTATTTCACCTTCTTTATAAACCAATTTAAATTGTTTTAAAACTTCGTCGTCTAACAATTTAAAGCAATTTGAAATATCACTTTCTGAAATAAATTTAGTTATGAAAGGCTCGTAAAGTGCTTTCAAAGTTTCATGAATAATTGTTCCCAATGTATTTAAAGCGATATTTTCTTCTACTTCTTCTACTTCTCTGATACGAAGTATTTTTTGGAAATAAAAGTCAATCGGATTTCGAATATAACTAGTCAATGCCGATGGAGAAAAACCAGCTGTAGCAATTTCCCTTAGACGCTCCATAACTGCCTCTGATTTCGGAACAACCATTGGCTGGTACGCAGTCGTTGGCAAAACAGGATTATAAATATCAAAAGTAAGATTATGTTTTCTTTGTTTCTCCACTTCCAACTGTGTTATAAAACGGCTTCGCTCACCAGCATCTAAACCGTCATTTTCTGTATTATAAATTAAATATATATTTTTAGCCCTTTGTAATAAGTGATAAAAATGATAGGTATAAATGGCGTCTTTTTCTTTGAATGTTGGAAGACCTAATTCTTTCTTTACATCATATGGAATAAAAGAATTTTGAGATTTTCCGGCCGGAAACTTCCCTTCGTTCATAGAAGTTACAATAACCGTTTCAAAATCCAGAACACGACTCTCTAAAACACCCATGATTTGTAATCCACGCAGCGGCTCCCCTTCAAACGATACCTCCGCTACATCAATAACTTGTTTATAAATCGCATATAAAGTATCTATATTATCAATATGTTTATGTTGCAGGTAATAATTAGTCAATTTATTGATGACTTTAAAAATGGCATAAACAAAAGCTTTAGCTATTTTCTCCTCTTCATTGTCATTGCTGAAATTTTCTTTTATTAAGAGTAAAAGTGTCGAAATATTCTCAAGAACTGCCACCGCACCGTTTTCCCACTTTTTAAATAACAGGAGAAATAGATTTGATGGATTGGAATTAAGCTCAACAAGCCTGTTATGAGTAATGAAAGTATAATTATTCTCTTTAATAATCTTAACGAGATTACCCGCGTTGGCATAGGGCTCAACTAAAGGATGAGTCAGAACATCAAGTACATCTTTGTAATAAAGCACATAACTGTCGCTTTTTCTTGAAAGCGCATTGGTATGCATTTTAAACAATTTGGCAATCAATATTTGCGATGGATTATTCTTACCTGAATATCCCATTGTTATATTAAGTGCACCAACAGAAGATGGCAATGCATACAAAACAGGCATAAGAAGATTTTCTTCACCAAGAACAATTGCAACTTTATCAAGAGAAGAAATTTCGTTTTCAGTAATGATATTTTCTATAATACTACCTGCAAGTTTTGCCTGCCCAATCGTTTTTGGAGTGCCTATTACGTGAATATTCTTAGATTGAGAAAAGTCATCTACAATCCATTCAAAAGGATTTGCTTTATAATGTTTCCAGTTTTCTTTAAAACGTCGAACAAAGAGGCCTGCATCGTGATAAGGATCATTTAGAAAAGTTTGATCTACGTCCCAATATATTTTAGCCTGGTCCAGAGCGATAAGATGTTGCACTATTTTTTCTTCTGCAGCATTCAAGGCATTAAAACCAGCAAAAATAAAAGTGCGATTCGAAACTGCATTAGAAAAATGATTTAAATTATTAACTGCTTCACGGTAAATTAGACCTTGATAGCCAATTGATTTATTTAACAAATGTTCATAGAGCGATTTATAATATAATGGCAGCAGTTTCCAAAAATCGATATAATTTTCTAAGAGCTTTGTTTTGTTTTCAACTTCAATTCCCCATTTTTTAATATCCTCAATATCTTTCAGATAAGACAAAACATGCGAAGGGTCTAAAAGATAGCGATCGATTTCATTAAAATCCTGCAAAAGAGTTTTTGCCCAATTAGCAAATAGCTCAAATGATTGTTGATTTTGTTTTTCTGTAACAGAAAGATATACTTCGTAAAATTCAAATAATAATTCAATCGAATCTACAGAACGAATGGATGCCACATCTTGCACAAAATCTTCGATACTAATAATTTCAGGAGAAAGAATCGTTTTGTTAGTTTCTTTTTTTAAAGCTTCTATCAAAAAGACTTTAGCCCTTTTATTTGGCAAAATTATAGTTGTTTCGGCAAGTTTTGCTGAAAAATCACGAATGACAATGGTAGCAATTTTTTCTAAAAAAGAAGTATTTATCATTTGATAAAAATAAAAAAAGCCATTCAATTAAGAATGGCTTTTAGTATTTATTTAAACAGTAAATTATAGTTTACCTTGGTATTTAGAACCAATGTGTCTAATTTCTGTTCTTCTGTTTTGTGCTTTACCTGCAGCAGTTTTGTTGCTTCCAATTGGTTGAGAAGAACCAAATCCTTTAGAAACTAAGTTCTCTGGATTAACACCTCTTTCAATTAAAGCATTCATTACAGCAGCAGCTCTATCTTCAGAAAGTTTTTGATTCAATTTAACAGAACCTGTACTATCTGTGTGTCCTTCAATGCTGAATTTAGCGTTTGGATAGTTGATAAGGATTTGTTTGATTGCATCTAATCTAGCTGGAGTTTCTTTATCTCCTGTTTTGAAAGTAGCTTTTCCTGAGTTAAAGTAAACCGCTCTAGCTTGAACTTTAAGATCTTCTAAAGCTTCAGTAGTTACTTCTGGACAACCTCTGTTAGAAGCAGGACCATAAACTGTAGGACAGTCATCATCTTTATCAGCAACACCATCTTTGTCAGCGTCTAAGAAAGGACAACCACCATTTTCTTTAGGACCAGCAACAGTAGGACATTTGTCATCTTTATCAGCGATTCCGTCTCCGTCAGTATCAGGACAACCTTTTAAAGCAGCTAAACCAGCAACATCTGGACAAGCATCATCTTTATCAGCAATTCCGTCTCCGTCTGTATCAGGACATCCGTTTAATGCAGCTAAACCGAATACATCTGGACAAGCATCACTAGCGTCAACGATTCCGTCTCCGTCAGTATCAGGACATCCGTTGAATTGTTTTAAACCAGCAACATCTGGACAAGCATCGTCTTTGTCATAGATTCCGTCTCCGTCAGTATCTTTACCTCCGAATTTGAATACAAGACCTAAAGTGTGTTGCCAATGAGATGGAGTATCAATTTCTCCATTGTAGTCATTTCTTCCTGGATTATCTCCAGAACCAGCAGCAACAGCCCATTTGTATTTAGTAGCAAGCTCTAAACCAATAGCATCTGTAAACCAGAAAGTAACACCAGCACCTGGGTTAACTGTTCCAAAACTATCATCTCCTATGAAAGTATAACCTCCACCAACAGATAACGAAGGATCAATTACTTTAGATTTAATTAATTCCTGGAAGCTATATTTAATAGTAGCATCAATTCCATAATACATTAAATCACCAGGATTAGTAACTACATTACCTCTTCCATCGTGCCCAACAGCATTTGGTCTGAAATAAACCGCTTTATCAATTTTGTTTACAGAACCTTGTAAACCAACAGAGAAACCGTGACCTACATATCTGTTCACTCCAATGTAAGACAAAGAAGGAAGAATGTTCCAGTTGTCATCAGCAGCGAATAGCTGAGAAAAGTGTTGATCAAAGAAACCATGTCCAGCACCAGAACTGGTTCTAGTGTCAACGGCATTAACTCCAAAAGAGATAGCCCATGGATTGTTACTGTCTTGTGCGTGAGAACTTAAACCCATCACCATCATCACAGCAACTAAAAGTTTGTTAAGATGTTTCATACTTAATTTTTTTAATTACAATTTAGTTAATTACAGACAAAAGTAACACCAAAATTTTTAAATACAAAATGAAATGTTAAAAAAAACCTACAAAAATTATTTAAAATGGGAATTATATAACTTTTAACTTTTGTCCGACAACTTTAAACGCATTTATAGCCTTGTCTAGATGCTCTTTAGAATGGGCAGCTGATAATTGCACTCTAATTCTTGCCTTCTCTTTTGGTACTACCGGAAAGAAAAATCCAATTACGTAAATTCCTTCTTTTAAAAGTTCGTTTGCCATTGTTTGAGATAATTTCGCATCATATAGCATAACTGGTACTATAGCTGAATCTCCATCAATAATGTTAAAACCTGCTTGTTTCATTCCCTCCTTAAAGTAGTTAGTATTCCATTCTAATTTATCTCTTAATGAAGTATCTTTTTCTAATAATTCAAAAACTTTAATAGAAGCTCCTACTATTGCCGGCGCAAGGGAATTTGAAAATAAATAGGGTCTCGAACGTTGACGCAATAATTCAATAATTTCTTTCTTTGCAGTCGTATATCCACCCATTGCACCACCTAATGCTTTACCAAGCGTACCTGTTATAATATCTACTCGCCCCATTACACCTTTTGCTTCCAGCGTACCTTTACCAGTCGCACCAATAAATCCGGCAGCATGACATTCGTCTACCATAACCATTGCATCGTATTTATCTGCCAAATCGCAAATTTTATCTAATGGCGCCACAAGACCGTCCATAGAGAACACTCCATCAGTAACAATTAATTTAAAACGAGCCCCGGCTTCTTTCGCTTTTATTAATTGTTCTTCTAAATCTTCCATATTGCTATTTTCATAGCGATAACGAGCTGCTTTACACAAACGAACCCCATCTATAATGGAAGCATGATTTAAACTATCTGAAATAATTGCGTCATTTTCTCCTAATAACGGTTCAAAAACGCCACCATTTGCATCAAAAGCTGCAGCATATAAGATTGTATCTTCTGTTCCATAAAAATCGGCAATCTTTTTTTCCAATGTTTTATGAATATCCTGTGTTCCGCAAATAAATCGAACAGAAGACATTCCAAAACCGTGCGTATCCATTGTATCTTTCGCTGCCTGAACTACCTCAGGATGAGAAGAAAGCCCTAAATAATTATTGGCACAAAAATTCAAAACCTTTTCTCCAGTAGAAATAGTTATTTCCGCCCCTTGTTCTGAAGTTATGATGCGTTCTTTCTTAAAAATTCCGCTTTCTTCAATTGTTTGCAATTCATTCTGCAAATGCTCTTTAATTTTACCGTACATTTTTACTATATTTAATATGTTAAAAATTAACAACTTACCTCACTTAAGCCGTTAACAACTGATTAATTTTTTCACAAATTTACTACATCGATTTCGGTTCCAATGTATACCAAAGCTCTTTTTAACACTTTGTATCCTAAATCTTCAATCGCATCCTGATACTCTTGAATTTGCTGTGAATATTTAGAATTTATAGCACCCGTTTTATAATCCAACAAGTAGGCCTCTTTGTTCTCAGTCAAAACAATTCGGTCCGGCTTTAAAATCCTTCCTTCTTTCTGAACGATAGTTTGCTCGGTAAGAACATTATTTTTCCCATCAAAACAAACACTTAGCTCGGGATGAGAAACAATTTCATAAAGTGTTTTTAAAACTTTCTCCGTTTGATCAAATGTTATCAACCCATTTTCGATTGCTTTTGTAACCGCCAATTCAACATCTGATTTATCTTTTACAAATGCCAAAATCTCATGAACCACATTTCCATACGAAATTGCCTCTTGCTGATGTGTTCCCCACATCAAAGATTCTTTTTGCGCTATTTTAATGTTTTTCGGATTCAAAACTTCTGAAACAACTGGGATTGTCTTTACCAAATCCAATGTTTTACCAAATGGAGAAAGTTTTGCGCGACTTCCAAATTCGTACTCTAGCTTTTCAGGCTCATAAATTCCTTTGTTTATCAAATATTTAATAAAAAAAGAAGCCATATTACCCGGAAAATCACCATCTTTTCTCTCTTTTATAGTTTGAGAAATAACATACAATTGTTCTTCTGCACGCGTTAGCGCCACATATAAAACATTAATATTATCGAGTAATTCTTCTTGTTTTTTTAAATTAAAAACAGCAGAAGCGCTTTCCCCAAAACCTTCAACAGCACTACTATTATCGATCAAAGCTTTCGGAACACCTAAATCTGAATCTTCCGTGTCAAGCCATAATTTATCTTTTGGCTTTCTGCTATAATCTTCTTCTGCAAAAGGCATAATTACAACAGGAAATTCCAAACCTTTAGACTTATGAATCGTCATAATTCGAACAGCATTATTTCCCTCTGGAGACGGAATACTAAATTTCTCTCCGTTTTTATCCCAGTAACTTAAAAAATCTGCTATACCGGCCTGATTTCTAATATCGCGCTCCAGAACAATATCTAGAAAATATTGTACATAAGCGTTTCCTTCTGACGAAAGAACAAATTTAGAAATGATAATCTCAACTGCTTCATAAAGTGATTTTTTTCGAACATCCTCAAAAGAAAGCGAAACATCAAAAGTTAAGAGCCATTTTTCAAACTCATTTTCATTTCTATACCCCATTCCGGCAGCTATAAAATCATGAATTGGCATATCAAGTTCTTTTGTTGACGCCAGAAAATGAAGAAAATTAGCTTTAGCCTCCAGATCAATACTATTGTTCAGATACTTCAATAAATGAATAATCAAGCGAACTTCTGTTGCGTTCTGAATCATCAAAGTTTCAGATGATAAAAGCGGAATATTTTGTTCCGTCAAATAATTCGCAATAGCAATTCCCTGATCTCTCTTTCGGGTTAAAACTACTATATCCCGATATTCAAAACCATCACGAAGCACTTTCTGAATTGTATTTAAAGTTGCCAAAACATAAAGATCTGATTTTTCAACAACCTCTTCTTCATCAGCAAAATCATTTTTTTCGATTATTGGCAAAAAAGAAATATTTACATATCCTCCCCTTTTTGAATTAGAGTTCTGGTGGCTATGATTTTCATATAAATCTTTATAATCTTCATTAGAAAATTCAGTCGAAATCAACTTAAAAAAAGCATTATTAAAATCAATTACCTCGCTATAACTCCTGTAATTTGTATCTAAATGTTTAATGACCTTTTCCGGATTATTAAACGGATTTGAATCTTTACCTAATTCAATAAATTGTTCTGCTTTTCCTCCACGCCAGCGATAAATAGATTGTTTTGGATCCCCAACAATCATCAGCGTTCCTTTGTTACCAAAATCATCCTGGCCTGAAAGTGCGTTATCAATAAGCGGAATTAAATTTTGCCATTGCATTTCAGAAGTATCCTGAAATTCATCAATGAAAAAATGACGATATCTTTCTCCTAAACGTTCATAAATAAACGGCGCTGGCTGATTCTGAATTTCGCGATGAATGATAGCGTTAAATTCAGAAATAGATAAGATATTTTGTTCTGACTGAATTTTAGCCAACTCATTACTTACCGTATTCAGTAACGAAAGCGGCGTTATATTTTTCAAAAAAGCCTTGTAGAAATCTCTTTTTTCAAAATTTTTATAAATCTTTTCTAAAGTCAAAAGCAGTTCCGGAATAATATTTTCAATCAACGCGCGATCACTTGCCGTTTTATTAATAGCAATATCATCAAATTCGTGAAAAGTTTTATTTCGCGGATTAAACTTTCCTTCGCGAATACTTTCAAGATGATTTGGAAAAGTTCCTCTTGAAAACGATTTTAAATCGATCCCATTTTTATCAATTAAAGCCAAAGCCTGAGCCGCTAGTTCAGCATTTTCTTTTTCTAAGTCAGCACATAAAACCGACATTTTCTTTTTAATGACAACAAATTCCTCAATCGATTTATCATGAAAATGAACAATTTCATTTCGATTGTTTTCATTCAAAACCAACCTTCCAGTTTCCAAAATTTCACGCGAAACATCCCAACTCTTATCATCGTCGGTTTTTTCCATCGTAAAATCAATCAGTAATTTAGTCAACGTTTCGTCCTGACCAGCCTGTGCAATAATTGCATCAACAGCTTCTACCAATAAATTCTCGGTATCCAACGTCACCTCAAAAGTCATTGGTAAATTTAAATCATGAGCAAATGCCCGAATTACTTTGTGCGTGAATTTGTCAATTGTAGAAATATCAAAAGCAGCATAATTATGAATTAAGTGCTTAATAATATTTTGAGATTTGATTTTGATTTTAATTACAGAAAGTCCTGTGTCACGAGACAAGTCTTCCATTAAATCCATGGCTTTCGCTGAAGGTTCGTCTTTGGCAAACTCAGATAAACTTCCAACAATACGGCTTTTCATTTCGTGAACCGCTTTATTGGTAAAAGTTATTGCCAAAATATTACGATAGGCATCATTTCTAGGAGAAGAAAGAATAATTTTAAGATATTCCTTCACCAAAGTATAGGTCTTTCCCGAACCTGCGGAGGCATCATAAATAGAGAAAGACGGACTTTGCATAAGTTTGGCTTTAGTGTTGTAAAAATAGCACAATAAATATCAAATCCCAATAACGCAAAATTCCAAATTCCAATATTTTCATGCAACGAGCACTTTAAATATTGGAATTTGGAATTTATTTATTTTTGACTTTTTAAAAAATAAGCTTAGTGTTTTGGAAATGCCCGTTTATTAAAAACAAGCAAAATACCAACACCTGTAGAAATCGCCATATCGGCAACATTAAAAATAGCATTAAAAAACATAAAATGTTTACCTCCAAAGACAGGCATCCAGGTTGGCAGATTACCTTCCCAAATTGGAAAATAAAACATATCTACAACTAAACCATGAAACCAGGTTCCGTAGGGATGAGGCGAAAAAAGTGTCGCCAGATTATGCGTACTGTCATCAAAAATTACTCCGTAGAAAACAGAATCCAGAATATTTCCGGCGGCTCCGGCAAAGATCAAAGCAATTGCAACAATCAAATAAGTAGAATGGCGCTTTTTAATTGCATCGGCCAACCAATATCCAATTCCAAAAACAGCAAAAATTCTAAAAACGGTTAAAATTAATTTTCCGTATTCTCCAGGAATTTTTGTTCCCCATGCCATTCCTTCATTTTCAATAAAATGAATTTTAAACCAATTGAAAACAGTAACTTCCTCTCCTAAAATAAAATTGGTTTTCACATAGATTTTTGAAATCTGATCAACAAGTAAAACTAAAAATATAAGGAGATACGCTTTTCGTAATGACATTTTATGGGTTTTTGATGCGCAAAAGTAATAATTTAATCAAAAAAAACGCTCCTAAAGGAGCGTTAATTCTTTTGCAATTTGCAAATATTATCGTTGCAAGTTTTTAGCCTCGATACTCATTGTAGCATGAGGAACGATTTTAAGCCTTTCTTTGCTTATTAATTTACCTGTTACTTTACAGATACCATATGTTTTGTTTTCAACACGGAATAATGCGTTTTTTAGATCGCGTATAAACTTTTCCTGTCTGATAGCCAACTGTGAGTTCGCTTCTTTTGACATCGTTTCGCTTCCTTCTTCAAATGCTTTAAAAGTTGGAGAAGTATCATCTGTTCCGTTATTCAAATCATTCATGTAAGCACTTTTTATTAAATCCAGATCGGCTTGTGCTTTTTGTATTTTATTTTGAATTATTTCTTTGAACTCCGCTAAATCAGCATCAGAGTATCTTGTAATTTCATCTATCATTTTATTATATTATTTTGAAATTAATATCACTGTTTTAATATCATCAAACTCAATTTCTGTGCCGCTTTCTAAAGCGTCTACAAAAACCAAATCATCTGTTAATGTCTCAGACTTAATATAGTCTTCATTTTTAAGAATGGCCTCTTCTAACAAACCACTTCTTTTTATTAGAACTTTAATCTTATCGGTTACTTCAAATCCAGAATCTTTACGGATATTTTGAATTCTGTTCACCAATTCTCTTGCGATTCCTTCTTTTTTCAATTCTTCAGTGATTGTAATATCAAGCGCAACCGTAATTCCGTTTGAATTTGCAACCAACCATCCTTCAATATCCTGCGATGTTATTTCGACGTCTTCTAGTGATAAAGTTACAGTTTTTCCAGCAATAACAATATCTAACGTTCCCTGCTTGTCCAACTGATTAATCTGATCTGCCGAAAAAGATTGTATTTCTTTGGAAATCAGCCCCATATCTTTTCCAAAACGAGGTCCTAAAGCTTTAAAATTAGGCTTAATTTGTTTCACCAAGATACCAGAATCATCATCTAAAAGAAGGATTTCTTTCACGTTTACTTCTGCTTTTACAAGCTCAGAAATACCCTCAATTTCAGCTCTCTGATTTTCGTCAAGTACCGGAATCATTACCTTTTGCAAAGGTTGACGAACCTTAATCATTTCCTTTTTACGAAGTGATAAAACCAAAGATGAGATGGTTTGCGCCTTCTGCATTTTGCTCTCTAACGTTTTATTAACAAAGTTTTCGACAAATTTTGGGAACTCAGCCAAGTGAACACTGCTATATTGCTCAGATCCTGTTGAACTCGTTAAATCTCTGTACAATTTATCCATAAAAAATGGAGCAATCGGAGCGCTTAATTTGCTTATCGTTAACAAACAAGTATAAAGCGTTTGGTAAGCTGCAATTTTATCCTGAGCATATTCACCTTTCCAAAAACGACGACGACATAAACGTACGTACCAGTTACTTAAGTTTTCCTGAACGAAGTCAGAAATAGCTCTTGCTGCTTTCGTAGGCTCATAATCTTCATAACATTCATCAACAAATTTGATTAAAGAATGTAATTCAGAAATAATCCACTGATCGATTTCAGGTCTTTCGTTTAACGGGATCTCCGCTTCAGCGTATTTAAACCCATCGATATTCGCATATAACGAAAAGAAGGAGTAAGTGTTGTATAAAGTTCCGAAGAATTTACGACGAACCTCAGCAATTCCTTCAATATCAAATTTTAAGTTATCCCACGGATTTGCGTTTGAAATCATGTACCAACGTGTGGCATCAGGACCATACTCTGCAATCGTTTCAAAAGGATCTGTTGCGTTTCCTAAACGTTTCGACATTTTCTGTCCGTTTTTATCCAAAACCAAACCATTCGAAACTACATTTTTATACGCTACTTTATCAAAAACCAAAGTTCCTATAGCATGTAAAGTATAAAACCATCCACGAGTCTGATCTACACCTTCTGCAATGAAATTCGCAGGAAAATCTTTATTCTCGTCAATTTTATCTTTATTCTCAAAAGGATAATGCCACTGGGCGTAAGGCATTGCTCCTGAATCAAACCAAACATCAATTAAATCGCTCTCACGTTTCATCGGTTGGCCTGAAGCCGAAACTAAAGTTATTTGATCGACAACATTTTTATGTAAATCGATTAAATCATAATTTGTTTCAGACATGTTTCCGATTTCAAAACCTTTGAATGGATTTTCTTTTTGAAAACCAGCTTCGATAGATTTTTCAATCGCATTGTACAATTCTTCAACAGAACCAATAAGAACTTCTTCTTTTTTGTCTTCAGTTCTCCAAATTGGCAACGGAATACCCCAATATCTAGAACGAGATAAGTTCCAGTCGTTGGCATTTTTCAACCAATTTCCAAAACGTCCTTCACCAGTAGACTTAGGCTTCCAATTGATAGTTTCGTTCAGGTCGAACATTCTATCTTTTACATCGGTTACTTTAATGAACCAAGAGTCTAGTGGATAATATAATAACGGCTCATCAGTTCTCCAACTGTGTGGATAACTATGTACGTATTTTTCAACCTTAAAGGCTTTATTTTCTTCTTTTAATCGAATAGCAATTTCAACATCCACAGAACGCTCTGGCGCCTGCCCTGCATCATAATATTCGTTTTTTACATATTTACCAGCTAACTCACCTAAATGAGAAGTGAATTTACCTTGTAAATCTACCAACGGAACAGCAGTTCCGTTTTCATCTAAAACCAACATTGGCGGCACTTCCGGCTTAGCTTCTTTTGCTACTTTAGCATCATCAGCACCAAATGTCGGAGCGGTATGTACAACTCCTGTTCCATCTTCTGTAGTAACAAAATCTCCGGCAATTACTCTAAATGCATTTTCAGCATTTTGATAAGGTAATACATATGGTAATAATTGCTCGTAACGGATCTCTACTAAATCAGCTCCTTTTGCTTCTGCTAATATTTTATACGGAAGTTGCTTGTCGCCATTTTTTACTTTGTCGAAATCAGCATCATCTTCACTTGCAAAAAATCCTTTACCAAATTGTTTTCCAACTAAATTTTTAGCCAAAACAACATTTACAGGCTCAAAAGTATATTGATTGAATGTTTTTACTAGAACGTAATCTATCTTTGGTCCAACTGTCAAAGCGGTATTTGAAGGTAATGTCCAAGGCGTAGTTGTCCAGGCTAAGATGTGAATATCTCCAAAACCTTGTAAAAAGCTTGGTAAAGTTTCAGGTAAAGTTTTGAATTGCGCTACAATAGTAGTATCCGTAACATCTCTATATGCTCCAGGCTGATTTACTTCGTGAGAAGACAATCCAGTTCCTGCTTTTGGAGAATAAGGCTGAATCGTGTATCCTTTGTACAACAAACCTTTATCGTAGATTTGCTTTAAAAGCCACCAAACAGACTCCATATATTTTGGTTTATAAGTCACATATGGATCTTCCATATCTACCCAATAGCCCATTTTCTCGGTCAAATCATTCCATACGTCGGTATAACGCATTACGGTTTTTTTACACGCTTCGTTATACTCTTCGATAGAAATTGTTTTACCAATATCTTCTTTTGTAATCCCAAGTTCTTTCTCGGTACCTAATTCTACAGGCAATCCGTGCGTATCCCATCCGGCTTTTCTTTTTACCTGAAAACCTTTTTGAGTTTTATATCTGCAAAAAATATCTTTAATCGCACGCGCCATCACGTGGTGAATTCCCGGTAATCCGTTTGCTGAAGGCGGACCTTCAAAAAATACGTAAGGTTCTGCTCCTTCGCGAGTAGTTACACTCTTTTCAAATATATTTTCTTTCTTCCAAAAATCAAGAACTTCTGACGCTACTGTTGGTAAGTCAAGTCCTTTGTATTCAGTAAATTTTGTGCTCATTTTATCCTTTTCTTAAACGAGGTGCGAAAGTAAGGAATTTTGAGGAAAATAGATAAAAGATGACAGAAAAAAGAGTACTGAAAGGAAATTTCAGGTATATTCCGCAAAAAAAATTGACGTTTTTGAGGATTTAAGAGAAAACCTCCTTTAAAACCTCTAAAGATTTAGGTCTTTTGAATCCGTCTAAATGAAAACTATAATAATCTATCAGAATTTTCAGTAATATTTGCCTTTCTATCACATGAAAAACTTTCTGATCGTTGTCAAACCTCAGATCAATTAATTTTTTCAGAAGGTTTGTCTCGTGTTCTGTTAAAGAATTTACTCCACTAAAAAGCGTAAAAACACCTTCAATCATTTCAAAATAAGGCAAATCAATTTCAGAAGTATCAGGATAAAAACCAAGATATTTTGTTGCCTCCAAAAGTAAGATTAGATGAAAATTTGCTATTTCATCATGATGATCCAACCAGGTTAGCGCCGTCTCCAAAAACTCGAAAAGCGATTCGTTTTTTTCTTCCTCCTGGATAGAATAATGCAACATCTCTGAAAGAAACATTACAATGGTACTTTTCACTATATCAGTATGAATTGTCTGAAAAGGAACCGCGGTTTTGATTTCCTTAAAATTCTCTAAAGTACCTTTGTTTTTATGCACAGCTTCAATCTCCAAAATAGAAAAAGGCTGAAAATAAGCAATCTTCTGACTTGCCTTTCGATTCGAAAAAGCATCTCGAACAAAATAAGATTTCAGACCACTTGAAAGCGTAAAGCACTTTACAATCAGACTTTTTTCCTGAAATTTTAGGGCTGAAATTACTATTGCTTTGGTTTTGACTTGCATTGCTTTACATTCTAATTCTCCATAATAATGATTTCACCGAATTTAATCCCCTAAAAATCATATATTTATCAGCTTTATATTGGATCAATTTATTGCTTTTTTTATTTCTTCTACTATAATTTTAGAAGCAACTGGAGACCAATGTGTATCATCATAAAAATAAATATCTTTTTTACTTTCTAATTCAGCGGATAAAATTTTCTTTGAATCTATATATACATAATTTTTTTTAAGATTTCCTAAATGATTAAAAAACAATGGTCGTGGAAAAATGGTTTTATCAGCAATATAATCATAATAAAGATCATATTTATCGGGTGCTGGCAAAACAATAAGCTTTATTTTTTTACCTCTAAGCTTATTCGACAAATCATTTAAAACATTATTTAATTTTTGAACTTCCACCACATCATTATTTTCTTCCAAACAAGACAAATCTTTATAAACAAACAATAAATTATTCTCCTTAATACTAAATAAATCATCTCTGGTTAGAACGACATTATAAACATATCTATTGGATAAGTAGTTTTGACTAAAGTAATATCTGAACATTGAAAAAGGAAATTGAATCGTTTTTTTTGAAAAAAAAGCATCTGCATCATCTTCTTTAGAAAGTTTACGATTACGTACTAAATTATCTAATTGAGATGTCATCATTACTTTTGAAGAATCTATCTTTTTTGCGTTAGAAACAAAACTTCTCTCTACATTTTCTAATATAACGTATTCAATATTTTGTTTTTCAAAAAAATCACCATTTAACAATTCATATAATGTCTGAATTTGATTTCCAGAAATAAATCTGTCCATGTGCAAAACACCATATTTTTCTGCAAGATAATTTGTATACCCATAATTACCTTGCTCAGAAAATGAGTCTCCAATAGTTAGGATTTTTTCTGTTTTGTTATTTCTTTTTGAAAATTTATTAAAATAAATTTTACGGGTAAACTCATCATGGAACACATTTCTACATTCTTTGAAAACGTTTGGAAAGCAACCTAACCGTATCAAATCTGGACATTCAGAACTACTGTAAAACAGCGATGTAATCACGTAAAGAAATGCGAATGGAACTACAAATAAGGATGTTTTAAAAATAAATTTTTTCATGAATTAAAACTGAAAATAAATAAATTGTTGCTTCTCACCACTACATAAAAAAATTGCAACTATAATAATATAATAAAATACATATTTAAAACGTGATTCCCATTTTGCTAATTTAGCTAAGGCAAACTCTTCTTCTCTTCCAAACCATTCTATTAAAATAAATATTAAAATTAAAATAAATAAAATTTTAGGTGTAATTACTGGTTTTGAAAATAATGAACCTGAAAATATTTCCGAAATATAACTTAACGCATGTTCTACATTATTTGCTCTAAAAAATACCCACGCAAGAACAGTTAAACTAAACGTTAAAACCATTTGAAAAACTTCTTTAATACTTGGCAAATATTTACCTTGAGCTATGATATCTAAATTATTGCGATTTGTATTAAAAATAATAGACGGCATAATATACAAAGCATTTAAAAAACCCCAAACAATAAAAGTCCAATTGGCTCCATGCCAAAACCCGCTTACTAAGAAAATAATAAAAGTATTTCTAATTTTGATCCATACCCCTCCTTTGCTTCCCCCTAACGGAATGTATAAGTAATCTCTAAACCAAGTAGAAAGAGAAATATGCCATCTTCTCCAGAACTCTGCAATATCTCTTGAAAAATAAGGAAAAGCAAAATTCTTAAGTAAATCTATACCAAAAAGGCGCGCAACTCCTATTGCAATATCTGAATAACCCGAAAAGTCACCATAAATTTGGAACGAAAAAAACACTGCACCTAACAGAAGTGTACTTCCTGAATATTCAACTGAATTATTAAAAATTGTATTAACATATAGGGCACACTGATCTGCAATTACAATTTTTTTAAATAATCCCCATAAAATCTGCCTTAATCCATCAACCGCTTTGTCATAATCAAAACTCCTTTTTTTCTGAATTTGCGGTAAAAGATGAGTAGCTCGTTCTATAGGTCCGGCAACAAGTAAAGGAAAGAAACTCACAAATACAGAATAATCAACAATATTCTTTTCGGCTTTTATTCTGCCTTTATAAATATCAATTACATATGATAAACCGTGAAAGGTGTAAAATGAAATTCCAATAGGTAAGATTACTTTGAATGTCAACGGATTTACATGTAAGCCAATATTAGCGATGGCATCTGCAAATGATTGAACAAAAAAGTTATAATATTTAAAAACACAAAGAAAACCGAGATTTAGAGATATACTTAACCAAAACCAAAAAAATTTTACAGTTTTATTTTTAGATTCTGACATCTTGATTCCTGTAAAATAATCTAATAATGTGGAGAAAATCAATAAAAATAAAAATCGCCAATCCCAACAAGCATAAAAAAAATAACTTGATATAAGCAGTAAGATATTCTGAAGTTTTAATGATTTGTTTGTCGCAAACCAATAGAGAAAAAATACAATAGGCAGAAATATTGCAAAGTTTATGGAATTAAAAAGCATTCTATTTGTTTAAAATTTTATGTTTGATTAATTGTTTTCTATACTTTTAAATCTCTATCGAATAATCATTACTTTTTTAACCTTAGTTTCTCCTCCATCCTGGGCAGAAATAAAAATCATATACACTCCTGATGCTACTTTATATCTTCCAAAAGCAGTGGTATCCCATTCTATTGTTCCGCCTTCTGAAGTGGTTTCATAAACTAAATTACCTTCAATGTCTGTAATTTTAATATTTGCTTTATCAATTAATCCCGCCACTTTTACAGTTCCTGAATAGGTCGGGCGAACCGGATTAGGATATACATAAACATTATTCAAATCTTCATTGGCACCCGTTGCAATTCCTTTAAAAGAAATCATCCCTTTATTTGTTGCAATAAAAACTTCTCCGGTTGCACTATTAATTTTAATATCATTTATAACATTACTTGGTAAAGGCGAATTACTAATCGTAAAATGGTATTTTGTTTCCTCACCATTTGGCGATACCATAAAAACACCTGAATCGGTAGTTCCTATCCATTTATTATTGGCTCCGTCAACCGCAATCGAAGTAATAAATTGCTCATAAAGTAATTCCTGAGCTAAATTATCTTCCATTATAATAATCGGATTTGCTTTTAACTGATTATCATTTTGAAAACTACTTATATTTGACAAAACACGCAATCCTTTTGTCGTTCCAATCCAAAGTTGGTTTTTAGCATCAATTGCGATTGATCTTACATCTGCAATTGGCAAATTTCCCGCATCGACACCAAATGTCATTTTCTTAAATTTATTGGTCGTTTCATCAAAACCAACAACTCCGTCTCTATTTGTTGCGATCCATTTCACACTATTTCTATCAACTACAATGTTGGCATAACTCGAAGCTTCTGCGTTGTCAATAATTGAAGTCATCGAATAACTTCCCCATTGACCATTCGTTTTCAAAACTTTCAATCCGTTTTTGATTCGGCTATTGGTCACCCAAAGATTTCCTGTTTTATCAAAAGCAGTTCCGTTAATTCGGACATCTATATAATTTGGACCTTCAGTCGTAATCGATTCTAAACCGCTGTTTTTTTGATTGTATAAAAACTGCGGAACATCCTCTTCAATTTTTAATAATCCGGAGAAAAACGAACTTGCATAAACTTGTTTTTCATTTGCCGGATTTACAATTATTTTGGTCATCGATTTGGCATCAAAAACTTCAGAATAAGGAATATTCAACCAACCAGCAGTATTATATTTCCCTACACCATAACTATCTAACGGATATGGATTATAAAAGGAATCATAATCACCGTACACTGTCCAAAGTACATTTGGAGTAACATCCAGGGAGAAAATATTATTTCTTGCCGGACCAGTTGGCGTGGTATTCTCAAAAATACCATTACTTAAAAGAGAGGATGAAAACAATCCTTTTTCTTTTGTTCCAATGCAAATTATATCACTAACAGCTGTTGCACAAGTAAAGTTAATCGTGTTATCTAAAACCTGAGTATTAGAAATCTGTCGACTCACAATCATTTGATTGTTATAGATGTACACCATATTCGGAATCGTAATATATAAATTATGATTCTTTGCCCGCATATCTACAGAAGGTTGTGGAAGTTGCAAAAAACCAACAAAATTAACCGAGTTAAATCTATGGATATAACCAACAGTATTAATTGCAATAAGTTCTGTATCTAAAGTTTCTACACTTGACCAATCCCCCGAATTTACCACTATCCATTGATTAAAATCATTTAAATTAGGACTGGTACTATTTGCTTTTCTAATACCACTTGAAGTGGCGGCATAAATAAATCCGTTAAAAAAAGTAGTTTGTTTTACACTGATTTCAGCACCATTATCTCCAATAAAATAAGTATCTCCAAATTGCAAAGTCGTTAAATTAAACTGTACGATTCCAAAATCGCAGGAAACATAAACCAAACCATTATGCTCCATAAAATGATTTATCTTTTTACTATTTGGAGCTAATTGCTTGTTTATAATATCAACTACTTTCAGCATTTTCCCGTCGGTTTGGTTAATTACAATCATTAAACCGTTTTCGTAACCAACTATTGTTTTTTTAAATGCTTCACTATAATATACTGCAGAAATGGTCTGACCAGAAAGTCCGTCGACTGTAGTAGTTGTTTTCGCTGTATTTGTTGCGGCATTTTTAGAAAACAAAGCATTTTCTGAAGCTGCATAAACTGTTGTCGAAGATTCTGAAATATCTTTTATCTCATTAAATGAAAAGTAGCCTTGCCACGACAGATTATTTTGCGCAAAACTAATTTGCATAAAAAGCAGTAACAAAATATAGAGAAACTTTTTCTTCATTATTTAATATTCAGATAGGCAAATATAATACAAACGAAAGTATTTGAATTTTGTTCTTTTACAAATAAAAAATGCCTTCGATTTATCTTTCGACAAATGAAGGCATCCTATAACTAAAACAAATTTTTATACTACTCCTTGTGCAAGCATAGCATCAGCAACTTTAACAAATCCGGCAATGTTCGCTCCTTTTACGTAGTTTACATAACCATCTTCGCCAACACCGTATTTTTTACATTGGTTGTGAATGCCAACCATGATATCTTTTAATCTCAAATCAACTTCTTCACTTGTCCAGTTTAGACGAATTGAGTTTTGCGTCATTTCTAATCCAGATGCTGCAACACCACCAGCATTAGCTGCTTTTCCTGGAGCGAATAACACTTTATTGTCTAAGAATAATTTAATTGCATCTAAGGTAGACGGCATGTTTGCCGCTTCAGTAACACACAAAACACCGTTGTCGATTAATTTTTGGGCATCTTCACCGTTTAATTCATTTTGAGTCGCACATGGAATTGCAATATCAACTTTTACTTCCCATGGGCTTTTTCCTTTATGAAAAACAGCATTTGGATATTTCTGAAGGTAAACCTCTGCTCTGTTATCACCCGTAGCTCTCATTTCAAGCATATGATCGATTTTTTCGCCAGAGATTCCTTCTTCATCATAAATATATCCATCAGGACCAGAAATAGTCAATACTTTCCCTCCTAATTCATTTATTTTTAACGCTACTCCCCAAGCCACATTTCCAAATCCTGAAATTGCCACTCTTTTACCTTTAATGTCATGCCCGATTGTACGCAACATTTGATCTGTAAAATAAACAACTCCGTATCCTGTAGCCTCAGGTCTGATTAATGATCCTCCGTAAGCAATTCCTTTACCGGTTAAAACACCTGTAAATTCATTTCTGATTCTTTTATATTGACCAAATAAATATCCAATTTCTCTTGCTCCAACCCCAATATCCCCTGCTGGTACATCTAAATCAGGACCAATATGACGGCATAATTCCGTCATGAAAGATTGACAAAAACGCATAACCTCAGCATCAGATTTTCCTTCCGGATCAAAATCAGAACCACCTTTTCCACCACCCATTGGAAGTGTAGTCAAACTGTTTTTGAAAACCTGCTCAAAAGCTAAGAATTTCAAAACTGATAGGTTCACAGAGTGATGAAATCTAATTCCGCCTTTATAAGGTCCAATTGCCGAGTTCATCTGAATTCTAAAACCTCTGTTTACAATTATTTCTCCTCTATCGTCAACCCACGGAACTCTAAATATTATAGAACGTTCTGGTTCGGCAATTCTAAGAAGTAAGTTTTTTCCATCGTATTTTTTACGCTCTGCAATAAATGGAATTACTGTTTCTGCAAATTCTCTAACGGCTTGAAGAAACTCTGGCTCGTTTGGATTCTTTGACTCTACAAGAGCCATAAATTCATTTATTTTTTGTTCCATTTTTAAATAAATTATTCAGATAAATTATTTTAATTTTCGCTCAATTAAATAAGAAAATACGTTTAAGAAAACGTTTTCGTTTCAACGTACAAAGATATAACAAAATGCTGATCTAATGTGATTTTTTTTAGATCTCAACATTGAATTGTTAATTTTTCAAACTTTATCTACAATAGCATTTTACACTACTTATTTTACATCAAAACAACCAGCTTAAAGTTAACAAATTAAGTATTTTGCTACTTATTTTTTAATAGACGAATATATTATTTTGAATCGTACATGTTTTTTATATATTTGCCATGATTTGAAAGCCCCCAAAACATGCTTAAACCTATAATACTCACATTATTCGCCTTCATCGGAATTTCAACAACATCGACAGCGCAAGGTATTGCACAAGAAGTAGGAATAGTATTCGGACCTTTGACTTTTCAATCTGATTATGGTCAAAGACATGATTTTAAGACTAATGTTGGAAATACCGGAATTGGAGTTGGAATTGTTCACTTTATCAACTTTTCTGCCAATAACAATCATGAAAGTTTTTTTTCAGAACACTTCAAAGTAAGATCCGAATTATCTTTTAACACAACCAAATTAGAACATTTTGGTGAATGGGTAGAAAGAGAAAAATTCAAAAACCTTGTTCAACATCTTAGAGCAATGCACGGTAGTTCTACACTAGTCAACCTTGGAGCTCAATTGGAATATTCACCGTTCATGAAAATTCATGATTTTGAAAATACAATTGGCGGCTTTAGCCCTTACGTAAGTTTGGGATTTCAGGTTAGTTACTATTCTACTAAAGTTGATTCGAGATTGGGTACATTAGGACTTCCTCAAACTACATTTCCAAAATACTTAACGCCTTCAGACGGTCGTCCCTATGGTTTTTCTAGTGAAAACGGAATAGTTGCTTCGGTTACCGCAGGTATTGGAGTTCACTACAAATTAACAACAATGAGCGATCTTATGTTTGAAGCCCGTTATCAAGGATTCAGTTCTGACTGGGTTGATGGCCTAAACCCAAATAAAGATCTTTATAAAGAAAACAAATCGAACGATTCGCAAGTTTGGTTCAATGTAGGATATATTTATTACTTAGAATTTTAAAGACATCCCCAAATATAAAATCCCAAATTCCAAAATGATTATGATTGGAATTTGGGATTTTTTTTATTTTAGAATTTATCTTTTTATGCTAGTGCCTGTTCTAAATCGGCAATTAAATCTTCAGCATCTTCAATACCAACACTTAATCGAACTAAATCATCGGTAATACCAACTTCGGCTCTTTTGTCTGCCGGAATTGAAGCATGCGTCATCAAAGCCGGATGATTGGCTAATGATTCAACTCCACCTAATGATTCTGCCAAAGTGAATACTTTTAATTTTTCTAAAAAACTAATCGAATCTTCCTTTTTACCAGAAACGAATGTAAATGAAACCATTCCTCCAAAAGCTTTCATTTGTTTTTTAGCAATTTCATGAAACGGATGACTTGGCAATCCTGGATAATAAACCGTTTTTATTTTTGGATGTTTTGTTAAATATTCCACTACTTTTTCTCCATTTTCACAGTGTCTTTGCACTCTTAACGAAAGGGTTTTGATTCCTCTTAAAACCAAAAAACTATCCATTGGCCCCAATGTCGCACCGGTTGCAAATTGCTGAAAATGCAATTGCTCTCCTAAAGCTTCATCTTTTACAATTAAAGCTCCCGCAATAACATCAGAATGTCCTCCTAAATATTTTGTTGCAGAATGCATGACAATATCAGCTCCTAAATCAAGTGGTTTTTGTAAATAAGGCGTTGCAAAAGTATTATCAACAGCAAATAAAATATTATTCGCTTTTGTGATTTTAGCTACTTCTTCGATATCAGCCAATTTCATTAATGGATTTGTTGGCGTTTCTACCCAAATCAGCTTTGTATTTTCATTGATTAATGACTTCAATTTTGTGATATCAGTCATATCAACAAAGTGAAATTTAATTCCGGAATCTTTGTAAATTCTTGAAAACATTCTGTAAGTTCCTCCATATAAATCATCCATTGCAATGACTTCATCTCCTGCTTTCAATCCTCTTAAAATACAATCGGTAGCTGCTAATCCTGATGAAAAAGCCAATCCGCGAGTACCATTTTCAATACTAGCCAAAGCATTTTCTAATGCTGTACGGGTTGGATTTGAAGCTCTGCTGTATTCGTAATCCCCCAAAGGTTGTCCTGGACTTGTCTGAATATAAGTTGAAGTTTGATATACAGGAGGCATTACTGCTCCTGTACTTGGGTCATGATGCTGACCACCATGAATCACTTTAGTATTGAATTTCATATAGTTATGTTTTTAAAACGCTATTTTAGACTACAAATTTACCGTTTAATTTATTTTAATCCTGACACAACTTCTTACCTTTGTATATAATTAACAGTTTAAGTTATGAAATCGCAAATAACCAGAGCTTTGCGAAAGCAAAAAAAACACAAATAAAATGCGATACCATTTATGACCCTTAACAAATAACTCTTAGATATATGAAACCGTATACTTATTTAGTTTCTTTGTTTTTAATATTCACTAGTTGCAACAAAGAGCTTTCATTTGAAAAGATAACATTTGAAAAAAAATCTATCCTGCCTTGCAAAACAGATTGCCCAATAATTACGATTGACATTCCGATTGCAAAAAATGCTCCTGTTGTGGCAGATAGCATTAACAAAAAAATATTTTCAGTCGTAAAAGAAATTGTTTATTTTGGAGAAAAGCCAGTAAAACCAAATGACTACAACGCATTGACAAACTCTTTTATTGAGTCTTATGAAGAAATGCACGAAAAATTTCCAAATGAAACTTTTGGGTGGGAAGGTAAAATTAAAGGAAATGTAGAATTTGAATCAAGTCAAATTATTAATATAAAAATTGATCATTATACTTTTACCGGTGGCGCACATGGTTATCAGGGATATCGTTCTCTATTATTTGATCCAAAAACAGGAAAAATCATTTTTTCTGATCAAATTTTTAAAAATGAGAAAGAATTTAAGGCTTTCGCCGAAAAAACATTCCGCGAGAAATATAAAATTCCTTCAAAAGCAAACATTAACGCAACAGGTCTAATGTTCGAAAATGACAAATTTCAATTACCTCAGAATATTTTCTATACAGAAGAAGGACTGCTTTTATATTACAACTCTTATGAAGCGGCATCCTATGCCGATGGCCCAAAAGAGCTTCTATTTCCTTATGATGAAGTGAATCAATATTTATTGTATCAGTAATTTGTTGAAGAAATAATTCGGATAAGCTGGAGGCAATTCAATAAAACTTCTTACTTTGTTTTAGACGCACTACCGTGTGCCTCTACAAGAAACCTTTGTCGCTTTGCACCTTTGTTACTTTGTACCTTCCTGAAAATCATATTTCATTTTTCGAAGAATCCTTAAAGCTTCCTTAAAAGACAAGTACACTTGCGAAAAAGGTTTTAAAAGCAATTTAGCATCAATTAATTTCTGCTTTGCGTCATCAAAACCATTCAAATGGCAGATCATAAAAGTGGAAGGAAGATTTTCAAGATCACTTAATTCTCGTTCTGATAAAGTTAAACCTTTCTGCAGTTTCTGAAGTAATGCTATATTCGAATTGTAAATATGATACAGCATTTTTCGATTAAATTCAGGTGGCTGAAAAAGCATTTTTCGATCGATTTTGTAATAACCATTATCAAAGAAACGAATGGTTTGTTCTTCTAACGGATAATAACTTGTTTTATCATTCAATCCTAACGGAACATATTCAGTTATCGTAAAACTATCATCATCAAAAATAATCGTTACAACATCTTGTGCCGAATAAAAAAGCTTGATTTGTTCGTTAATCAATTCAATATCAACTCTGGAAAGAAAGGCTTTATCACGCGATTTTTTAGGAACTCCAGCCCAGCATATCACAAATAACTCTTTAAAAACGTGATATTTCGGTGACATATCTTTATGCCTGAAATTCATAAAGTCAATAACACCATCGAGTGTATATTGAATGCTATTTCGGGAACTATTTTCAATCCCAATAACTGTTTCTGTATTTTGATAATTCTTCTCTATCTCGCCTTCAACAGGAACTGAATTACTCCCGCGCCTAATAAAAACACTATTGGCTAATATCGTGTGAATTCCTTTTTTAAAATACGAAATTTTATTCTTGGGTTTAATAGTAACCAATCCGATTACTTTATCTTTTGGAAGATTCGGAAACGGTACATTTTCGTATTGAATTTTAGGAGGATTTTCTAAAAAAGCATTGACGAGATTCTGAATTCGACTATCATCAAAGAAATCATCGCCAACAATCTCATTATCCTGATCTTCAACTCCAACAACTATATAAGAATTATTGGTTGGATTTGAATTGGATAATGCACAAATGTGTTTGAGAAATTTTCCTTTTCCTTCACGGGAGTGCAGATTCAACTGCCTTTTTTTATCATAAAAACTGCTCTCATCATTATGAGCGAGCAGGTTTTTTATTAAAAGGCGTTTGTTGATCATTCTTTTTAGATGTTAGACTGGCTTAGATTTTTAGACTTCTTAGATTGTTGAACTTCGAATTCTAAATTAATCTAATTTATATAAAGTCTAACAATCTAAAATTTTAAACATTAATATAACCAATAATAAAGCTCCAGCGGAGCAACATGTTTATAGCTAAGACACATCAATAAAACAAAGCTCCAGCGGAGCGATATTCCCGATATTTCATACCCAATAAATATTCCACCCCGAGGGGGTTCTATCGAATAAATTATAAATATCTATAAACATGATGTCCCTCTGGGACTTGTTTTATAAATATTATCATGAAAAAAATCTAAATATTCTTTTTTACGATCGTTGCCGAAGCCTGTGCTGTAGGGTACACGATCAAATCTGCAATATTAACATGGTATTTTCTGGACACTACAAAATGAATTATATCTGCAATATCTTCCGCTTGCAAGGCATCTAAACCTTTATAGACATTCGACGCTCTGTCTGCATCGCCTTTAAAACGAACTTCACTAAATTCGGTTTCAACCATTCCCGGATGAATTGCTCCAACTCTAATCCCGTATGGATTTAAATCCATTCGCATTCCGTTGTTAATGGCATCGACAGCGTGTTTTGAAGCGCAATATACATTTCCGTTGGGATACACTTCTTTACCGGCAATGGAACCAATATTGATAATATGTCCCGCTTTTCTTTGTATCATCTGGGGAATTATCGCTTTCGAAACGTACAAAAGTCCTTTTACATTAATATCAATCATGGCATCCCAATCGTCAACATTTCCATTTTGAATTGGATCTAAACCGTGTGCATTTCCGGCATTATTAATTAAAACGTCAATTTGTGAAAATTCTGCTGGCAATGAATTGATTGTTGAGAAAACTGCCTCTTTATCACGAACATCAAAAGAAAGTGAATGTACTTCTGTAAATTCAGAAAGTTCTTTCTCAAGCTCTGCCAAACGTTCCTTACGTCTTCCACAAAGAATTACTTTATAATCCTTTTTTGCCATTATTTGCGCAGTTGCTTTTCCAATTCCGCTAGTCGCTCCAGTAATCAAAACTGTTTTTTTCATTCTTGTTGTGTTTTATTTTTAACACATAGAGACATAGTTTAAAAAGCTTAAAAAAAAGGCATTTCACTTTGCATGAAAACACATAGCTATGTGTAAATGACTGGTCGTTTATTTTTACTTTCTTTAAACAATAAAATCTATGTTTTTATATGTTTAATTTTTTAAAGCCACAGATTAAAGGATTAAAATGATTTTTCAATCTGTGAGAATCCTTTAATCTGTGGTAAATATTTTTTTTTAATACCATTTTAGCAGAACACTAAAAACTGTAAACTGAATACTAAAAATTAAGGCACATCGTCACCCATACTTTCTGTCCAGATCGCAAACCAGTCTTCTTTATCCATTTCTAATTCTACCGCTTTTACTAATGACTGAATTCTGGCAATATTTACTGTGCCCGCAATTGGAATCACACCTGCAGGATGTTTTAAAATCCAGGCCAATAAAAGTGTATCTGAACCAAAACTGTATTTCTGAACCAGTTCAGAAAGTAATTTTTTCAAACGGCGTGTCTTTTTTGTATCTTCTCTAAAAACCGTTCCAAGCGGATTCCATGACAATGGTCGAATTTCATGTGTCTGCATATAATCTAAGCTTCCATCCGTCATTGCTTCATAATGTGTTGCCGAAAATTGCACCTGATTAAAGCTTACTTCGGTTTTCGAACGAATTAATTCTGTCTGTGAACTCGTAAAATTTGAAAGTCCAAAATCAATAATTTTCCCTTCCGATTTTAATTTCTCAACTGCTTCAGCAATTTCATCGGCCTGCATTAACGGACTTGGCCTGTGCAATAAAAAAACATCAATAAAATCTGTTTTTAGTTTTTTAAGCGATTCTTCAACAGACCAAATAATATATTCCTTCGAATATTCATAGTGTTTTATTTTATTTTCCGGTCGTTTTTCAGCAATCATCTGAATTCCACATTTGGTAATTAACTGTAATTTTTCCCTTGAAATTTTACTTGCGTGGAAAGCTTTTCCAAAATCGGCCTCTGTGGTATAAGATCCATAAATATCGGCGTGGTCAAAAGTGGTAATTTTGTTTTCGATACAGATCTGTATCATGTTTTCCATTTCTTTAGTTGTAAGGTTTTTATCCCAAACTCCCCAATTCATAGTGCCTGAAATAATAGGCGATAACGTTGTTTTGCTCATGGTTTTATTGCGTTATTTTTGGTAATAAATATGCTTTTGTAAAGCATAATCATCAAAGTTCTTAAAAATATAAAAATAGATTCACAATTCGTCCTTAAAATTAGCGCATTGGTCGAAGTTTTAACCATTCTTTAACATCTTACTTCTCAAAAAATATTCAATTTGCACTCTCAAAAACGAGGCGTAAAAATCAAAGGTTTAAAAAGGCTTTTTAAAAATATTTATATGGAAGAAAATACAACGACTTTAGACATTAGAGCGATAAATGAAAAAATTGAAAGAGAAAGTGCTTTTATAGACCTTCTTACAATGGAAATGAACAAAGTTATTGTGGGCCAGAAACATATGGTCGAGCGTTTATTAATTGGACTTTTGGGTCAAGGGCATATTTTATTGGAAGGTGTTCCGGGATTAGCCAAAACTTTAGCGATAAATACTTTGTCGCAAGCGGTACAGGGTTCTTTCAGCCGTATCCAGTTTACTCCGGATTTATTACCTGCCGATGTTGTCGGGACAATGATCTACAACATCAAAGCAAACGAATTCTCTATTAAAAAAGGGCCAATTTTTGCCAATTTCGTACTTGCCGATGAGATTAACCGTGCTCCTGCCAAAGTTCAGTCAGCACTTTTAGAGGCAATGCAGGAAAAACAAGTTACTATTGGTGACACGACTTTCAAACTAGATCGTCCGTTTTTAGTATTGGCAACTCAAAATCCGGTAGAGCAAGAAGGAACATACCAGCTTCCTGAAGCACAAGTCGATCGTTTTATGTTGAAAACCGTAATTGACTACCCAAAAATTGATGAAGAACGTTTTGTAATTCGTCAAAACTTAAAAGGAAGTTACGAAAAAGTAAATCCTGTAGTTTCAGTAGAACAAATTTTGCGTGCGCAGGAAGCGGTTCGCGAAGTGTACATGGACGAAAAAATCGAAAAATACATCTTAGATATCATATTTGCTACTCGTTATCCAGAGAAATACAAACTTGCAGACTTAAAACCTCTTATCAGTTTTGGAGCATCACCACGTGGAAGTATCAATTTAGCTAATGCAGCAAAATGTTACGCCTTCATCAAACGTCGTGGTTATGTAATTCCAGAAGACGTTCGTGCAGTTGTACATGATGTTTTACGTCACAGAGTTGGAATAACGTATGAGGCTGAAGCCGAAAACATTACTTCTGTAGACATTATCAACAAAATCGTAAACGAGATTGAAGTACCTTAAAAATAGTTTTCAGTTTTCAGTCACAGTGAACATATTACAAGTAACTGCGACTGAAAACTGCGACTGAAAACTAAAGAAATGGATACAAAAGAGCTTTTAAAAAAAGTACGGAAAATAGAAATCAAAACCAAAAGACTGAGTAATCATATCTTTTCGGGAGAGTACCATTCTTCATTTAAAGGACGCGGTATGACTTTTAGCGAAGTGCGTCAATACCAATATGGCGATGATATTCGTAACATCGATTGGAATGTAACCGCACGCTACAACGAAGCCCACGTAAAAGTTTTTGAAGAAGAACGCGAATTGACCATGGTTTTAATGGTCGATATTTCGGGTTCAGAAGGTTTTGGTTCAAAAAGTCAATTCAAAAAAGACATCGTCACCGAAATTGCGGCAACGATGGCTTTTTCGGCTACGCAAAACAATGACAAAATTGGATTAATATTATTTTCTGATAATGTCGAATTGTATATTCCACCAAAAAAAGGCCGTTCGCACGTTTTGAGAATCATTCGTGAATTAATCGAATTTGAACCAAAAAGCCACAAAACGGATATTTCGCAAGCTCTAAAGTTTTTATCAGGAACCCAAAAAAAGAAAGCTATTGTTTTTGTGATTTCCGATTTCATGTCTGAAAATTACGAACAGACCTTAAAAATTGCTTCTAAAAAACACGACATTACAGGTGTTCGTGTCTATGATATCCGCGAAGAAAAAATCCCGAATTTAGGAATGGTAAGTATGCTGGATGCTGAAACCGGAAAAATTCAATTGGTCGACACGGGCTCAAAATCGGTGCGAATGAATTACGAAAAACATTATCACGACAGAGTCAATTATTTCAAAGATATTTTCAGTAAATCAGGAGCTGGTGTTGTGAATACGAGAGTCGATGAAAATTACGTGACAAAATTACTCGGTTATTTCAAGTCCCGTTAATTTGAAATTTCGACGATTATCAGGTTTCAAAAAAATAAATTTTCAAAAATAAGCATTCGTTTTAGACTAAAATCTGAATCAAAAATCAAATGAAATTAAAATTTTACATATTTCTTTTTTTGCTTACTTCAGCTGTTTTTGCACAACAAAAACAAGTTGAAACAAGTATTGATACTACAAAAAATAAAATTGGAGCCGAGTTTAAGTTAACGCTTAAAACGGTTGTAAGCTCAAAATCGAAAGTTGTTTTTCCTAAACTAAAAAACATAGGTCCTTTAGAAGTAATTCAATCGTACCCAGTTGATACAGTTAAGAAAAATGATACTTACGAACTGATCAAAAAATACGGCTTAACCCAATTTGATTCAGGAAAATATACCATTCCGAGTATCAAAATTTTAATTGATAAAAAACCTTATTTATCAGATTCTATTCGTGTTGAAGTAGCCAATGTAAAAGTCGATACATTACAACAAAAAATGTACGACATCAAAGACATTTCCAGTGCAGACAGCAACAACGATTGGTGGATTTATGTTCTCATTGTAATTGTAATTCTCGCAATCGGTGCTTTTGTATATTGGTACGTAAAAAAATATCAGAAGAAAAAAATCGAAGAAGAAGTTTATAAAACACCTATCGAAAAAGCAACAAGCTTATTGAATAACCTGGAATCTAAAGAATTAGTTCAAAAAGGTGAAATCAAAGAATATTATAGTGAACTAACGGATATTGCGCGTAATTATATTGAAGAAGCAATTCATATTCCGGCAATGGAAAGCACTACTTCTGAATTGATTCAGGCAATACGTTTGGCTTCTACTAAAAAGAAAATGACGCTGACACCTGAAACCGTTGAGAACTTAGAACGCGTTTTACGTCAGGCGGATTTAGTAAAATTTGCAAAATCAAAACCTTTGGATTTTGAAATTACGGATGACAGAAATAAAATTCAAAAAGTAATTTTAACACTTGATAATGCAATCCCGACCGAAGTTCCGGCTGAAGAAGAAGATCAATTATTGAATGAAGCGCAGAAACAAAAGCAAATCAAAATTCAACTAAGAAAAAAACGTAACAAACGTATTGCAATCACAGTTGGAACCGTATTGTTTTTATTGTTTGCCACAACTACTTTCTTCATTGTAACAAAAGGTTTCACTTATGTTAAAGACAACATCATTGGTCATCCATCCAAAGAATTATTAGAAGGCGAATGGGTAAAAAGTGCCTACGGAAATCCGGCTGTTTTAATTGAAACTCCTAAGGTTTTAAAACGAATGGATACGCAAAAAGTATTGCCTAAAGAAGCGATGGCTTTGATTAAAGAAATGCAGCTTTTTGCCTACGGAAGTATGATTGACAATTTCTATGTTACCGTTTCAACCAGTAAATTTAAAAATCCTGTTGAACTTGATTTAGCAAAAACCTTAGAAGGTACTTTAAAAATAATTGAAGCTCAGGGCGGACAAAATATTATTGTGAAACAAGAAGATTTTCAGACTAACGCAGGTATTCAAGGACTTAAAGGATATGGAACAATGACAGTCCTAAATCCAATTGATAAAACAAGCACAAAAGCATATTATGAAATTTTGCTTTTTAAACAAGATCAGGGATTACAACAAATTATGATTTTACATCAGGAAGGCGATACTTATGCAAATGACATTACAGCCCGAATTTTAAATTCTGTTGAACTTCAAAAAGCGAGCAATTAATGGAAAAGATAACTTTTTTAAATCCAGAATTTTTTTGGTTGTTTCTTTTAATTCCAATTGCAATTGCTTGGTTTTTCTGGAAACGCAATCAGCAATCGCCTACTTTAAAAATGAGTTCAACTCAGGGTTTTAAAAACAGCGAATCCTTATTAACGAAATTAAAACCTTGTTTATACATATTCAGGATTATTGCGCTAAGTTCATTGATTATAGCTTTGGCTCGACCAAGAACAGTTGATATCAGCAATCAGACTAAAACAACAAAAGGAATTGATATTGTAATGGCAATTGACGTTTCTGGAAGTATGCTGGCAAAAGATCTAAAGCCAAACCGTATGGAGGCTTTAAAAAGAGTTGCCGGAGAATTTGTTGAAGAAAGACCAAATGACAGAATCGGATTGGTTTTATATGCTTCTGAAGCGTATACCAAAACGCCTGTTACAAGTGATAAAGCAATTATTCTTGAAGCTATAAAAGATATCAAGTACGATACCGCTTTACAGGACGGAACCGGAATTGGAATGGGACTGGCAACAGCCGTAAACAGATTAAAAGACAGTAAGGCGAAAAGTCGTGTAATCATTTTGATGACTGACGGTGTTAATAATGCCGGATTTATCGAACCTGAAACGGCAGCTGATATTGCGAAACAATATGGAATAAAAGTGTACACAATAGGAATTGGAAGCAACGGAATGGCACCATCTCCTTATGCATACGCTCCAAACGGAGGTTTTTTATTCAAAATGCAAAAAGTTGAAATCGACGAACAATTAATGAAAAGTATCGCCCGTAAAACCGAAGGAACCTATTTTAGAGCAACAAGCAACGATAGATTGGCTCAAATTTACAGCGCGATCAATAAATTAGAAACCACAGAAATTCAGGAATTAAAATTCTATGATTACGACGAAAAATACAGAGGTTTTGTTTTACTGGCAGCCTTTTTATTATTGTTGGAAGTTGGTTTAAGAAATACAGTTTACAGAAGCTTTATTTAATACTTTAGTCGCAGTCACAGTTTACAGTTTACAGCTGAAAACTGCGACTGAAAACTGCGACTGAAAACTAGAATTAAAAAATGGAATTAGACGAAAAAAAATATTTATACCTTTTATTCTTACTCCCAATTGTGGTGTGTATTTTCCTTTTCAATATGTATTGGAAAAGAAAAAAACAACGCGAATTTGGTGATTTGGAAATGGTAAAAAGACTGAGCCCGGAACGTTCTGTCTTTAAACCTGTATTAAAATTATCTATACTGCTTTTAGCACTTGCATGTTTGATTATTGGATTAGTGAATCCGAAGATTGGGACTAAAATGGAAACGGTAAAACGTGAAGGTATCGATATTGTTTTTGCAGTCGACGTTTCAAAAAGTATGCTGGCCGAAGATGTGGCGCCAAGTCGTTTAGAGAAAAGTAAGCAATTGGTTTCGCAAATCATTAATAATTTAGGAAGTGACCGAATTGGAATTGTTGCCTATGCAGGAAGTGCTTTCCCAGTTTTGCCCATTACAACCGATTATAGTGTAGCTAAAATGTTTTTGCAAAGTATGACTCCGGATATGGTTTCGTCTCAGGGAACTTCATTGGATGACGCAATCCGATTATCATCAACCTATTTCGATGAAAAAAGCAAAACAAGCAAGTTACTGATTTTGATTTCTGATGGAGAAGATCATTCTGAAGGTGCTTCTGCAGCAGCGGAAGAAGCTAACAAATTGGGAATGAAAATCATTACGATTGGTATCGGAACAGAAAAAGGAGGAACTATTCCGTTAAAAGAAAACGGGATTGTAAAAAGCTTCCAAAGAGATCAAAATGGAGAAGTTGTTATTACAAAACTAAATCAGGACGGGCTGAAAGCAATTGCAAAAGCTACAAAAGGTGGTTATGTGTATGGCGGAAGTACCAAAGAAGTTTTAGATTATATAAAAAATGCATTAAATAACATTCAGAAAACAGAATTTGAAGCGACACAAATGGCCGATTTTCAATCACAATTTCAGTGGTTTTTGGGCTTTGCATTCTTATTGTTGTTTGTCGATATTTTCCTTTTGGAAAGAAAAACAAACTGGATAAAAGAATTGAATTTATTTAACGAAAAGAAATAATAAAGTTCGCCACTGAGAAAAACAATCTAATTAGTAATAATTAGGGTAATTCGCGGCAAACAAAAACATAAAAAATTAGAATGAAAAATTTACTTCTTTATATTTTACTAACGTTTTCTTTAGCTGTTTCAGCTCAGGAAAAAGACAAGACATTGCCGGATGCCAATGAAGAATATAAGCAGAATAAATTTGTTGATGCTGAAGCAAATTATAGAATTTCGAAGTCAAAATTCCCAAAGAAAGCAGCAGCTTCTTATAACTTAGGAAATACTATTTACAGACAGAATCAAGCCTCTGAAGCAAAATTCGCTTATGGAAGTGCCATTAAAAACGCAAAAACAAGACCTGAAAAACATAAAGCATTTCATAATTTAGGAAATGTTTTCATGAAAGAGAAAGATTATACACAAGCCGTTGAAGCGTATAAAGAAGCTTTGCGTAACGACCCTACAGATGATGAAACGCGTTATAATTATGCTTTGGCCAAACAAAAATTAAAAGAAAATCCTCCGAAAAACGACAAAAACAAGGATAAGAATAAGGACAAAGATAAAGACAAGGACAAAAATAAAGATAAGGACAAGGACAAAGATAAAAACAAGGACAAAGACAAAGACAAGGATAAAAAAGACGATAAAGGCGATAAAGACAAGGATAAAAAAGATGGTAAAAATGATCCGAAGAAAGATGATAAATCAGACAACAAAGGAGAACCAAAACCACAACCTGGCGGCATCTCAAAAGAACGTGTTCAGAATTTATTAGACGCCGTTAACAACGAAGAAAAGAAAATTCAGGACAAAGTAAATGCTCAAAAAGTAAAAGGAAGTCCTAAGAAAACAGAAAAAGACTGGTAAAATTTGGTTAATCGTTTAATCGTTAATTTGTTTCTTCAACTTGAAAACAACAATTTAACAATAAACAAACGATTAAACAGTTAAACTAAAAAACGATTAAACAATTAATGAAAAGATATTTAATTCTATTACTATTCACTTTTCAAGGGCTTATGGCTCAAGTTCAATTTGAAGCCAGAGTAAGCAAGAACTCGCTTGGTATAAACGAGAGACTTCGTATTGACTTTATCATGAATGTTGACGGAGATAACTTCGAACAGCCTTCATTTGACGGATTTAGAATTGTAGCAGGACCAAGTCAGCAAATAAGTCAATCCTGGGTTAACGGAAGAAGCTCTTTTCAAAAAATATATTCTTATATATTACAACCAGCGCAAAAAGGAACTTTAACCATTAAACAGGCTGCAATCGAGTTTAATGGCCAGAAATACAAAACAACTCCTCAAAAGATTGTTGTAACAAATGCTGTTGCCGAAGAAAGAGATCCAAATGACCCTAGACAGCAAGGCGGTGCAGGAAGTGAAACTTTGAATTTGGTTGCTGAAATTTCAAAAACAAATCCGTATCTGAATGAACCGATTACAGTGGTTTATAAATTATACTTCAACAATATTAATGTTACCGGTTTTAAAGAACTTGGAAAACCAAAATACAATGATTTCTGGAATCAAAATATAGAAATCAAACAGTTAGCTATTGAAGAAGGAAGTTATAGAGGACAAAAATGCTATTTTGTGGTATTGAAAAAAACCATTTTATATCCGCAAAAATCAGGAAAACTCACAATTGAACCTCTTTCACTCGATATTGGGGTACAACTACCCACAAATCGCCGCGACATGTTTGGCCAAATGATTCTGTCTGAGGACAATAAAGTTGTTTCGGCGGGAGCTAAAACCATTAATGTAAGACCACTTCCCGAAACTAGTAAACCAGAAGGTTTCACAGGAGCTGTTGGTAAATTCAATTTTACGGTTACGCCTTCAAAAACTACTTTAAAAAATGGAGAAAGTCTTGATTTGGTCGTAAGTGCTGCAGGAAGCGGAAACATGAAGTTGTTTACACTTCCAAAACCGGTTGTACCAAATGCATTAGAAATGTACGATCCTGTCCATGACGAAAAAGTAACCACTGCATTGTCTGGAATGTCAGGAAAAATTTCGGACAAGTATACTATTATTCCGCAATACAAAGGAAAATATGTTATAAAACCAATGCAGTTTTCTTATTTTGATTTGAGTTCCGGATCATACAAAACTATAACTTCTCAGGAAATTACAGTTGATGTTTTAGACGGACCAATGCAGGCAGAAGCAAACGCAACGGCAAATGCGGCTAAAAACGTTATTACGAAAACAGAGCAATTCAAATACATCAAACCAAAAACTACTTTAGTTTCAATGACTAAAAATGACTTCTATGGTTCGAATTTATATTATGGATTGTTGTTGGCACCTTTCTTAATCTTACCAATTATAGTTTTGGCTAAGAAGAAAAAAGAAGCAATTGACAGTGATGTTTTCGGAAACCGAGTTAAAATGAACAATAAGTTGGCCAAGAAATATCTATCTGAAGCTAAAAAACAGCTTAACAACAAAGAGCCATTTTATATTGCGTTGGAGAAAGCGATGCACAATTTCCTGAAAGCTAAACTGCATATTGAAACTTCAGAAATGAGCAAAGACAATATTCGTGAATTATTATTGTCCAGAAATGCGAATCCGGAAACTGTTCAAAATTTCATTAATTTGACAGAAAACTGTGAGTATGCACGTTATGCTCCGGCATCAAGTGCTTCGATTCAGCAGGATTTTGATAAAGCTGTTTTGATTATCTCTGAATTAGAAAAACAGATTGTTTAACCGGTAGGGCTATTTTATCGCAAAGTGCGCTAAGAAAGTTATTTGCATTGTGTTGAATTAAGTTCGCAAAGTTTAAAAAACAAACCTTACTAGTTTTAAATATTGGTCAGGTTTAAATAAAATAAAATGAAAAATATAGTATATCTCTTTTTATTAATTACTCAGGTTTTCTTTGCTCAGAGCAGCTTTGAAAAAGGGAATCTTTTGTATCAGGATAACAAGTTTGAACAGGCCGCGCAGGAGTATGAAAATGTTCTTAAAGAAAATAAAGAACATTCGGCTGAGTTGTATTTTAATTTGGCTAACTGTTATTACAAACTAAATAAAGTCGCTCCTTCCATTTATAATTATGAAAAGGCTTTGGTTTTAAAACCACATGATGAACAGACATTAAACAACTTAAAATTCGCCAAAAAACTAACTATTGACGAAATTAAAGAAGTACCAAAAGTTGGTTTTGCAAAACTAATTCAAAACTTTACAGGAATTTTCGATTATAATACCTGGGCTAAAATTGCTGTCGGGATTGCTTTTCTTTTCTTATTGAGTTTTATTGGATATTACTTTTCACAGCTTACGCTTTCAAAAAGATTATATTTCATTGGAATGTTTGTATTGTTGGTTGGTGTACTTTTAAGTGTTGCAGCTGCAATGTCAGAGAAAGACCATTATGACAACGATCGCCCGGCAATTGTTTTTTCAGAAGTAAGCGAAGTCAGAAGCGAACCGCAAAAAGCAGGATCAGCGATTTTCTTACTGCATGAAGGTGCAAAAGTGTATGTAACAGAAACACTTCAAAATTGGAAAAAAATAGAATTAACAGATGGAACTGAAGGCTGGATTGATGCTTCAACAATTAAAGAAGTAAAATAAAATTTCTTAAATTAAAATATAAAAATCCCAAATTCCAATTGTAAAATTGATGTTTGGGATTTTTCATTTTCACAACTGACATAAGTATATTTTAACTTTCAAGACTGGAAAGATAAATTTATTTATATCATTCAATTCAAATAATTACCTAAGTGATAACTTTGCGAACTTAAAATCAACACAATCCAAATCAATTTTCCTTGCGAACTTTTCGGTCAAAATTTATATACAAGACCAGGCGTCACACAGTAATCTAACTTCACATCAGATTCAAAAACATCGTCTATTTGATTTACGGCTTCAAAAAACGAAAGACCAATTTTGATGGTTTCTGGTTTACATTCTGCTAAGAACTTATCATAAAAACCTTTTCCGTAGCCAATACGGTTTCCAAAAACATCAAAAGCCAAAAGCGGTACAAAAACTACTTCGATAGTTTCAGATGGAACTGGTAAACCATTCACCGGTTCCGGAATATTGTATTCGTTTTTCTTTATTTTGGTATTATCCGTCAATAAAAAATGAGCCATTTTTCTTGTTTCAAAATCACTTTTCGAAACCACAATTTCTTTGTCTTTTCCTGAAAGGAGATGCAAAATATATTCGGTATTAACTTCTTTCTGTTCTTCTATAGGAAGAAAAACATGGTAATAGCTTTTATTCCAAATAGGCAATTGTAATACTTCATTGGCAATAGCCAGACTTTTTTCTTCGATATCATCTATTGAAAGTCCTGCCCGAAGTTTTTTATGGTGTAAGCGTAATTCTTTTTTATTCGTCTCCATCAGGAAGGGTTTTAGAAATATGATAAATCGCATCGCCTTCATAAACAATAGGCGAATGATTGGCGTTGATGATGTAACCATCATGTGGTGCTTTTACTTTTTGCTCGAATTTACCAAACGGATCAGTTATAATCGCCAGGATAGTTCCCTTTGTTACAAATTTCCCAATCAAATTATAATCGTGCAATAATCCGGAACATTTCGCCCGTAACCAAACTGAATATTTGATATAAATTGAAGGAAAAAGAGCCTTTTCAACAACTTGTTTTGGATCGAGCATGTTCAGGTAATTCAGCAAACGCTTCACTCCCAGTACACCTTCATTCGCAATAGCATTATTAATATCCAATGATTTTCCTCCTTCAAAAAGTAACATTTTTACATTTGCTTTTTCACATGTATTCCTAAAAGAGCCTGTAATATTTTTTGAATATAAAGTAAATGGCGCGTTAAAAACATCTGCCAAAAGTTTTAATTCCGGATTATTTTCAGTTATCCTAATTTGGGGTGCATTAAACCTGCTGGCTCCTCCGGCATGAAAATCGACTGCATAATCGATAACAGGCAAAATTTCAGCCACAATATGAAATGCAAAACGACTCGCCAGAGAACCTTTTTTACTTCCGGGAAAAACGCGATTTAAATCACGGCCGTCAGGAAATTCTCTTGATTTATTTACAAAACCATACATGTTGATGATTGGAATACAAATGATGGTTCCTCGTGTTGGCCGATTTATTTTTTTACTAATGAGCTGACGCACAATTTCGACTCCGTTTATTTCGTCGCCGTGAATTCCGGCTGAGAATAAAACCACCGGACCATCTATTTTAGAACGACGCACAATTACCGGAATATTAAGCTTTGTAGTCGTGTGCAATCGGGCAATCTCAACGTTTATCGTTCTACTTTCTCCTGGCAAAACCGGTTCGCCAAAAATAATCATGGGTTTGTTATTTTTCATATAGAATTATAAAATCTAAATATAGAAATTATTCTTTTGATTTCGTAAATTTGACTCTAAATCCATGTTAAGCTTTACCTGAAAAACAAAATGGTTTTCCAGATCGCTTTTCGACCATCTTCAGAAACAAAACAGAATGCAAAAACCGTCTTTAGAACTTCAAATTCAAACCTTGCCGGACAATCCCGGTGTGTATCAATATTATGATAAAGACGAAAAAATATTGTACGTAGGAAAAGCTAAAAATTTAAAAAAAAGGGTTTCCTCCTACTTCAATAAAATTCACGATACGGCAAAAACGAATGTATTGGTTCGAAAAATCGTAACCATAAAACATATTGTAGTTCCGACAGAAACCGATGCCCTTTTATTAGAAAATAATCTAATCAAAACCTTGCAACCGCGTTATAACGTATTGCTTCGCGATGATAAAAGTTACCCTTGGCTTTGCATCAAAAAAGAACCTTTCTCGAGAATATTTTCTACCCGAAGAATGGTTAAAGACGGCTCTGAATATTTTGGGCCCTATACTAATTTCAAAACCGTCCACACAATTTTAGAGTTAATCAAAGAATTATACCCTTTACGCACCTGCAATTATGATTTGAGTGCATCAAACATCAACTCGGGTAAATTTAAAGTTTGTTTGGAATACCATATTGGCAATTGCAAAGGACCTTGTGAAGGGATTGAATCTTTAGAAGATTATCAGCGACAAGTAGATGCTATTCGCGAAATTTTGAAAGGAAATTTCAAAGAAAGCATGAAGGACTTCAAGCGTTTAATGAATCAATATGCGCAGGATTTACGTTTTGAAGAAGCTCAAAAAATTAAAGAAAAAATAGAAGTACTGGAGAATTATCAATCAAGATCGACGATTGTTAATCCGAAAATTACCAATGTTGATGTCTTCTCGATTGTATCTGATGAAAGTGCAGCTTATGTTAACTTTCTTCAAATTTCGCACGGTTCGATTATTCGTTCGCATACCTTAGAAATCAAGAAAAAGCTGGACGAAAGCGACGAAGAATTATTAGAATTAGCCATCATCGAACTTCGTGAACGTTTTCATTTATTATCAAAAGAAGTTATTGTTCCGTTTGAAGTTGATTTAGGGGAAAAAATTAAAACAACTGTTCCCCAACTTGGAGATAAAAAACAGATTTTAGATTTATCGATCAGAAATGCTAAATTCTACCGAATTGAACAACTAAAACAATTGCAAATTGTAGATCCGGATCGACACGTTAACCGAATCATGGCGCAAATGCAAAAAGATTTACGTTTGCCTGTTGAACCGCGACATATAGAATGTTTTGATAACTCAAATATTCAGGGAACAAATCCAGTTGCCGCCTGTGTAGTTTTTAAAGATGGAAAAGCGAGTAAAAAAGATTATCGTCATTTTAATGTAAAAACAGTTGAAGGCCCGGACGATTTTGCTTCGATGACTGAAATTGTCTATCGTCGTTACAAAAGATTATTGGATGAAAAAGAACCTTTGCCACAACTAATTATTATTGATGGTGGAAAAGGACAATTATCAGCAGCTTTAAAAAGTATAGATGATTTAGGTTTACGTGGAAAAATTGCGATTATCGGAATCGCAAAACGTCTGGAGGAACTTTTTTATCCCGGAGATTCTATTCCATTGTATCTGGATAAAAAATCAGAAACTTTGAAAGTGATCCAACAATTACGTAACGAAGCACACCGTTTCGGAATCACTTTTCATCGTGACAAACGAAGCAAAGCTGCATTAAATTCCTCAGTAGAAAGCATTCCCGGAATTGGAGAAAAAACCATGCTGACTTTAATACAACATTTTAAAAGTGTTAAAAGATTAAAATTAGCTTCAGAAAAAGAAATATCTGATGTTATAGGAGTATCAAAAGCAAAAAAAATTGTCGACTTTTACAAAACCAACTAGTATCTTTTTATGCGCCAAATTCAAATTTCCATTTCAAATACCCGTTCAAAGGGATTTTTTTCCTTCCCTAATACTGGCGGAAGCTTTTGGAGCATACTTATTTTTCTGACGATACTATTTTTCAATTCTCAAAACTCATTTTCGCAGGAACAAAAAAAAGACAGTGTAAAAAGGCCTAAAATTGGTTTGGTCTTAAGTGGTGGTGGTGCCAAAGGTTTTGCACATATTGGTGTTTTAAAAGTGTTGGAAGAAGCCGGAATAAAAATTGATTATATTGGAGGAACTAGTATGGGAGCTGTAATTGGCGGACTTTACGCTTCAGGATACAATGCTGCCCAGATCGACTCCATCTTCAAACAAACTAATTTCGACGAATTAATAAACGATTATATTCCAAGATCTTCTAAAAATTTCTACGGCAAAAAAAATGATGAATTATATGCCATAGTTTTACCTTTTAGTAATTTCAGAGTTGGTATTCCGGAAGCACTTTCAAAAGGAATGTATAATTACAATTTATTAAGCAGTCTAACCAGAAATGTGCGACATGTACGCGACTTCAACAAACTACCCACTCCATTTTTATGTATTGCAACCAATATCGAAACTGGTGAAGAGGTTTTGCTAAACAAAGGAAATCTGGTTCAGGCTATGATGGCAAGTTCTGCATTTCCATCCTTGTTTACTCCCGTAGAAATTGATGGAAATTTATTAGTTGATGGAGGTGTCGTAAACAATTACCCCATCAATGAAGTTCGAAATCTTGGTGCCGATATAATTATTGGTGTTGATGTTCAGGATGATTTAATGAAACGAAAAAATCTTAAAAACGCTACCCGAATTTTAGTTCAGATTACCAATCTACAGTCGATTGATAAAATGAAAAGCAAAATAAAAGATACTGATATTTATGTAAAACCTGATATTCGTGATTTTGGTGTAATTTCATTTGATAGGGGTGAGGAAATTATCAGAAAGGGTGAAGAGGCTACATTTGCCGTCTACGAAAAAATAAAATCACTGGTTAATGAAGATAATTTTTATAAAAAACCAAAATTAAAAGTCAGCACGGATACTGTTCATATAAATAAAATAAACAGCGACCAATTAGACAATTATACTAAAGAATACATCAATGGTAAACTTCGTTTTAAGCCGGGAAGTACGATAACTTATGGTGATTTAAAAACCGGGATCAATAATTTAAATGCTACTCAAAACTTTAGTACTATATCCTATTGCTTACAACCTGATGGTAAACAGGATGATTTGGATCTTGTTCTAAAAGAGAATCCTACCCAAACCTATTTAAAATTAGGATTGCATTATGACGGACTTTATAAAAGCGCCATTTTATTGAATCTTACGCATAAAAAGACTTTTCTAAAAAATGATGTTACTTCTTTAGATATTATTTTAGGAGATAATTTCAGATATGATTTAAACTATTATGTCGAGAATGGCTTTAATATCAGTTTTGGATTTCGTTCGCGACTAAATCAGTTTAACCGAAACGTAACCAGTAGTATTGGAAACTTAACCTCACCAAGTCCAGATGTCAATTTAATTAATGTTGATTTTATGGATGTTAGTAATCAGGCTTATTTTCAGACCATTTTTGTGCAGAAATTTTTAATGGGAGGAGGATTAGAATACAAGTATTTAAAAATCAATTCGCCAACTTTATCCAACACAGATAATATCATTGACAAAAGCAGTTATTTTAGTGTTTTTGGATATTTAAAATACGATTCATTTGACAATAAAAGCTTTCCGCATTCCGGATTGTTTTTTTCTACAGATGTACAAACTTATTTAGGATCTTCAGATTATACCAACACGTTCAAACCTTATTCTATGGCCAAAGCCGAAATTGCGGTAGCCAATACTTTATTCAGAAGGGCAACTTTCAAATTTGAAGCAGATGCCGGATTGACTTTTGGAAATGACAGTGTTCCATTTTTCGATTACATATTGGGTGGTTATGGTTATAATAAAATAAATAATTTCAACTATTTCTACGGTTACGATTTCTTAAGTATTTCCGGAAATAGTTTTATCAAAGCAGGAATTACATTTGATTATGAAATTTTCAAAAAAAATCATGTCAACTTTTCTGCGAATTATGCTAATCTGGGCGATGACATATTCTCTACTGTTGACTGGGTGTCTATGCCTAAATATTCCGGCTATGCAGTAGGTTATGGTTTAGAAACTATCATTGGTCCAATTGAAATTAAACAATCATGGTCACCTGAATTGTCCAAAAGCTTTACCTGGTTTAGTATTGGATTTATGTTTTAATCCTTACTTTGATTTTAACCGCAAAGTTCGCAATGATTTTTATCTGATAGTAATCTTCAGAAAATATAAAGTTCGCAAAGCTGAATCAATAAAGCTTTGCGAACTTTCTGTTTTTATAAAAGTCTAATAGTAAAAAATTGCGCACTTTACGGTTAATTTTTTTCTGCTCAGGTTATCAAATCTTTTTGACTGGTCACAACTTTTCCAAACTGTTCCTTTTTTTTGCTATACTTGAGAAAAAATTGAATTATTCTACAACTATATCGTTGTAATGTCAAAAATTTTAGATTAATTTGCGTTCTTAAATGATATGATTTACAATTTAAATCAATAAAAATTACGACATTTGTTATAATGAAAACAAAATGGACAGGTTTATTAGAATATCTTCAATTCCTCATCAAGAGAAATCCTGAGTGAAGCTATAGAATTGAGGTAATTAGTCAGCACAAAAGTTGAGCTGGTTATCTGTTCACACAATTCACCTTTTTCGAATTATCTAATTTATAAATTATCTAATTGAAAAGCCATGCCATTATATCATAAACTTGGAGATTTCCCTCAAAAAAGACACACCCAATTCGAAAAACCAAACGGAGGTTTTTACTACGAACAATTGTTTGGCACCGAAGGTTTTCACGGACATTCGTCATTGTCTTATCATGTGCACAGACCAACACAGGTCAAAGAAATTTTAAACTCTTATTCGGTTGAACCCAAAATTGCAATCGGAAAAAACATAAAATCATTACTTTTTAAAGGTTTTGAACTAAAACCGGAAAATGACTTTTTAGATAGCCGCAAAGCCATGTTAGTCAATAAAGACTGTATTATTGGTTTGGCAGCGCCAAAAGAATCACTGACCAAATATTTCTACAAAAATGCCGATGCCGATGAAATGCTTTTCATCCATAAAGGAAAAGGAAAACTAAGAACCATGTTAGGAAATATTCCTTTTGAATATGGTGATTACTTAATTATTCCGAGAGGCATTATTTACCAAATAGAATTTGAGACGGAAGAAAACCGCCTATTTTACGTTGAATCTTATTCTCCCTTTTACACACCAAAACGTTATAAAAACCAATCAGGACAACATTTAGAACATTCGCCATTTTGCGAACGCGATTTTATTTTGCCTAACGAATTGGAAACGCATGACGAAAAAGGCGATTTTTTAATTAAAATCAAAAAAGAAGGTATGATTCACGAAGTGGTTTACGCCACACATCCTTTTGATGTTGTGGGTTGGGACGGATATAATTTTCCATACGGATTCTCGATTCATAATTTTGAACCAATAACGGGACGTGTGCATCAACCGCCTCCGGTACATCAAACTTTCGAAACGGCTACTTTTGTCGTTTGTTCCTTCTGCCCGAGACTTTACGATTATCATCCAAAAGCAATTCCCGCGCCATACAATCATAGTAATATAGATTCTGACGAAGTATTATATTATGTTGATGGCGATTTTATGAGTCGTAATAATATCGAGCAGGGTCATATCACTTTACACCCAAAAGGAATTCCGCATGGTCCAGCGCCAGGCGCGATGGAACGCAGTATTGGCCATAAAGAAACTCAGGAATTAGCCGTTATGGTTGATACTTTCAGACCTTTAATGGTTACTGAAGAAGCTATGGGATTGGATGATGGACAGTATTACAAGTCGTGGACTGAGTAATTTTTTAATGTGGCAATGTGTCAATTAGATAATTAGATAATGCTTTTGAAACTTTATAGAATTAGAAAATGTGCCAATTTGATAATTAGAT
>NZ_MUGV01000010.1:0-91116 GCF_002217275.1 Flavobacterium frigidimaris
ATGGCTGAGCATCATTATTTTTCTTTTATGTGGCAGTATACCGCCAAAGCCGTAATCGAGCCCGCTGATCAGGCGGCTGCATTAAGCAAGCACATAGGCGCAGAAGTTATTTTCACGTTTAAAGTCAACGGCATTCAATTAATGTCTAAAGGTATCATAAACGGCGTTGAATCGGTTGACCGCCACGGAAGTCCGGCCGGAATATTGGTTTCCGGCATCAGCCACACCATTGTCATTGACGACATGAAAAAATCCAGAATCTTTCTCGAAAAGAACCTGCAGAATATTGCACTGGAAATCTTTTCAGAAGAAAGTTCCGGAGAATTTTATCAGCGCGAAGCCATTTTGCCCACTTTCACAAAACCCTTCAAATACAAACCGCAGTACAACGAAACCAGTTTTGAATTCCTGAAACGATTAGCAACACGTTACGGACAATGGTTTTATTTCGACGGCATGCGCATGCAATTTGGGCAAACCAAAACCAGCAAAATAAAACTCATTAACGGTTCTTCACTTCATCAATTTAAGATTCAGGCGCATTTGGTTTCGCATAAAACTTCTTTCGGCGGATACGATCCCAACAACGCAGTAAACATCAAAAACGCCTCCGAAAAAAGCACCAGCGGAAGTCAGGATCGTTTTGCAAAATCGGTTGGTTTCAATCAGGGATTGATATAGAAACTCAAAAAGAATATGTGTATCTAAAAATACATGTAGCTCAAGAAGAGCAATAAGATTTCACAAACAATTTCTTTAAATAAAATAATTGCCTCATTATTTTTTTTATAAGGCAGGTTCGCATTGATGGCTTTTTTTTTTATTTATAAAATTTATCTTCTCCCCATTTGGAAGGATTATTTTCTATATAAGTCTGAATAGTATCAAATGATTTAGAATTTCTGATAATATGATCATGAAATCTGGAATGCCACTTAAAATCAGCATGAATTTTACGCATTTCAAAACTACACCTTCCTTTATACCATCGAATAATACGTGATATATTTTCATTTAGCATCGGATTTTTATCCCCTGCAATCCCGCCACTGCATATGCGTATTTCATAATCAATTAATCGCGGATCTAGTACAGACGCGATTAATCGCGTCTCTGCGGTTTCATTATCAATTATTTGCGGATCTACATCACTATCATTTAATGGCTGATTTGGATCTGCATTTTCAGGAGGAGACGCGATGAATCGCGTCTCTACGGATACGGATTTATTTATTATTAATATTCCATGCATGTGATTGGGCATGATTACAAAATTTCCTAATTCGACGTATGGAAATTGGTTGGTAATCTCCCGCCATAAATCGTGAGCTAATTTTCCCAATTCATTTAATTGCATTTCGCGTTTATAAACCTCCCCAAAATAATGCTGCATTTTATCCGTACATATTGTGATAAAATAGGCGCCATTTGCACCATAATCCCAATTTTCTAATCTGGCAGATGGAATGCGATATTTATTCTGAAATTTTATCATTTTTTTTATTTTCATTTTCTAAAACAGAAGCAATCGATCATCTCTATATAATCATGATAATCTGCAAAGTACAGACGCGATTTATCGCGTCTCACGTAACGCCAATCAATCTAAATTATATAGATGCCAATTTATCACGTATCCGGAATGTGAATCGATTCAATACTATTAAATTCTTTAAACTAATATAGTATATAATCTTAACGCAATCGAAAAATTTGAAGGAAAATATTTATATTTTTATTCATGCATTTAGAAAAGAAATAAGATAAAAAATAAAGCGCTAACCAATAATTGTAAATTATAAAACAAGGTATTAGAAAGACTAAACATTAGATTTTCTTAGCAATACTAATATCAAAAAAACCGGCATAAAATCCCTTTAGATTTTATGCCGGTTTTTCTGATTCTCATATTTTACCATCAATTACCAGCCCTTCACAGCCCCTCCTTTAAATTCACGAATAGCTGCCTGCTCTACTTCTGCAGATTGGAATGCCTGAAGAAACTGTTTTACTTTTTCTTCATTTTTATTGTCTTCGCGGCTAACCACCAGATTTACGTATGGAGAATCTTTATCTTCTACAAACAAGGCATCACGCGCCGGAACCAAACCTGCCTGAGAAGCAAAAGTGTTATTGATAATAGCAATCGAAACATTTTGATCGTCTAAGGCACGAGGCAATTGAGGCGCTTCTAATTCTAATATTTTAAGATTTTTAGGATTACTTACAATGTCGGTTACTTTTGGTAGTAAACCCACTCCGGCACGCAATTTCAATAAACCGTTTTTTTCTAAAAGCAATAACGAACGACCTCCGTTTGTTGGATCATTTGGAATAATGATAGTGCTTTCGTTTTTCAATTCGGAAAGGCTTTTTATCTTTTTAGAATAAGCCGCAATCGGATACACAAATGTTTTTCCGATAATGGCTAATTTATAACCACGTTGTTTAGACTGCTCATCCAAATAAGGTTTGTGCTGAAAAGCATTGGCATCAATATCGCCCTGACTCAACGCTTCGTTTGGAATTACATAATCATTAAACGAAACCAGTTCCACCTCAAGTCCGTATTTTTCTTTGGCTACTTTTTTAGCCGCCTCTGCCACTTTTAATTCTGGTCCGGAAGCAACGCCCACTTTAATATGGTGCGGATCGTTCTTTTTGTTTTCGCCACAATTGGATAAAACAAGTGATAAGGCTATAATTCCGGCTGTTTTAAAGAAATTTAATTTAGTATTCATCTTTATATTTTTTAATTTTTAATTCTAAATTTTTAATTGACCATTATCTGTGGTCAAATCGTTTTGATAAAGTATCACCGGCAAACTGGATAAGGAACACCAGAATCACCAATAAAGCCAATACCGAATTCATCGTTACCGCATCATAACCAATATAGCCATACTGATAGCCCACCTGTCCTAAACCACCTGCTCCTACTGCTCCACCCATTGCAGAATATCCCACAAGCGTGATTAAAGTAATGGATGCTGCATTGATCAAAGAAGGCAACGCTTCCGGCAATAATACTTTATATACTATTTGAAAAGGGGTTGCACCTAAAGCTCTTGCGGCTTCAATTAATCCAGATGGCAAACCTAAAAGACTATTTTCTACCAATCGTGCAATAAAGGGTGCTGCACCAATACTTAACGGAACCAATGCCGCACTAACACCAATAGAGGTTCCGACAATGGCACGAGTAAACGGAATCATCCAGACAATTAAGATAATAAAGGGAATCGAACGGAAAATATTCACTAAAACAGATAAAACTCTATTTAAAGCGGGTTGTTCTAATATTTGATTTTTTCGGGTAAGGAAAAGCAAGATACCTGTTGGAAGGCCTAGCAGGAAGCCAAAAAAGCCAGACAAAAATGTCATGATGATTGTTTCCCAGGTTCCTTTTAATAATAATTCAATAATGGATTCAGACATAACCTATGATTTCTGTTTTAATATGTTTTGATATAAAATATTCGATTGCAGCTTTGTAGTTTTCGCGTTTACCGGATAACTCGATCAGCATAATTCCAAAATTAACTTCACCAGCCTGATCCATTTGGGCGCTAATAATTTTAAAATTAGTATCAAATAATCGTGAAACTTCTGAAATTACAGGCTCATTTACTGACTTTCCTGTCATTTCAAGTCTTAGTAGCGGATTTAAATTTTCGCCATCTTCCTTCTGTAATCTTTCCAGATAAACGGGAGGAATATCCAAATGCAAAGAAGAAGCTATAAATTCCCTTGTCAGTTCGTGTTTTGGGTCTGCAAAAATTTCACCCACACTTCCCTGCTCTATCAGTTTTCCGTGACTAATTACGGCTACTTCATCACAAATTGATTTTACCACTTCCATCTGGTGTGTAATCAGTAAAATCGTGATGTTAAGTCGGCGATTAATATCTTTCAGTAAGTTCAGAATAGATCTTGTAGTTGCGGGATCCAATGCACTTGTTGCTTCGTCACACAATAAAACTTTTGGATTATTGGCCAATGTTCTGGCAATCGCAACTCTTTGTTTTTGTCCACCCGAAAGACTTGCCGGATAATCATTTGCTTTTTCGGATAAACCAACCAATTGAAGCAATTCTAAAACTCTTTCGTTAATTGTTGCTTTTGGAGTTCCGGCTAATTCCAGTGGAAAAGCAACATTTTCAAAGACTGTTCTCGAAGAAAGTAAATTAAAATGCTGAAAAATCATTCCGATTTGCCTTCTTTCAATAGCAAGCTGAGCGTTTGATAATTGTATCAGGGATTTTCCATCCACAATAATTTCTCCCGAAGTAGGTCTTTCCAGTAAATTAACACATCTGATTAAAGTACTTTTCCCCGCTCCCGAAGTTCCGATTACACCAAAAATTTTCCCTGGCGGAACCTTTAACGAGACATCCGATAGCGCCGAAACAATTCGGTCCTTCTGATGAAAAGTTTTACTAACGTTTTTTAATTCAATCATTCTTTAATTTTAGTTTAAAAACAAAAAAGCCTTTCAAATTACTCATGAAAGGCTTTTCGAAAAAATAGTATTATTTTATATAGAAGCCCATACAATCATTACAGTATCCCAGCACATCATTTTGTTGCTGTTATAATAATTCTTCATATTGTGACTGTTATTTCTCATTGCGGTTGCAAATTTAAAGAGTATTTTTCGATTTAACCCCATAAATCATCAAAACTTTTATTAACCTATCAACATAGTAGATTAATTAAGTTTATTTGTTTATTTGTTTAATCGTTGATTCCTTATTCATTATTCGTTATTCTTTATTCGTTACTTGTTATTGGTTATTCGTTATACGTTACTATAACTTCTTTTTTCTTTATTCTATACTCTATACTCGACATTTTACATTTTACATTCTACATTTTACATTCTACATTTTACATTCTATATTCTACATTCTATATTCTATACTCTATACTCTATACTCTATACTCTATACTCTATACTCTATACTCTATACTCTATACTCTATATTCTATATTCTATATTCTATATTCTAACCCTTTCAGTCCTAAAAATTTTATAAAGCTTCTTTCCTTCTCTAAGAACTCTAAATTCAATCATTATAAATTATTTTAATAACACTCAAAAATTATTAATTTGATTAATAATCATACCCGCCATACATTTGTCTCATCAAAATCAAACAATTGATTTTAAATAATTAAAACAACTTAAAAAAATAGAAATCATGAAATTTACAAGAAGAGCAAACGCAAACTGGAAAGGTACTGGAATGGAAGGAAAAGGAACCATCAGTACACAAAGCACAACTTTGAACGAAGCACAATTATCTTTCAAAACCCGTTTTGAACAAGGAGTTGGAACCAACCCTGAAGAATTAATCGCAGCAGCACATTCAGGCTGTTTTACCATGCAATTAAGCTTTTTATTATCTGAAGCTGGATTTGTACCAGAAGATTTAGATACAGTAGCAAAAGTTACTTTCGAAGATGGAACCATTACTTTAATTCAATTAGAATTGACTGGAAAAGTACCTGGAATCTCTGCAGAAGATTTTCAACTGGCAGCTCAAAAAGCAAAAGAAATCTGTCCAATCTCAAAACTTCTTAATACAGAAATCACATTATCTGTAAAATTAAACTAAATATCAATATCAAAAATCAATATCAAAAATCAATGGCAATTTCAATGTCAAAATCTAAAATCAACAATCTAAAATTTATATTATGAAAACAATTAATCGCTATTTCGCATTCGCAACTTTAATCTTAAGTTTAGTATTTACAACTGTAAATGTTAACGCACAAACTAAAACTGCTGCTCCACAAATTAAAAACGTTGTATTGGTACACGGTGCCTTTGCAGACGGTTCAGGATGGCAGGGATTATACCAAATTTTGACTAAAAAAGGATATAATGTAACGATCGTTCAAAACCCTTTAAGCTCTTTGGCAGACGATGTTGCAGCAACTAATTTAGCTTTAGACAAACAAGACGGACCAACCATTTTGGTAGGACATTCTTGGGGCGGAACTGTAATTACTGAGGCTGGAAATCACCCAAAAGTAGCAGCATTAGTTTACGTAGCGGCTTTACAGCCTGATAACGGAGAAAACTCTATTCAATGGTTGCAAACTGCACCTCCTGCTCCTGAAAATGGTGTTCTGCCTCCAGATGACAAAGGAATCGCTTATTATGACAAAGCTAAATTTCACGCTGGTTTTGCAGGCGACTTAAGCAAAGAACAAGCTGATTTTATGTTTGCTTCTCAAGGTGCTTTCCACGCACAAGGTTTCGGAACGCCTATTACAAAAGCGGCCTGGAGAGATAAACCTTCTTACGGAATTGTAGCAACTGAAGATAAAAGCATCAACCCTGATATTGAGCGTGCCATGTACAAACGTTCTAACACGAAAATCACAGAAATAAAAGGAAGCCATGTGGTTTTTATTTCACAACCAGCAAAAGTAGCTAATGTGATTATTGAGGCATCGAAAAAATAATAATTGTTTCAGCTTTGAGCTAAGTATTTAAACACATAGAAACATAGATTTTTATACTGCAAAAAGGCGTTTCACTTGTTTCAAGACACATAGCTATGTGTTTTCAAGCAAGTGAAACGCCTTTCTCGACAAAGAAAAAACTATGTTTCTATGTGTTTAAATTACATAAACTTACTAATGGCTTTCACAAAATAAGGCGAATCGTTCCAGCGGATTTTTCGATAAGCGAAATCTTTTTTGAGGGATTCTGGAAGGGAATTCCAGATCGCTTCGTTCATTTTTTCCAGGATTAATTTCTTCGAAAAAGAATCGGAAACCACCAGACTGATTTCTCTTACGGGAATAGGTTCTGTGAAAGGTTTAAAAAGTCCGGATGGCGCATCATTTAAAATAGAAAGCTGCGGAATAATAGCAAATCCCAAATGTGCGCGGACCAGGTTTTTTAAAGTTTCTATAGAACTGATATCGTAAGTAAACTGCTCTTTTATTTTATCTGAAGATTTTAAACCGCAGATATCCAATAGTTGTGCATTGTAACAAAACTCATGATGCAGCAATAATAATTCGGTTTTATCTCCGGGCTGCAGTTCATAAAAGTCTTTGTTCGCCATGGGATGGGACTCATTCAAATAGGCCACAAAAGGTTCCTTAAAAACGGGATGTTCAATTAAATTGGGATTTCCTGTTGGAGTAGCCATAATTACCACATCAAGCGCTCCTGTTTCTAAATCCTTCATTAATTGACCGGTATTGGCTTCCCGGATAATGAAATGTACTTTTGGAGTCGCCTCTTTCATCGCCTTAATAAACAACGGAATAAGATACGGTGATAAAGTCGAAATAATTCCGAGCTTGATCTCTCCTTCCAAAAGATTTTTTTCATTGACTACAAAATCCCGAATCTCATCTGCTTCACGAAGAATTTTTTTTGCACGATTGATAATCTCTGTTCCTAATATAGTGGGCGTTAGTGGCACTTTATTTCGATCAAAAATCTTTATTCCGATTTCTTCTTCCAGATTCTTTAACTGAATCGTTAGTCCGGGTTGTGTGACCATACAAACTTCGGCCGCTCTTGCAAAATGGCGTTCTTCGTCTAAGGCTACAATATATTTTAATTGCTGGATCGTCATTGATTATAATTTTATTTTATAAAGATAAGAAAATATCAATTTTAATTATAAAACTGAAAAATTTAACCGCAAAGTCCGCAAAGTTTTTTTAAGTGACGTACGCTATAAAAAAGAAAGTTCGCAAAGCTTTCTGATTATAGCTTTGCGAACTTTGCGTAATGCCTGGCGTACTTTGCGGTTAAACCTCAAAGTTGTTGCATCAAATAAAAAAAATTATAAAAAAAACTTCTTTTTATAAAAAACGCATAATCAATTACTTAAAATATAAATATGGAAATTTTATAACATTTTTTAAAAATTCTGTAAATTTTAACAAAACCAAAATTTCAAATTGTACGTAAGTGTCAATATAGCGGTACTCTGGAATGGCTTAAATTCAAATGAAAAAGTTTTTGGAGCATATTGAGTTTAATGGCCTTCCGGGTTATCGTTTGTTTCGTTAAATTTTATAAAGAGTATTAAGATTGGAAAAATTGGAACTTCAGAGATTAAAAAAAAGTGTACAATATTTGGAAAGCAAACAGCGCGAATTAAAAAAACAACAGGATAATGATACACGCAGTATTGAATCTATTATAAAATATCTAAAAAAAGACATGATCCAGCAGTTTAAACTAATGGACTATGATTCCTTAATCAAACAACAGATTAAAGACACAGACGTTTTTATTATTCATGTAAAATATATCATAGTAAGTAATTTCTCAAATTCAATTTGAGCATAAAATTACTTAATCTAAAAAAGTATTTAAAACTTTAAGCACTTTTAACTATTATTACAATATAGTTTCATTCATAAGTATACAATTGAACTTTTTGAATTTCATAGTCTCCAACGGCAATTCTCACATGTCTTCCCTGATGGGTCTGGTCGCCATTGAAATGACGGAATGTTTTCCATACCTTATTCTCGAAAGTTCCCTGATCGACTTTTAAAATTCCGGCGTTACGTGTTGTATCTTTTACTGGTTTAAAAGTGACCACAATTCCCGAACCGGCAATATAGAATTCATTTGGTGTAAGTTCAATTATAATTGCACTTGTCATAGGCCAGGTTGCTTCTTTGGCATCATCAGACCAATTTAAGGTGTAGTCGTGTTTAAAAGTAAATTCATAATCACCTAACTGAACAATTTGTGACTGGTTTTCTTTATCTAATAAAACACCATCTATTTTGTGTAATCCTTTATTCGCTTCGATAACTGGTGTTAATTGTTGTGCTAAATCATATATTTTTCCGAGAGGCTCTTTTTTGGCATCCTCAACCGATTCAATAGAAAAAGGCGAAAAACCAATAGCTTCGTAATGACCAATCGCATAAAGTCCTTTGAATGGTGCAGTTTTATCGAATTTATGTTCCGGAATAAATAACGGATCGCCCTGACGCGTAAATAAGTCGTTCCAATATTTAAACAACGGATTGTAGAAATCAGGCGATAGAAAGTCAACCGAGTTTCCTGCGGCTTTCCAAGTGTCCATAAGATGTGGCAAAGGGCCAGCGCTTGGATATTCTCCAGGTTTTTTCCCGGCTGCGTTCAAAGCTGCATTTACAAACATCGGAATCGCATAACTATCTTTTCCGGCTTTGGCAACAGCATTGGTAAATTTAGAAAAATACCAGGCCATAAAAATCTCATCGGTTTGAAGACTTTTTCCAAAAACCTGTTCCCAATTTCCTTTTGTTTTAAAACCATTTACTTTCCAGATTTCTAAAAATTCGGGAGCTAATCTTTCTTTATTCTTTTGAAGATAATGTACTAATTCTGCTGGCACTTCATTATTGAAAGCTTCATTTGCCTGTGGACAATAATCTCTTGCGGTTGGCAGCATTCCAATTTCATTTTCAACCTGAATCATGATTACGGTTTGTTCTTTCTGATCAAAATCACGAAGGTGTGCCATTAATTTCTGAAAAGCATTTATATCAGCTTTCAAATTGTTTTCACTAAAAGGCGTCAGTATTTCATGACTTTTATTCTTATCGTTTTTTATTCTCGGATATTTCTTCTGATTTAATTTCACCCAGGCCGGCGCATGACTTGACATACTATTTTTCCAGGATCCAAACCAAAGGAAAACCAATTTTAAATCTTCTTTTCGGGCTCTTAGTATTAAATCATCTACTAATGAAAAATCAAATTTACCTTCTTCCTTTTCAATCAATTCCCAATAAACGGGTGTTAAGACCGTGTTGAGTTTCATGTCTTTTAGTTTGGGCCAAATATTCTCCATACTTTCCATGCTAGTAGCCGAAGAATTGCCTAATTCTCCACCTAAAACCAGAAACGGTTTTTCGTTAACCATCAATTGTGTTTTATTTCCCTTTTTTTGAAGATGAGGTATTTTATTCTGGCTAAAGCCGAATTGAACTATTAATAAAGTCAGCAAAAAAAATCTAATATTTAAGAAATCGAACATATAACTCATTTTAATATTAAAACGTAAACTCTATATTTTTTAACCACAAATTGCACACATTTTCACAAATTACTTTTAGTAGTTCTTGTACTTGTTCAGCTTTAGGAACCGCTCAGATTGTAGCTCAAAAAAAAAAAATCCATACTATGAAACTGGGGGGAGTTTCATAATATGGATTAAGGTAATATGGAAAATTATTTTTTTACTAATTCACCTGAAAAATCTTTACTAACATCTTTTCCGGCAAGACCATCAGCGGTTCCTTTGTAAGCATGTTTACGAACATAATTCGCATCCCAAAGGTTTGGAGATTCATTTGGAAGCCAGTTTTCATGTTCTTTCACACTATCAGAAAGTCCCCAGATCGTTACACCGTATTGTTGTGCCGCAGGAATGTATTTTTTGTACATATCGATTACATACTGGTACATTTCGGCCTGAGAGGCTTGTTGGGCAACAGTTGGTGCATTTGTTCCTAACCTGATATCCAATTCAGAAATTTTAATCAATTTTCCGCTGGCAGCTAATTTTTGGAACATCTGAACGATTTTGTCTTTGTCCGTTGTTAACGAAATGTGCATTTGGGTTCCGATACCATCGACAGTTGCGCCTTTGCTTTCTATGTATTTCACATACTCAATTAAACCATCACATTTGCTTAAACTAGACTCCAGATTATAATCATTGATAAAAAGTTTATCTGTTGAATTTCCGTACTGACGAGCCAGTTTAAACGCGGTTACAGCATAATCTTTTCCAAGATATTGTACCCATGAAAAATAATCCGTTGCAGTATCTCCCTCTGTTCCGTTTCTCATCGTCCCATCTTCTCTCATTGGTTCATTAACCACATCCCATGAAAACACGCTGGTTTTGTAATGTGTCATCATTTTAGAAATCCAATCCTGCATGGCATTACCAATAATAATTGTTTTTTCAGCAGCTGTTTTATCAATAGTTACCGGTGCCGTAGCGCCTCCTCCTGACGCTGAACCATCTGTTACTGTAACATTATCTATATAATATGTTCCGGCTAATAATCCTAAATCTAAGCTTAGCCCCGTTTCTCCTCCTTTGGCTGTAATTTTCCATTCAATTAATTTCCAGGTAGCAGAAGTGGTTTGGTCACCCTGATAATTTGCTAAACTTCCGGGTGTTGTTGAGCATCGCATAGAACCCGGTGCTTCTGAACGAATCATAAATGATGTCGTATAATTTTTACCCGCCGTTAAAGGAGTAGTAAATACTGTTTGTATTTGAGTTTTATATTGAAGGCCCGGATTATCTGTTGCATTAATAACTTTCATAGCTCCACTTCCTTCATAAGCATTTGTTGCAGGTGCAAGACTCAATGCGTTATCCGCTCCATTTGCTTTACTCCAGCCTGTAATCCCTGAATTAAATGTTCCGTTAGCAACTAAATTTACAACTCCCGAAGGAGCATCCAAATCGACAACTGCAATAGTATTAACATCAATTAAATAAGTAACATTTGGTAAATAACCTAAATCCAGATTAAATTGAAAATTGGTACTTCCGGCTTTAAAATCCCCGGGAGCCAGTTTAATTTTAACCTGTTGCCATTGCGATGTTGTTGCAAAAGCCTCCACCCATGATCCACCGGTATTATACCAGTCTTTGTACGGATATTGGTTCGTTAATGTTGATCCAAAAGAAAGACGTCCTTTACCTGCTACATCCGATTTGATATAAAATGAAATTTCATAATTATGCCCTGCAACAATTGCAGTATTTGGAGAAGTCAATTGTAAACTATAAGGCTGTACCGATGTAGCACTTGAGGCCAATTGAATAGCTTGTGAAGTACTGGTTAAACCTGCATTTGCAACAATTGTAATTCCTTTTCCAGGATTATTTCTGGCCCAATTTGCAAATGTTCCGGCTTTTAAACCCGCAACGTCAAGTGTATTGGTTCCGCTTGAACCCGGAATTACAGTTGGCGCAATAATACTGTTTAAGTAACTCGCATTTTGGTTGGAATGCCAAACCAAAGTATGACCGAAAACTTTTAAACCTCCTGCTTTGGTAGCGGTAATAAAATCATCAATTGTTTTAAAATTAATTTCTCCTTTTGAGTTTACCATCGCGCCATGTTTCATCGCATAACCTGGTGTTACTTCATCAAAGTTTTCATTTACTAATTTGCGGTAGGCAGCATCGCTGATGTATAAATCAGCTCCAATTCCGTTTCCTAAAACAAAATTTGTGTAGGTTTTTAAGGGTTCATAACGGCTGATTTTTTCAACCAATTCTAAAGGCAATTCTGCTCCGGTTACAGCGCCGTGCTCCGGATCTTTTTCCCACTCCATTAAATTATCATCGCAGGATGATAAAATCATTAATGAGGAAGCAATTATTGGAATTATATATTTGTATTTCATTTTGTTCTATTTTTTAAATTATATGATTTTTCACTTTTAAATTCCTCTTTTAGAGATTCATATTAATTAGGGAAATCATTATAAGTTGGTGTGTTTAATGAAACGATTCTCCAGTTGTCTGTATACACTTTTACAGAAGTTGCTTTTGAAGGAAACTCTACAGTACTATCAGTTCCGGTAACATCTTTCAATTTAATGTCTGAATTTTCGAAGTAAATACCAAAATTCTGATAGGTTGCAGCTTCGCGAAACGCCAAAACAGTTTCGAATGTATAAGCTTCTTTAGACCAGGCATAGAATTTATTTAAAGGAATGGTAACCGTAACCCAGCCATCTGTTCTTACTGCAGTTGATTTTCCGTCTAAAATCCATGGTACAAAGTTGTAACAAGCTCCTGTCCATTCTCCACCATTAAAATTATTAATCATACACAATTTTAAAAAACCAGAGTCTTGCCAAACTTCCGGAACATACATATCAAACTGAAATGCTACTTTATCTAATGCTGTATTTGCCGGAATGTAAGGTGTTAATTGCGCTCTCCAGTTATCAACGCCATTTCCTGCTGTCCAAACTTCAGTGCAACGGTTTTTTGCCGCATCAAAAGAAGCAATACGGGCCGGACGATGCGGAACATATTTTCCTTGCGAGATAGTACCTGTTCCAATTGCTGTTGATTGTAAATCTTCTGGCTGAATCATACTCGTTGAAGTTCCCCAATAACCGTGAGATCCGCTTCCGTCAAAATTCAATAAAAGACCTTTTTTGAAGTTAAAGTAAGCAGGAGAATAAGCACCTCCGTTTGAACCTTCAACGAATAGTGAACCTCCAATATCTGAAACACCGTTTGGCATTATAACCGTAAAAAACTCTCCCTCAGGATCTGATGTAATTCCCGTTGTTACTGTAACATTTCCAGGAAAAACTACTTTATTTATTTCAGTTAATCCAGAACCGGCAACCGTGATTTTTTCGCCCGGATTTGGCATTGTATTCGAAATACTGCTGATAGTTGGTCTTGATGCACGAATCTGGAATGGAAATACGGTTTCAGTATTGTCATTTACAAAACGGATTGTATTTCTTTCACCCGGATCTGCTTCTATAGTTGGCGTGTCAGCAGATACAGAAAGAATTATTGAATTATCAGAAACAAAAACAACATTAAAATAGGTTGAATAACCGTTGATGTAAACTTTTTTAAGTCCGGTAAATCCGGAACCTTCAATTCTGATGGTTTGTCCCAGTCTTACAAAACTTACTTCTCTGTCCGGTACAGACGAATTAACATCTTCCAGAAATACCTTGCTGACTGCTATTGATTTACTTGCCGAATCGCTATTATCGCAAGAGGTAAACAGCAACGCACAGCACATCATGCCAAGAAATGCAAGGGGTGCCCAATATTTTTTATTTAATATATATTGCTTCATATTGATCAATCTTTTTAAATTATTATTTTTCATACTACTAGAACAAGTCTTTTATTTTTTCCTCTTTAAACTCATAAGGAACCGGGTTTTCTCTCAACAAAGGATTTTGAACCAATTCAGACTCCGGATAAGGCATAAGAAAAATAGTAGCATCAATTACACCTATAGAACGAGTACTGTTACTTTTTGAAGCGTCAATTGTTACTTTGTTGATTGTATTGTCATACAAAATCGGCACTATAGTTCCTCTATTCTGACTTGTTATGTAATTGATAACTTCTTGTTGTTTGTAATACGATCTGCGTACCAAATCATACCAATATTGTCCTTCCATACACAACTCCACTCTTCTTTCATGAATGATATCGGCATACGTTAATGTTGTTTTAGCACCAAGTCCTGCACGCATACGAAGTGTATTTACTGCTGATATAGCCAGACCATCGGCAGTAGAAGCATTATTTCCTAACGCTGCTTCCGCATAATTTAAACAGACTTCACCCAAACGCAGCATATAAGTATTTAAACCTGAGTTCATACGAGACGTTTTAGCATTGTCTTTTGTCGAACCAACAACTCCTTTTTTAACGGTAAGGAAATCATTGGTATGATCAACCGTATAACCTCCATTTGCTTTATTGATTTCAGGATAAACATCATTATCGGCCATCCAGGTCGCTTTACGACGTTTATCTGCAGGCTCATATTCCTGTAAAACATTATAAGAAGCTCTTGTCCAGTAACCCCAACCTGTATCATCTCCAGTAATATCAGAACCTAATGCAAAATAGGCCTGTTGTGTGTTGGTTACACCGTAATCTCCGTTAGGAACCCATTGTAACGCAAACATCGATTCGAGATTGTTGTTGTTGTCTACCTTAAATAAATCTTCATAATTAGCAGCTAATTTATATGGCCCTGAGACAATTACTTTTTCAGCTGCTTTTTTAGCTAAGTCAAGATATTCCTGTTTTCTTGTACCGCTGTTTGGATTATCACTTAAACCAGAAAATGACAAGTACAAACGAGATAACATTCCGTAAGCACTATATTTTGTCAATCTTCCTGCCTGACCTGCTGTTTCCGGAAGATATTTTGCAGCATATTCTAAATCACGAATAGCAAATTCATAAACATCTTTTACCGGATTTTTATTCACAATTGGGTTTTTAACCAATTCTCTCGGATCCGTCGTAATAATTACATCTCCCCAAAGTGAGGCTAAATACCAATACGCTGTACCTCTCATAAAACGGGCTTCTGCGATATATTTATTTTTCACAGTTGCGCTAACTCCACTATCCGAAATACCAATAATCACGTTATTCGATTGCTGTACCACATTGTACAAAGATCCCCAGGCAGAAACCAAAGGTCCTGTTAACCCGGTTTCAGACAAATCAGTAAACGGATAAATATAATCTGAATAAGGCGCATATAAGTTATTGGCACGTCCGTCTCCTAAACCATAATAGAATTTGTCATTAAAATCAAACCAAACTTTATTGTACAATGGTCCTGTTGCGGCCTGAAAATCAGCTTCCGTTTTATAAAAGTTTTCTTTTGTAATCTGATCATTTGGTTCAACATCTAAATGATCACTACAACTAGTCCAAACAAATGGCAATGCGATCATAAGAACAGAGTAAAATATTTTTTTTGTTTTCATAGTTTGCAAAAATTTAGAAATTAACATTTAATCCAAGAGTAGTGATCATTGGCGATGGATAGCGTCCGTTGTCAATACCAGTTAGCAGCGCATCCTGATTAAGAGATCCAACCTCAGGATCGTAACCTTTGTATTTTGTGAATGTTAATACGTTTTGAGCGTTTGAATATACTTTGATGTTAGAAATACCATATTTAGAATACAATGATTTTGGCAAGTTGTAACCAATTGAAATATTCTTAACTCTTACATACGAAGCATCTTCTATAAATCTGTCGCTGAAACGATAGTTAGAAGCCGATGCTGCTGATGAAGCTGCAATTCTTGGCATATAAGGATCTCCGCCAACAATTTGTACGTTGCGATAATCATTTGGTCCTGACGGATCAATTAAGCCCAATTGCGCATATCCTAAAGCTGATGACAATAAATTCGTGTTTTCACGAGGATTTTCTAACCAGCGTCTTTGGTAATTTGCCACATCATTTCCATAAGAACCCGTTAATAAAATACTTACGTCAAATCCTTTAAAAGAAAATGAATTGTTGATTCCGAAAGTAAAATCAGGATTAGGATTACCAATATAATCACGGTCTTTCTCGTTGATTACACCATCATTATTAACATCTTTAAAAATATAATCTCCAATCCAGACCCCATTTTCGCCTATTGCCATTCCTTCTGGTAAAGCGGTTGGTTTTACTGTTCCGGCTGCATCTTTATAATAAAAATCAGTTGCTTTTTCAAAACGACCAATTACTTTATAGCCATAAAACTGACCAATAGCCTGATCTACTGCTGTACGCGTAACGATGGTTACATCAGAACCTTGTTGAAGTGATTTATTTAAGATTCCGGTTTCTGTATTTAGTGCCAATACTTTACTTCTGTTCATAGAGAAAGTAACATTCGTTCTCCAGGTGAAATCTTTTCTGTCCATATTTAAAGTATTCAATGTGAACTCAAGCCCTTTATTTTCAAGAGAACCAATATTTACCCACGGAGCAGAAGTTGATCCTTGCCCAGTTGTCCCTACGTAAGCCGGAAGTGGTAATTGCAATAACAAATTATCTGTTTTTTTGTAATAAACATCGGCAACCAACTCAATTCTGTTATCTAAGAAACTAATGTCGAGACCTAAATTGCTTGAACTTGTTGTTTCCCATTGCAAATCTTTATTAGCTGTATTTGCTGCCAATAACCCTGTTCCCCAATTGGTTGCAGAAGCATTATAAGTTGAGGTATAAGCATAGTTGGGTACATTTTGGCTACCAACTTCTCCCCATCCCAAACGCAATTTCATATTACTGATTACTTTGCTGTCTTTCAGGAAATTTTCATTGGATACTTTCCAGGCCAAAGCCGCTGATGGAAACCATCCCCATTGATTGTCTTTATAAAATTTTGATGAACCATCTCTTCTTATTGTCCCGGTCACGAAATATTTATCATTGAACGAATATTGCACTCTGCTGAAATAAGAACTTATTGAACTTGTATTACTTCCGTTTGAATTTTTAGCTGTTGTAGCGTCTCCGGCATTTAAATCTGTTGCGCCATTCGTCAAATACCCTGATCGGTATCCATAAAGATTTTCCCAGTTTGATTCCTGCATCTCCTGCCCTAATAAGGCAACAACTTTATGATTACCAAACGTTTTATCATAAGTTAAAACATTATTCCAGCTCCAGAATTCACTATTCGATTTTGTTCTTGAACCTTCTCTTACATCATTTACCAATGCGCCAAAAGTATAGGATGGATTAAAGGTATAATTGTTGGCAAAACCGTAATCTAACGAGTAAGTTGTTTTGAATTTAAGGTCTTTTGTAAAACCAATTTCGGCATACGCATTCGCTCTCATTCCGTAATTGATATTATGATTGTCTTTGATAGAAGCCAGACCGATAGGATTGTTTTGAACAAATTCTTTGGTATCCGGACCATCAAATGTACCATCAGCGTTACGAACTGCGACGTTTGGCGTTTGTTTTAGCGCTGTTAAAATTAAAGCATCATCCTGAACTGTTGTAGTCTGATTGGTTTTGCTTAAAGCAAAATTTACTCCCACTTTTAAAAAACTTTTTACCTGAGAATCTACAACTCCTCTAAGATTGAAACGGTCAAATCCAGATCCGATAGCAATACCTTCCTGATCTAAATAACCAATTCCTAAAGCATAGGTTGTATTGTCTGAACCGCCAGAAGCTGATAAATTGTAGCTTTGCATCAAAGCAGTATCAAATAATTCTTTTTGCCAGTCTGTTCCTTCACCCAACAAGTCTGTTCTGATGAAATAATTATCACGTTGCACGATTCCTAAATCAGAACGTGTATTTTTTAGTGTTCCATATTCTTTAAGATTTAATAAATCTAAATGTTTCGGAATTTCCTGCCAACCTACATAACTGTCAAAATTCAGGACCATATCGCCTTTTTTACCACGTTTTGTAGTAATCATGATTACTCCGTTTGCCGCTCTTGATCCATAAATGGCAGTTGCTGATGCATCTTTTAAAATGTCCATCGAAACAATATCAGCCGGATTGATATTCGCAAGCGGATTTGTATTTACAGAACTTGTAGATCCGTCAATAATAACACCGTCGATTACAAAAATGGGTTCGTTTGATCCGTTTAAGGAACTGATACCACGAATACGAATTGAAGAACTGGAACCCGGGGCGCCACTATTCGACTGAATCTGAACACCCGCTGCGCGACCTTGTAAAACCTGATCAATTGTCGTTGCAACTGATTGTTGTACTGCGGCACTGGTTACAGTAGATACAGCTCCGGTTAAATCTGATCTTTTCATTGTGCCGTATCCTACGACAACAACCTCTTTTAAACTATTTAAATCTTCTTCAAGTGTTACGTTAATCTGACTTTGATTATTTAAGGAAACTTCTTTTGATTTATAGCCTATGAAGCTAAAAACCAAAACGGCATTTGGTGTTGCCTGAATAGAATAAGTACCATCAAAATTTGTAGCTGCAGTTGTTTTTGTTCCTTTTACAATAATATTGACTCCTGGTAACGGTCCACTACTATCTGAAACTGTTCCTGATACAGTTGTCTGAGCATTTACCGAAGCAGAAAATACAAACAACAGGATCATGAAACCCAAATTCTTAAAGTATTTTGATTTGCTTTTAGTAATTAAAAAGTTAGTCATAAATGGTTGGTTTAATTAGTTAATGTAAGGTTTAAGTTAGTTTTTTATAAAGGCTTAAAATTTTTCATTTCGCACTGAAAACGAATCCGTATTTCACCTTTATAAAACAAATATATATAAATTACAACAACACACAACCGGTTGTTTAATTTTTTTATTTTAATTTAATTAAAAATCATGTTTAAAAAAATCATATCAGTATTTTTAATCACAAAATATTAAATAATTCATAAAATAGTAATTATAAACAACGAAAACGTTGTAGATAAAAAGAAAGATTGTCTGTTTATTTAAAAAAAACACAAAAATCATCTTGTAAAATAATTTTTCTGCTTTAGTTTCCCTTCAAAAAAGTAAATTCAAATAATTCATACAAATAAGAGTTAAGAGTGCAATGCCAGTTACGATCCTGTTGATTTGAAGAAAAATGGAGATGTTTGAATCACAAGCTTTAAATAAACATCATGTAAAAACAATCGGTTGCCTGTAAAACAAAAAAAAACTCCCTTCAATCGAATTGAAAGGAGTTTTTATTATTAAAAAATCATTGCTGATATTTTTTATCTTTTAAAATAAAGGGTAAGTATTTAATTTAAAACAAGTTAAATCTAAAAACCAATTGATTAGGATTCTTTTCTTTTAGAAGATTCACGCACAAGTACTTCCGTGTTTAAGAAAGCTATTTCCTGTACATCTTCATTTTTAGCCGATTTCAGATTTTTTATAATAATATCTGCAGCCGCTTTTCCCATTTTTTCAGCAGGGTGCGTTATGGTCGATAAATTAGGATCTATAATTTGAGAGATTGGATCATTATTAAAGCCAATAATAGCAATGTCTTCTGGTACTTTTAAACCTCTTCTTTTGGCGGTTTGTACCGCGCTGACCGCAATAATATCTCCTGACGCAAAAACGCCATCAGGAAGTGGTTTTATATCAAACAATTTATTACTTGCCTTTACCCCTTCTTCATAAGTAACAGCTTTCAGATCAATAATCAATTCGTCATCGACAGGTAAATTATGATCTCTTAAGGCTTCGACATACCCTCTTTTTCTTTCGTTGTAAAGGTTTCCAAATTCCGAACCCGCCGTTAAATGTGCAATTCTAAGACAACCCTGCTCTATAAGATGTTTTGTGGCTTTGTAACCTGCAGAATAATTATCAATTACAACCCTGAAAGTATTATAATCTTTTGGAACCCTGTCGACAAAAACCAACGGAATATTATTGTTTGAAAATTGATGAAAATGCGAAGTATCTCTGGTTTCCATAGCAAGCGAGCAAATAACACCGCTCACACGGTTGCTATATAAGGATTTTGCCATATTCACTTCTTCATGATACGAGTCATGCGATTGCATAATGATAACAGAATAGTCCGATTTTTGAGCTGTAATTTCGATACCACTAATTAAAGAGGATAAAAAGGGTTGTGTAACTGTTGGTATCAGCACACCAATAGTTTTTGTCTTGTTGCCACGCAAACCTGCAGCAAGAGTATTGGGTACAAATCCCATTTCTTTTGCAGCCTTTTTAACTTTTTTGATCGTTTTATCACTTATAGAATGATGATCCTTTAAAGCTCTTGAAATTGTAGAGGTGGCCAGGTTTAGCTTTTCTGCAATATCATAGATCGTTACGTGTTTATTCTCTTCCATTAATTAAATATATAAAATGTAAATATAAGTTATTTTACAACAAGTATATTTTCTTCTAAAGAAGCTTCCTTTTTAGCGTTTATTTAATATCAAAATTCCAAAAATAAAAATTCCAAATTCAAAATTCAAAATTATAAATTCCAACATTCTAATTATCTAATTATCTAATTATCTAATTGTCTAATTAATCTCAATCTTCATACATCTCCATCCACAAACGGGTTTCTTCAAGATCCAGTTCTTTTTCTATTTTTCGAAAAATTTCTTCATTGACGGATCCTTGTTTGTGCATCACTTCTAATTTTGCCCGTTCTACATTCAGCAAATCTATTTGAAGTTTGGTGAACTCATTAAATATTTGCCCTCCCATTATATTACCTTTTCCAAAAAAATTAGCCGGAAGTTCTGTTTTCTGCAAACGATTAAACTTCACTTCATATTTACTTTTAATGTTGTGAAGTAAATCGTCATTGAGAAGCGAAAAGTTATCTTCAATATGGGCAATTGTTTCAGAAACAATAACATTTCTTATTTCATATTCTTCGGCTATAATAGAATAAGGCTGAATTTTTAATTTTTTGATGAGCCATGGCAGTGTTAATCCCTGAACAACCAACGTGGAAAGGATAACGCAAAAAACCAGATAAATAATAAGATTACGCAAAGGAAATGCCTCTTTTTCATTCATCATTAAAGGCAAAGCTAAAGCTGCCGCCATAGAAACAACACCACGCATTCCGGACCAGCCAAAAATGATCATGTTGCGATAATCAAACTCTTCTTTTTGTTTATTCTTACTGCTTAAGTACTTCTGCAATAATGTGGACGGAATTACCCATAGAAAACGGACTAAAAGAACAACTGCACTAATACTCGCTCCCCATATAAACAAAGAGCTGCCAGAATAATTACTGATTCCGATGATAATATGACGAAGCTGTAAACCAATTAATATAAAGATAAGACCGTTTAAAATATTGGTAAGAATACTCCAAATGGTTACCGCCATAATGCGGCTTTCATGCGTAAAAATAGTGCCTGATCGTGCCGAAAGATATAGTCCGGTCGTTACTACAGCAAGCACACCGGAACATTCGAAATGCTCTGCAATTAAATAGGAAGCAAAAGGTGTTAAAAGTGTTAATGTTGCTTCAATAATATCGTCACAAACAAACTTTTTATGCACAAAACTCATAACAAAACCTACTACTAAACCTATCGCGATACCAAGCGTTGACATAATAAAGAAATTCAAACCAGCCTCCCAAAGAACAAAATTTCCAGCTAAAATAGCAGCTAATGCATATTTATACGCTACTAATCCACTGGCATCATTGAGCAGACTTTCCCCCTCAAGGAGTGCAATAAGACGCGGATGAAGACCAAGACCTTTTGTTATTGAAGTGGCCGAAACTGCATCTGGAGGCGAAATAATAGCACCCAATAAAAAAGCTAACGGCCAGGACATATCATCTATCAGCCAATGTGCTGCAAAGGCCACAGCTATAGTTGTAAACAAAACTAAACCAACTGCAGCAAGTGTAATTGGCCTAATTGTTTTTTTAAATTCAAACCAACTCGTATACCAGGCGGCGTGATATAAAAGCGGAGGCAAAAAAATAATAAAAACGACTTCAGGATTCAGGGCAATAACCGGAAGTCCGGGAATTATGCTGATAACTACACCACAAAGTACTAATACAATTGGAATTGGGAAATTATATCTTTTACTTACCAGACTAAGAAAAGCAACTCCAAATAGTAACATGATAATTACGGTGATATTTTCCATTTACTGCTGTTTATAGATTTTTGGGTTCTACTAAAATTAGAAACTAATATAATATTTTATTATAAAAAAACAGGATATAATAAGGCTCAGAATTGAAAATCCTTTGAATTCTTTTACGTCAGAATATTTCAATATTTTCTGCTAAAGTGTCTTAAAAAAAATTAAATTTGGAAACCCTAAATTCATTGCAACTATGTTTCAAAAAAGAAATTCTCTTTGTTTACTAGCCTTACTTTTTGCGCTATTTTTCGCACCACTTTCCTATTCTCAAACGGCTACTCCAAAGAAGGAAAATCGTTCCAAATTATTTGAAGAGGCCACCACCGATAGCGAATACCTAATGGCTATTGAAAAGGCTAATGAAATGATGGAATCAGCTTATAATGATGCTGATTTTGACAGCGCATCTCATCATTTGTTTGGAGAAATTAAAAGAACGCAAAGCAAACTGGACCTGATTTTAGCAAGTTTAAAAGGTGCCAATCCAAATGTGCGTAACCAGCAAATGTATCAAACCGTTCTGGAAGAAATTCAGCAACAATTGGACGAACAGAATGCAGCTATCAATTTGCGAAATGAAAAGCTGGAAAAGATTAAAGGTCGATTTATCGAACTGCGTAAAGACAAAAATCTGATGACGCTTTTAAAAGATACGATCCGTCGTCAACAGTTTAAAAAAGAATTTGCCAACCTTAGAAAAAAATACCTAAGCACAGATAGCCTGATGACAAAAAATCAGGGAATTCTAAACAAGAAAAAAAGAATTACTGTACAACGAAAAATAGCCGTTTCGAATGCCTTATTGGTTGTTGAAGGCAAGCTTGAAAAGTCGGGAATTAGCATGCTGCATAAAGAATATCCATTTTTATGGAGCATTAACGACTCTGTTCCTAAAAAAACCGTGGCGCAAAACATTAGCGCCAAAATAGTGATTGAGGAAAAAGTTGCAGCATATTATTTCAGTTATCGTACGGGCGGACTAATTACTTTGCTACTTTTTATGGGACTTCTGGCCTGGTATGTTTCACGCAATTTAAAATATCTCAAAACGAATGGACATTCAGAAAACCTCTCTCTTTTTAATTTTAAATATTTAAACCGAGGTTTTCTTATTCCCGTTGCTGTAATCGGACTTAATATTGCTGTCGTAAGTAATTTGTTTGCTCCAGCCTTGTTCCTGGAATTGCTTCAACTGCTTTTACTCGGAATTTTGACTATTCTTTTTAAGAATAAATGGTCAAAAGTAGCCATGAAAAACTGGTTGTTTCTCCTGGGATTATTCTTTACGCTTTGTTTTCTGGATCTTTTTATTGAAGTTGGATTCTTTCAACGTTGCGCTTTCATTGCAATAAATGTTTTAGGAATACGCTATGGCTTGGTACAAATTAAAACCCTTAAAGAGCAACTGTACATTCAGGGATTTTTTAAATGGGCCAGTATAATTTTCATCGCTTTTAATAGTTTATCTATACTTTATAACCTCTTCGGAAGAGTTTCGCTTTCGAATATGTTAAGCCTGACTGCTTTTATTTCGCTTACGCAGATAGTTGCGCTAAGTGTACTGTTGAAAATAATCTTAGAAATAATTATTCTGCAGATATATACCACCAGAATCAAACGTGGTATAGAAAAAATTTTTGATCACGAAAGCCTCTCCAATACACTCAAAAAGCCTTTCGTTTTAGTAATTGGTTATATGTGGGTAGTTGTAATTGCTTCGAATTTAAATGTTTGGCAATCCCTTCGAACTTCTTTAGGAGCGCTGTTAAGTCGTCCTAACAATATTGGAAGCATTACTTTTACTTTAGGAAATATTGTCTTGTTCTTTATCATTATCTGGATTGCTCATTTATTGCAAAAATATGTTGCTTATTTCTTTGGTGAAATTGACGATGAAAACGAAGAAAATGTCAACAAAAGACAACATTCTAAATTACTTATCACAAGGTTAATTGTTTTAATTGGCGGTTATCTTTTGGCTGTTGCCGCATCCGGAATGCCTTTAGATAAATTGAGTATTCTTTTAGGAGCTTTAGGTGTCGGTGTTGGACTTGGACTTCAGAATGTGGTTAATAATTTCGTTTCCGGTATTATTTTAATTTTTGACAAGCCGATTCAGATTGGGGATGTGATCGAAATTAGTTCTGAATCTGGGCGTGTAAAATCAATGGGATTGCGTACTACCAAAATCAATGCGCCAAACGGTGCCGAAATCATTATTCCGAATGGAAATTTATTATCCCAAAACATCACCAACTGGACGTATACCGACAATTTTAAATTAGTTGAAGTTTCTATAGACATTACTGGTGATACAACCCCAGACGACATCAATGCAACGATCATGGAGGCATTGGAAAGTTTGTCTTTGGTAAACACAACCAAAACACCACAAATTTTCTACAATGCTATTTCAGAAGGAAAATATAAAGTTCTGGTGAAATTCTGGTGCAGTATTTACCGTACTGAAGAAAGTATTAGTAGTGCACGTCAGGTTTTATTTAGCAGTTTTAAAGCTAAGGGATTGAATTTTTCGAGTTAGAAACTGACACTACAAATCATAAAAAAAGCCTTCAAAAATAATATTTGAAGGCTTTTTTATTGGTGAATGAATCTAATAATTCAACTCTGCTTTATGTTTTTCTATAAAGGCATTCCATTTTGTTGGTTCTTTTCCCGTAATGCTTTTAAAATTATCAAACGTTTCATCGGCTCCCGGAATTGTTCCTGCAGCATACCTTTTCCAGTGGTCATACACACAACCCATATACGCCATTTCTGCCCCAGCTTCGATCATATTTTGAAGAAAAACATCTGGCGAAAGTGCTTCATAACGAAAAGGCTTTCCAATAATGGAACTCATTTTTAAGGCCAATTCATCAAACGAACAAGCATCATATCCTAACCTGTATGTTTTACCTGCATGTGCTTCCGGATATTGCAGCGCGATCGCCGCCACCTGAGCTACATCGGCAACATCAACCCAACTCAAACGGGCTCCTTCAACATATGCGTTTATTACGCCGTTTGTAATTGCTTTTTTACCACCATAACTGAGCAAATTTTGCATAAAAGTCTCAGGACGCAAATGTGTAAACGTAAAACCAGACCATTCAATATAACGTTCTACTAACTGATGCCAGGCCCAGTGTCCAATAGTGGTATCATCAGGACCGCATGCCCCCAAATGTACAACATGCTTTACTCCTGCTTTTCTGGCATTATCCAATAAGACCTTGCTTTGGCGCAGCATATCAACCGTATAACCGGTCACTATCAAAAGTCGGTCAATACCTTCTAGTGCTGCCAGATGTGTGTTTTCATCATCAAAATCAAGTAAAACTGTTTTAATGCCTAATGCAGTAAAAGGTTTTGCTTTTTCTGGCGTTCGTACTGCTGCAATAATTTCAATTTCAGCATTAGATAAAAGAAAATCAATTGTTTTACTGCCGACCTGACCAGTCGCGCCGGTAATTAATATTTTTGGAAGTACTTGTGACATTGCTTTTTGTATTTAAAATTTAAAAACACAAAATTAAGCTGCCCAAAATTACTGCCCGTTGATCTGGATCAAGTAATACATTTAAATTTAGAGGAATTGATTATTTCCCTAAAGCAATATTCTTTTTAATACGACTCAGTGTTTCCGGTGCCAAACCCAGATAAGAGGCAATTAAATTTTGAGGAACGCGCTGTATCATCTGCGGATTGCTTTCAGCCAATTGAATGTATTTTTCTTTGGCAGTATACGAATTCGAACTTACCAGTCTTCGTTCCTTTGTTGCAAGGCTATTTTGGAAAAGGATACGAAAATAACGATCCATCTTAGGGATTTGCAAAGTCATTTCATCTAAATTTTCTCTGGTAATCAGCAACAGTTCAGAATCTTCCAAAGCGTCAATATTAAACTGGGCAGTTTCATTAAAACTAAAACTATAGATATCAGAGGTCCACCAGCCCTCCCAAGCAAACAAATTCATGTGCTCATCGCCTTTTTCATCGATGTGATACGAACGCAGCAAGCCTTTTGAAACAAAGGAGAGGTACTTGCAAACTTCGCCTTCCTGAAGTAAAAATTCTTTCTTTTGAAGATTTTTAGCCACAAAAAAGCTTTTTAGAACGCTTTTTTCTTCCTCTGTAAGGGAAACTTTTTTGAGAACATGAGAAAAAAAGACATCAAACATTGTTTTTGATTTTGAAATGGTAATGCAGCTTATTTGAATAACAAATGTAAGTCTTTTAAAGATATAGCATTTAAGGTGATTGTTTTACAAAAAAACGCCTCAGATACTTGAGGCGTTTTTGATTTATTCTATTTTTAATTAATGATGATCATCATGCTTATGATCTTTACCAGAATTTCCTTTTGAATTTTTCTGATTTTCATTTCCGTGTTTGTGATCAGATTTGTTTTTCTCTGGTTTGTTGCCTCTGTTTTTTTGAGGTTTTCCATGATATCCTTTTGGATAATTTTCTCTGTGTTTCTTGTGATATGTATAGGGAGTATTTCCATTATAATCATTCAAAACTACTTTATAACCTCCATACAAATCATAATTTCTGTACTGTGAAGGAAGTCTTTTATCACGAATCCATTTACCGTTGTTATCATAAATATACTGTCTTTGAGTAATATCATAATAAGTATCAATATCCGGTAAATAATAATATCTGCTGTCATCATTTCCTTCCGGTCCCCAGCTTGGAGGAGTTCCAATATTTACATTAATTGAAACTTGTGCATGAGCAAAAAATACACTCATAAAAAGCACTAAGGCGAATACTAATTTTTTCATTGTCTTTATTTTTAAATATTAATTTCATTTAATACTAATCGAAAGCAGTGCCACTAATTGCTCTTTATCGCATCCAATATACAGAACCACCAAACCAATCGACAGAGAGCACTTTTTAACCGACATAGAGGTAAAAAAAACGCCTCATAAATGGAGGCGTTTTTCATTAGTCATGTTTTTAATAATAGCGATCATTGTGTGGAACTTCAGATCTTTTTCTTTGACTTGTATTTATTATTTTTCAAAAATAATAACAAACTTCAACTTTCAATTATTCTTTATACCGAATTGCTAATTTTATCGACCAATAATGCTTTTCGGCATAAAGAACTTATTTCCAGCCTCCGCCTAAAGCGCGGTACAAATCAACCACCGCTTGTAATTTTTGCAGATTATCGTTCACACCACTCAATTGTGCTGCTAAAAGATTTTGTTGCGATGTCAATACATCTGTATAGTTTGTAGCCGAACTGTATTCCAAAAGCTGTTGTGTATAATCAACCGCTTTTTCTAAAGCTGCAATTTGTTTTTCTCTTGAATCTTCTTTGTCAGCTGCCATTTGATAAGCATATAAGGCATTCGAAACTTCTTGTCCTGCAACCAGAAGACTTTGTTGAAAATTGTTGTACGCCTGCACTTGTTGTGATTGCGCTGTTGTCAATCTCATTTTATTAAGTCCATGATTGAATAACGGCTGCGTCAATCCACCAATTAGAGAATAAAAAACCGAATTGGTAAAAAAGTCCGTCAATTGCAGATTCGAGAATCCACCACTTGCTGTTAATGTTAAACTTGGGTAAAAATAAGTTTTGGCCATATTCGTCATTTCGAAAGCCGTTCTTAAATTAAACTCCGCCTGACGAACATCGGGACGATTTTGTAATAATTGAGACGGTAACCCTATTGCAAGATCTGCAGGTATAACCTGAGTACCTAAAACACCTCTGTCAATTGGTCCGGGAGCTTCTCCTAACAAAATATGAATTGCATTTTCTATCTCTCGAATATTACGTTTTAAATCCGGAATCAAGACTTCAGCTGCATGTTGGTTGGCTTCACTTTGTACAACTGCCGCGCCCGTAACAATAGCGCCTTCTTTTAAATCTTTTATAGTTTGTACATTTTTGATTCGGCTTTCTAAGGTTTCCTCTGTGATAACCAATTGTTTGTCATAGGCTAATAATAAAAAATAATTATTAGCAATATCAGCTATCAGTTGGGTTTGAATCGCTTGTTTGGCAGCATCTGTACCTAAATAAGTCGCCAAAGCTGCTCTTTTAGAACTGCTTAATTTTCCCCAGATATCCGCTTCCCACGACGTACTTAAACCTAATTTATAAGTTGTTGTTAGCGTGTTGATATTGATTCCTGCCGGAAAATTTAATCCTGCTTTTGATTGTTTGGTTCGGGTTACATTAGCATCCAGATTCAAACTTGGATAATAGGCTAATTTACTTTGAACTAAAGAAGCATTAGCCTGTACAATATTTTCAATCGCATTTTTCAGATTTAGATTCTGATCCAATCCTTTTTGAATTAGCGCTTTCAGTTTTTCATCTTTAAAAACGCTTTGCCAAGGCATGTTCGCAATCGTAGTTGAATCGGCGGAAGCCTGATCGCGATACAGCTTGTCTGTCGAAATAGTTTCCGGGCGTTCGTACTTTTTGGTAATCGAGCACGCACTCAAAAGTGCGGCTGTCAATACCAGTACAATATATTTATTTGAACTATGAGTCATTTCTTCTGAATTAAATTATTTACTCTTTATGAGCTTCGATCAATTGTACTTCTTCATCGTCATCTTCGTCATCGTAACCATCTTTGGCAGGACCGCTCACTTTTTCCTGTAAAGTCTGGAAAACGATAAATAATATCGGAATCACAAATACTCCCAAAATAGTTCCGATCAACATACCACCAACTGCTCCGGTTCCGATCGATTTATTTCCGACAGCTCCGGCCCCAGATGCAAACATCAACGGAACAAGTCCAAGAATAAAAGCAAAAGAAGTCATCAAAATTGGTCGTAAACGCGCTACAGCTCCTTCAATTGCCGATTGCACAATTGGCATTCCTTTTCGCCTTCTGTCTAATGCAAACTCAACAATCAAAATACCATTCTTCGCCAGCAATCCAATCAACATGATTAGAGAAATCTGTAAATAAATATTACTGTTCAATTTGAAAATAATCGAGAACAAATAAGCTCCTGCCAATCCAAACGGAATCGAAAATAACACTGCAAATGGCAAAATATAACTCTCGTATTGTGCACTTAATAAGAAGTAAACAAATACCAAACACAATATAAAAATGAAAATAGTTTCACTTCCTGAAGCTAATTCCTCACGTGTTAATCCTGAGAATTCGTAACCATAACCTGCCGGTAAATTTTCAGCAGCCACTTCCTGAATTGCCTTAATCGCATCTCCCGAACTAAAGCCTGGATTTGGGGCTCCCGTAATCGAAATAGAGGTAAACAAGTTAAATCTTGAAATTGATTCAGGACCAAAAACCCTGGTCATTTTTATAAACTCTGTAATAGGTGCCATTGTTCCTGCACTATTACGGACAAATATTTTATTCAGCCCTTGTGTATTAGTACGGAATTCCGGAGAAGCCTGTATCATAACACGGTATTGTTTCCCAAATTTATTGAAATTCGAAGCGTACAAACCACCATAATACCCCTGCATCGTCGACAAAATCGAGTTTACGGGAACTCCGGCATCTTTGGCTTTAGCCAAATTAATTTCCATCATATATTGTGGAAAACCAGGATTAAATGGCGTTGTTGCATATTGTATTTCCGGACGTTTCGATAACTTTTCTAAGAAGTCTGTATTCACTTTATAGAACTCTGCTGTCGAGTGACCTCCTTTGTCCTGCAATTGAAATTCGAATCCACCACTTTGTCCAAATCCCTGAATGGTTGGAGGCGAAATGAAGAAGATATTAGCTTCACGAATACCACTTGTTTTGGCAAAAAGCTGGCCAATTACATCGTCAACACTTAGGTCACGTTGATCCCATGGTACCAATTTTACGATTACCATACTGTAGGCACTTCCCGCTCCGGCTGTAAAGTTTTGCCCCACAATACGAAGCGTGTTTTTAACACCCGGAATTGTTTTGGCAATGCTGTCAACTCGTTTAGCTATTACATCAGAACGTTCCATAGAAGCTGATGGCGGTAAACTAATGTTAGCAAAAACCGTCCCCTGATCTTCCGAAGGAACGAAAGCAGATGGCGTAGTTTTCATCATATAAAATAAACCTGCACTGGCAATCAAAATGGCAGCCAATACAATCCATTTTTTAACCGAAAGGAAGCTAACCGAACGTTTGTATCTGTTCGTTACATTATCAAATGCAACGTTAAACGACGTGTAAAATCTTTGAATAAAACTTTTATGTTTATGATCGTCAGCATGTGGTTTTAAAAGCAAAGCACACAAAGCCGGACTCAAAGTCAAGGCGTTAATTGCCGAAAGAATAATCGCAACCGCTAACGTGATACCAAATTGTTTGTAGAAAACCCCTGTAGATCCGTTAATAAAGGTTACCGGAATAAATACCGCGGCCATTACAAGCGTAATCGAAATGATCGCTCCGGAAATTTCATCCATTGCATCAATCGTTGCTTTTTTAGACGATTTATATCCATGATCCAGTTTGGCGTGGACGGCCTCGACGACAACGATCGCATCATCGACGACAATACCAATCGCCAAAACCATCGCGAATAATGTTAGTAGGTTAATCGTAAATCCGAATAAACTCAGGAAGAAAAACGTTCCTACAATCGCAACCGGAACCGCAATCGCCGGAATTAATGTTGATCTGAAATCCTGAAGAAAGATAAATACAACAATAAAAACCAATATAAAAGCTTCAATCAAAGTGTGAATTACCTTTTCGATAGAAGCATCCAAATTTTCATTGACATCTACAAGGATCGTAAACTTTACTCCTTTTGGGAAGTTTTTTGCCGCTTCTTCAATCAGTTTTTTAGAATTGTTGATTACGTCACGCGCATTTGATCCCGGAGTCTGGCTAATTGCCATTGCCGCAGATTCTACACCGTTTGTTTTAATCGTTGAAGAATAACTTAACGATCCTAATTCTACTTTGGCGACATCTTTTAATCGAAGCATTTGGCCGTTCCCGACAGATTTTACGATGATTTCTCCAAATTCCTTCTGACTCGTTAAACGTCCTTTGTATTTAATTACATACTGAAAAGCCTGATCGCCGTTCTCACCAAATTTACCTGGTGCCGCTTCGATATTTTGTTCTGCCAAAGCAGCCGAAATATCACTCGGAATCAGTTTGTATTGTTGCATAATATCCGGTCTTAACCAGATTCTCATAGAATAATCTTTGGCACCAAAAACCGTTACATCTCCTACTCCAACAACACGTTGAATTTGAGGTACAAGATTGATCTTCGCGTAATTTTGAAGAAAAGTCTGGTCGTATGCTTTATCATCACTATATAAAGAGAAAATCAACAAGTTACTACTCTGACTCTTCGTTACCGTTACACCTGCCTGCGTTACCTCCACCGGTAATAAACTTGTAGCTCTCGAAACCCTGTTTTGAACGTTTACCGCTGCTAAATCAGGATTTGTTCCTACTTTGAAGAAAATTTTGATGGACGCATTTCCGTCGTTTGTGGCAGAAGAGGTCATGTAGGTCATGTTCTCTACACCATTAATTTGCTCTTCTAACGGAATTACGATACTTTTTAGTACTACATCGGCATTGGCACCAGTATAACTTGCTGAAACGTTTACAGTTGGCGGAGCAATATCAGGATATTGAGAAATAGGCAGCTCAACAAGACCTAAAACACCCAGAATTACGATGATGACCGATATTACTGTAGAAAGTACTGGTCTTTGTATGAATATTTTAAACATTTTTTTCTATTTTAAGTCGGCGTATACCGTTTCTGGATTCTGATTTTGAGGCTTAATTTCGCTTCCGTCTTTCAAAGAAGCAACTCCTTCTAATACAATTTGATCTCCTGTTTTTAAACCACTTGTAACCACATAATAATTACCTGCTGTATTTTCTAAAACTGTGATATTTACGTTTTTAGTTTTTCCATCTTTTCCAACTGTAACCGCAAAAATCTTATCCTGAAGTTCGAATGTGGCACTTTGTGGAATAAGTATTTTTTCTACCACTTCATTAGGAATTCTAACCGTAGTACTGCTTCCGCTTCTGATGATGCTTTTTGGATTACTGAAACGTGCTCTAAATGTAACCGAACCCGTTTCTGTGTTGATCAACCCGTTTACCGTTTCAACTCTTCCTTTTTCCGGATAGGTTGTACCATCTGAAAGAAGCAAGGAAACCTCAGGCATGTTTTTTATTTTTTGCGCCAGTGTAGTTCCTGGAGATGCTGTACTTTGAGTGAAGTCCAAAAGTTTTTTTTCATTTAAAGCAAAATAGGCGTAAACATTACCAATGCTTGAAACTGTCGTAAGTGGATCGGCTGTATTTGAACTCACCAAACTTCCTAAACGGAACGGAATTGAACCAACAACGCCATTAACCGGACTTGTTACAGTAGTATATCCTAAATTAGTTTTAGCATTTACCAAAGCGGCATTTGCCTGTGCCAAAGTAGCCATAGCCGATTCATAAGTATATTGTGCCGATTCCAGATCATATTTGCTAATGATTCCTTTTTCGACCAAAGGTTTTACTTTATTCACAGCCAATCTAGCCGCACTTACAGAAGCCTGAGCGCTTTTAATACTTGCCGATGCCGTTCTAACTTCCTGCTCATATTCCGGAGCACTAATTTTAAACAAAGGTTGTCCTGTTTTTACGACTGCACCTTCATCTACAAAAATTTTGTCGATATAACCTTCAACTCTGGGGCGTATTTCTATATTTTGTTGTCCTTGAATCGTTGCTGGAAAATCAGTATATAAAGTCGCTGTTTTAGGCTCTAAAGTCAACGTTTTATATTCCTTAATTTGTGGCGCACCGCCAGCCTGAGCTGATTGATCATTTTTTTTCCCGCAAGAAACGATGATAACTGAAGCAGCAAGAATGCTTAAAAAAGATTGCTTATTCATTTTGATGAAATATGAGATTATCTATTTACTAAGGTACAAAAGAACTAAAACAATTCATGCAAAATCTTTCCACTAGACGTATAGCAAGATATAATCGATAAACATGCATTGAGAATCGATAAAAGTTGTTTCGTCAAAAAACCGTATTTTTGATAAAGGCTCGTCGGCTGTAATATGGTTTTTATGGATTGTGATTCCATTTTGAGCGATTCGTTTTCTGTTATATTGCAATAAAAACTAATATTGTCCTTAAAATCAGAAAGTAAAATGACATTTAATTTTTTCAAACCTTATATGTTCCCGGTAATACATATCTTGACCTGGATATTATTAGGATACATTCAGCTGTTTTACATACCGCTTACCTGGAATATTAATCTTCCGGGCATTTTTTGGTTTTGGCAATCTCTTGTCTTATTTCTGTTAATCGTAGTTTTCTATTACAATGCCTTGATCATCGTTCCAAAAACAATTATAAAAGACAAAGTAACACCGTTTTTACTTTGGGCACTCTGGATCGTTTTTGCCATGCAGCTTGTCTCTTATTTATACAATTACAATACGGATCTTCATAATAAACTGGCAGCTCTTCTCGGCTTTAAAAAATACAGAAATGACTATTTTGACAATTATGTTTTCAGTTTAACGTTATTGGTTTTAGGAATCAGTACCAGTTTTGCCATGTTGCAGCACTGGCAAAAAGCCGCACAACACAAACAAAAATTGGAACAGGATAAAACCATGGCCGAATTAGCAATGTTGAAAGCGCAGATCAATCCGCACTTTTTTTTCAATTCGCTTAATAGTATTTATTCGCTTACCTATACAGACATTGAAGATTCTAGAAATGCACTTCACACTTTAAGCCGAATGATGCGTTATCTGCTGTACAGCACAGAAGAAAGAACCACATTATTAAAAGAAGCTGATTTTATGAAGGATTTTATTGCCCTGATGAAACTTCGTGCTAACAGTAAATTGACCATTACAACAGATATTCCTGAAAAAATACTCGATTATCCAATTGTTCCAATGTTATTACTGCCGTTGGTAGAAAATGCTTTTAAACACGGTGTTCATGCTACTGATAAAAGTGAAATACATATTTCGCTTTCGCAGAATGGAAGTGATCTTACTTTTGAAGTAGAAAATACCTATTTCGAAAAATCCTCTACAACAGCTGAAGGCGGAATTGGACTCACAAACACTAAGCGCAGACTTCATTTAATTTATCCAAACAAACATTCCCTAAAAGCCGGAATTGGTGAAAATGGCAAGTATAACGTAAAACTGCAAATAACTTTACAATAATGACAACATTAAAATGCATAGCAGTTGATGATGAACCTCTCGCATTAAAACTCGTAGAAACCTTTATCGAGCAAACTCCTTTTTTGGAATTAATTTCCAGCTGTGATAATGCCGTTGAAGCCATGGGAATAATTAAGGAAAAACAACCTGATTTGGTTTTCCTGGATATCAATATGCCCAATTTAACCGGAATGGAGTTGGCCCGACTTTTACAGGAACAGCCGGGATCATTGCCTAAAATTGTTTTTACAACAGCTTACAATCATTATGCTATTGAAGGCTACAGAGTGAATGCGGTTGATTATCTTTTAAAACCTTTCAGCTACGAAGAATTTTTACGTGCAGCCAATAAAGTACTACAATTGGCCGAAGAAACTTCAAATGAAAATCCGCAAGCCAGTGCCGAAGATGATTTTATCTTTTTGAAAGTAGAATATCAATGGGTCAAAGTGAATTTGAAAGAGATTTTATATATCGAAAGTTTAAAAGATTATGTAAAAGTGCATCTTGAAAATTCAGATAAAGCCTTGATGTCCTTGATTTCATTGAAAGCTTTGGAAGAAAAATTACCCTCTTCAAAATTCATGCGAATGAACCGTTCGTTTATTGTTTCGCTTGAAAAAATAAGCGCGATCAGTAAGAATTCAATCTTCATCAATAAAACAGAAATTACCGTCGGCGAACAATATAAAGAGACATTCAAGGTCATTGTAGATAAATGGATTAAATAGGAATATCTAAACATTTACGCATCCATAGTCCCAGCGGGACGCCATATTTATAGAATTTTATACGGTTTGAGTGTAGAGCCTCAGCGAGGCGAAATATAACGCAATACATATTGCTCCGCTGGAGCTTTGGAATCGGAATACATTTATTAGCTATAAACATTATGCTCCGATGGAGCTGCTTCAAATATTAAATAAAATATCTATAAAAATATACATGCCCCACCTATTTTAATTACATAATAAATTTAAAATCTCATGGAAAAAAGATCAAACAAATATTACTTAACATTAAGCCTAAAAGAATACGCAAACGGAGAAACAAAACCTGCAAAAGAACTCGGAATAGAATTTGGTAATCACGATGAAATATTTGATATCATCGAAAGAATAAAAGCCAAAAACTTATTTGACAATGAATCTGAAGCTATACAATTTGCATTGGGACTGAAATTATTTGGAGAGATGAAATTGAAGCATCGCAAAAATCCTTTATTTGATGAATTGAATGAGGTGTTTCCTGTTTTTATGAAGAAGTTGAAGAGTTTGTAAACACAATTTTATCATTTCTGACAAAATTGAGACAAAACAAAAAAACGCTCCAGATATCTGGAGCGTTTTTGTATCTAATTGAAAGAGAAAATTAAGCCTTCGCTTTTCTCTTAACCGTACAGCCAATTTCTTTTGTCTGAGTAATAGCTGGTTTTTGATTGCTTTTTAACGATGCAATTACATCTTCAGCATATTTAGTTTTTTGCGCATTGTTTCCTTCCGGATCATTATCAATTGCACCTACATATTCTACTACATTTCCTTTAGCCGTTTTTGAAACTATAAAAAGATGCGGTGTGTGTTTCGCTCCGTATTGATCGGTTATTTTTTGTCCTGCATCAAATAAATAGGGGAAAGGATATTTTTTGCTTTTTGCCAATTCCTGCATTTTCTCATAAGTATCTGCTTTAGAAGCTTCCGGATCATTTGGATTGATAGCGATTACCGGATAACCTTGTGGTCTGAATTTATTATCCAGATCAATTATTCTTTGCTCATAACCCACTGCGTATGGACAGGTATTGCAGGTAAAAATTACAATATAACCTTTCGCTTTTGGAAAACTGGCAAATGAAATGTCTTTGCCATCAACATTTTTTAATTTAAAATCCGGTGCAGTATCGCCAGCTTTAAGGGTTGCATTTTGCGCCTGTGCTAGAAAGGCAGAAAATGCCAGCATAACTAAAAGAATTATTTTTTTCATGGTTAAATAGTTTACAGTTTTTTATATTCAGTTAATAATTGTTCATAGGTAAATTCGCTTTCGACAAATTTTCGTTTATCTCCTTTGATAAATAATGTTGCCGGAATACTGCCCGACCACGAAGGGTCAATGCGATCAATATATTCCTGTGGACTACTTTCATTCAGCAAAAACACTTCATTCTTCAGATTTTTTCTTTTGACAAAGGGTACAACAGCCGAAGTTAATTTTGATTTAAAGTCAACACTTACAAGTAAAACTTTTACTTTCTCTGATTTATATTCAGCCTGAAGTTTTTCAAAATGAGGTAATTCCTTAATACATGGTGCACACCAGGTTGCCCAAAAGTTGACTACATAAGTGCTGTCTCTTCCATTTTTTATTCTTTCATTAAGCTGGTCAATATTTAGCAGCTTTACATTTTGGCTATAAGCCGAAAATGAAAAAGCCAGGAATAAAAAGGCGAAGACTGCATTTTTTTGAATTTTCATCATACCATTAAAAAAATTTGTTTGCGAATTGAGCCTTACAAATATAAACGATAAGTTTTTTCGCAGTTGTTAATAAAAGTTTAATGAAGAAATTTTAATTTATTTGAAATTTAGAGAAAATAAATCGTTTTCGCTTTTTTAAGGACTTTTTAAGTACATAAAAATTCTCTCACCAAATTTCAATTCGTAAATTAGCGAAAACAAAAATTGATTCGAATGACAGTACTTACGTTTACCCTGATTATGATTCTTGGCGCTTTTTTAGCAGGTTTTATTGGTTCATTATCAGGATTAGGAGGTGGTATTATTATCATTCCGCTTTTAACTGTCGTTTTAGGAGTTGATATTCATTATGCGATTGGTGCCGCTTTGGTTTCTGTCATCGCCACTTCATCTGGTTCTGCTGCTGCTTATGTAAAGGAAGGAATTACCAATATGCGTCTGGGAATTTTTCTCGAAATTGCCACTACAATTGGTGCTGTTTGTGGTGCCTTGCTTTCTACAATCGCTCCTACTTCTTTTATTGCTGTTTTATTCGGAATGACTTTGATTTTCTCCGCTGTTAATTCCCTTCGAAAAAAAGAAGAACATATTGTACTAGAGTCCAGTCCTCTGGCTAAAAAACTACGTCTGCAAGGAACTTATCCTTCTCATGACGGAGAAGTAATTAGCTACGGAACCAAAAATGTAATTGGCGGTTTCAGCATGATGGGTATTGCGGGAATGATGTCAGGATTACTCGGAATTGGCTCCGGAGCCTTTAAAGTAATTGCGATGGACAATATTATGCGTATTCCATTTAAGGTTTCAACTACCACCAGTAATTTCATGATGGGTGTTACAGCAATGGCCAGTTCAGTAATTTATATTCAAAAAGGTTATATCGAACCCGGAATTTGTATGCCTGTTGTGATTGGCGTTTTGTTTGGCGCTATGGCCGGAGCCAAAGTATTAGTAAAAACAAACCCTAAAAAACTCAGAATATTTTTTGCCTGTCTGATTTTTGTTTTGGCAGTAAATATGATTTATAACGGACTAAATGGAAAAATCTAACAATATGCAGCACGAAAAATTTGGAGAAAAAGATTTTCAAACCATTATCGGGAATTTATTGCGCTATGGCGTCTGGACATCATTATCAGTAGCCTTTATTGGTGGAATTGTTTATTTGATGGGACATAGCAGCGATATCGAAAATTACTCGGTATTTCATGAAAATGACCGAAACATATTTGAAGTAATTTCTACTATTTATCAGGGCGTTATTCAGGGGAAAGGTGAATCGCTGATCTTCTTCGGGATCATTTTACTTTTTCTGACGCCTGTTTTTCGCGTTTTACTTTCTTTATTTTCTTTCCTTCTGGAGAAAGATTATCTTTATGTTGTGATTACGCTAATTGTGATCCTGATTATTTTAGTCAGTGTTTCATTGGGCTTCTCTCATTAATATAGGCTGTAGGCTATAAGCTTTAGGCTATAGGCTTTTTTCAGCTATAGGCTGTAGGCTTTAGGCTTTCCAAAAAAGCTTAATACATATTGTCTGAAGCTAAAAAATTAACACTAAAAATGCTTAAGCATATTGCCTAAAGCATAAAGCAAAAAATAATAATTGCTATAAGCGTTAAGCTGTAGGTTCTCTAAAAAAGCCTATAGCCTACAGCTTAAAGCCTAAAGCCTAAAAAAATGGAAATAGGAATTGACAGTTTTGCTTCGGCAATGTACGGCGACAACAACACTTTAAGCAGTGTTGATGCAATGGAACAATTACTCCAAAGAATTGAATTGGCCGATCAGGTTGGTCTGGATGTTTTTGGAATTGGGGAACACCATAAAAAAGAGTTTTTAGATTCGGCTACTGTTGTCATATTAAGTGCTGCTGCTGCGAGAACTAAAAATATACGACTGGCAAGTGCTGTTTCTGTTTTAAGTGCAGCCGATCCTGTTAGGGTGTATCAAAGTTTTGCTACTTTGGATTTGATTTCTAAAGGTCGGGCAGAAATCGTTGTGGGTCGAGGATCTTCAATTGAAGCCTATCCCCTTTTCGGATTTAATCTGAATGATTATGATGCGCTTTTCAAAGAAAAATTAGAATTATTTCTACAAATTCGGGACAATGAATTTGTAACCTGGTCAGGAAAATTTCGTCCTGCTATAAATAACCTTCCAATATATCCGAGGACATTACAGGAAAAATTACCTGTTTGGTTGGGTGTTGGAGGAACTCCTGAATCTTTTGTCAGGGCTGGAACTTTAGGTTTACCTTTAATGGTGGCCATAATTGGAGGTCAGACACATCGTTTTCGTCCTTTAATCGATTTATACCGCGAGGCTGGAAAAGCTGCAGGTTTTAAACCCGAAGAATTGAAAGTTGGAATACATTCGCCAGGTTTTGTTGGAAGCACAACGGAGAAAGCCATAGATGAATATTATCCGGGTTATGCTGAACTATGGACAAAACTAGGTTTAGAACGTGGTTGGCCGCCCGTTACAAAAGCCAAATTTGACGGACTTATTGATGATGAAGGTGTTTTAATTGTGGGAAGTCCGGAACGTGTAGTAGAAAAATTATTAAGACACAGCGAATCCCTTGGAGGCTTTGACCGATTTACTTTCCAGATGGACAATGCGGGACTAACACACAAACAATTGATGAATGCTATAGAATTGATTGGGACAAAAGTGATTCCTTTAATTAAAAAAGGATAATTTTTTTGCTATAGATTGCACAGATTGAAAAGATTTTTTTTCAACTAAGAAACTAAACTTTGAACCTTTGCCACTCTGCCGCTTTGAACTAATTAAATAAAAAAAGATCTTTTTTTATTTAATTCTTCTAAAAATTAGAATTTATAAGTTACACCAACTCTAAAGTTTCTTGGTGCTTCTGTTTGCCAGTAATAAGCACTAAGATAAGAATAATAAGAACCGCTGTAAAGATATTTATCTAAGATATTAAATACATTCGCAGTAACTTTTACTTTTCCGGTTTCATAAGATAAACCTCCGTCTAATTTAAAGTAAGAAGGCAATTTTTGAAGACCTACGCTCCAGGTATCTGTTTGACGGCCATCAAGGAAAGTTCCTCCTAAAGAAACTCCAAACCCTTTAATTTTTCCGCTTTGAACGGTATAATTTAACCATGCATTTGCTACATGTTTAGAATAACCTGGCACAATATCTCCAACCATAATTCCTGTCGCTGCAGAAACTGCTGGATCAACCTTATTTACAATAGACTCTGTAAAAGCATAGTTAGCGATTAAATTAAGTCCGTCGAATATTTTTCCTCTTAAATCAAACTCAATTCCCTGCGCTCTTTTCTCTCCTAATACCACGCTATATTGTTCACCCGGTGTATTAGCAGGATCAGATGTAAGTTCATTTTTCTTTAAAATGCTATAAGCTGCTAAAGTAGTACTCCAGGAACCGTCAAACCAGTCTTTTTTTACACCAAATTCAACATTATTACCTGTTAATGGTTTTACGCTTTCGCCGCTTTTAATAATTCCTGACTGTGGTGTAAAAGCCTGATCATATAATCCGTATAGAGCAAGACTTTCTGTTACCGAATAACTAATTCCAACACGTGGGGTAATATGATTATCTGCAATCGGTGCGCCACCCCAGCTTGCCTGGCTAATCCATGTATATCTTGCAGCAAGCGTTAATCTCAATTTATTTTGGAAAAAACCAAGTTCATCCTGAACATATCCGGCAGCATATTCTGAACTCATTAAACCACCTGCATTTTTAGCTCTTATAGAAAGTGGTGTTGTGTGATCAAAGGCAGGAAAACCGTTAGATGGTGGCCCATAATTTGGGCTGTTTACATTGAATGGCTGATCTACTGTATCCAGATCATGAGATTGTCCCCAATCTGCCGCATAATCTTTACTACCTAAATCTACTCCACCTAATATTTTGTGGCTAACAGATCCTGTATTAAATTTTCCGTTTACAAATATTTGCCCTAAATACATATTACTTTCCGCATCCCAAATACCTACGTTACGAATAATTTCTCCAGCTGCAAGACTACCTTCTGGTACACCATCAAAATTTCTGTCAACAGGACCCGGTCCTACAACACCTGGCCATGAACTATATCCTTGTTGAATGTATTTAAAATAAGAAGTTTGTGCGGTCAATTTCCAGTTATCATCAAATTTATGTTCGAACATTAAATAACCGCTATGATCTTGTATGTTAGTATCTGGCAAACCTGGTTGCGTCATTGTAAATCCTACTGGCAATGTTCCGTAACCGCCTGATTCAGGTCCGAATACATAATAAGAACCTACCTCTGTCATGTTCGCATACTGAAAATTATATTCAGCTGTAATTTTTGTTTTATCGTCAAACTGGTATGAAATTACCGGAGCAATTACATAACGGTTATTATGTTCATAATCACGGTGCGAACCTTTGTTTTGCGCTGCTCCGTTAAATCGGTATAATAACTTTCCTTTTTTATCCAGTTTACCGTCAAGATCAATACTAACTCTGTAAAAATCATAGCTGCCACCAAGTACAGAAACTTCTCCTTTTGTAACTCCTGTTGGTTTTTTAGTTACCACATTATAAAGTCCGCTTGGATCTCCGCTTGAAAGCATGAATCCTGCTGGTCCTTTTACGAATTCGATATGATCTACAAAACTCATATCTTCCGTTAAGGGTCCCCAAAAAGAAGAAACTACATTAAATCCGTTACGAAAAGCCTGAATTTGAGAACCACGCATAGTAATATTTGTGTACAAATCTCCCCAGTGCTCCAAGCGTACTGCACCACTCACATTACGAATTACACCATCACTCATACTTGTAATTTGCTGGTCTTTTAAAGTCTGACCACTCACAATTTGTATGTTTTGTGGAATCTCTAAAACCGGTGTTTGAAGACGCAGTGACAAAGAAGGTTTGTCTTGTTTATATTTGTTTTTTGTAATCACAACTTCGTCAAGATCTTCCTGACTTTCAGAAAGAGCGAAGCTTTTGGTTGTAGTTTGTTTTGATTTTACAACAATATTATCTTCAACTGGTTGAATTCCGATAGCATGAATGCTAATTACATAATTGCCCGGTTTTACATTTTTAATTTCATATTGTCCGGTTGAATTGGTAAGAGTACTATACTTTGTTCCTTTAAGTGAAACTGCAATGTTTTCTGCTGGTATATTTCCGCTCAAAGAAATCTTTCCAGTTACTTTTCCTAATTCCTGACTCACCATATTTAGTGAGGTCAAAAACAATACATAAAAGAAAACTTTTTTTATGGTTTGAATATTCATTTTGGGTAGGGTTAAAATTTTATGCCGCAAAAGTAAGTTCTAAAAACTTGTTTTCCAAATTATTTTTAATCATTCTAAATAAAAACAGTGATTTATATTTTCAGAATTTATTTACCAAACAAAACTTAAAACCGATATTCTGCTTATCTTTAATCTTCAAAAACAAATCTAGTTCTAAAGATGAATAACAGCAATACAATCAGAAAAGTCGCCATTGTGGGTTATAACCGAATTCCGTTTGCGCGAGCCAATACTGCTTATGCCAATGTTGGTAATCAGGAAATGATGACCGCAGCCTTAAACGGGCTTATCGATAAATACAATTTAAAAGGACAACTGTTAGGCGAAGTTGTCGGAGGTGCGGTAATCAAACATGTTTACGACAGTAATCTGATTCGCGAATGTGTGATGAAAACGGCTCTTGATCCTGCAACTCCTGCCTGCGATTTACAACAGGCTTGTGATACCGGAATCGAAAGCGCTATTTACATCGCCAATAAAATTGCTTTGGGCCAAATTGAATCTGGAATTGCCGGCGGTGTTGATTCCATCAGTGATATGCCAATTGCGGTAAGTGAAAAACTTCGGAAAATTTTATTGAACGTCCGACAAGCAAAATCATTGGGAGAAAAAATAAAAACGTTTTTGAAACTTCGACCGGCAGATTTAACGCCATTGGTTCCCAGAAATGAGGAATCACAAACCGGACTTTCGATGGGTGGGCACACTGAGATTACTGCCAAATTTTATAAAATAGCCCGGGAAGATCAGGATAATTTGGCACTTAAAAGTCATTTGAATATGGCAAAAGCTTATGAAGAAGGCTTTTTTGATGATATGATTACACCTTTCAACGGATTGGATAAAGACAATAATTTGAGGAAAGACAGCTCAATTGAAAAATTAGCGTCTTTAAAACCTGCTTTTGATAAAGCAAACGGAACATTAACAGCCGGAAATTCAACTCCGCTTACAGATGGTGCTTCGTGCATACTTTTAGCCAGCGAAGAATGGGCAAAAGAAAGAGGACTCCCAATATTGGCTTACATTACTTTTGCTGAAGTTGCCGCGATTGAATATGTGAAAAACCAACAAAACCTATTATTAGCGCCTTTATTTGCTGCAAGCAGAATGTTGGAAAAAGCGGGATTGACTTTACAGGATTTCGATTATTACGAAATTCACGAAGCATTTGCTGCACAGGTCTTAGCAACATTAAAAATTTGGGAAAGTCCGGAATTGAGTGCGCAAATAGGTTTAAAGAAACCACTTGGCGCTATCGACAGAGAAAAACTGAATGTGAAAGGAAGCAGTCTGGCAGCCGCACATCCATTCGCTGCAACTGGCGGAAGAATAATTGGTGTTATGGCTAAATTATTAAATGAAAAAGGTTCCGGAAGAGGATTTATCTCTATTTGCGCCGCTGGAGGACAAGGAATTACAATGATTATTGAGAAATAATAACTGATAGTCAATCCTAACAGGTTTTAAAAACCTGTTAGGATTCATTCTAAATTTAAAAAGCAAATTCTTCAACACTTGCCAAAGCCTTCGGCAAAGCGTTCTCAGCAAAATCAGGAATTGCGGTTCCTTCTACACGGAAAGTCGTAACATCCGTTATTCCTAAAAAGCCTAATACCGTACGCAAATACGATTCTGAAAAGTCATAGCTTTTATAAGGCCCTTCAGAAAATATCGCTCCGGAAGCAATAGATAAAAACACTTTTTTATCTGTTAATAGTCCTTTTGGTCCGTTCTCATCATAACTAAAAGTCTTTCCTGCCCTTGCCACCTGATCAATCCAGCCTTTTAATACTGCCGGAATTCCAAAATTATAAAGTGGTACACCAATTACAATAATATCAGCATCAAAAAGCTCTTCTACAGCATTATCAGAGTATTTAAGCGTTTCCTTTTGTGCTTCCGTCTGAAGTTCAACAGGAGTATAAAAAGCGCTAATATCCAATTCACTCAAATAAGGCAAAGGCGTTTTAGAAAGATCAAGTGTTTGTACCTGAATTTCATTGTGTTCCGCCTCCAGCTTTTCCAGAATGGCATTGGATAATTTGTTACTAAACGATGCATCTCCTTTGATGCTCGTAACTATATTCAGAATTCTTTTGCTCATGATTACATTTGTTTTGTTTAACAATACAAACTTATCTACATTTGCTATCTCTTTTATAGTACTATCCTCAAGGATAGCGCTATCTTTGAGGATAGTAACATGATAAATATGAAAACAAAGAGCGAAATGACAAAAGAAAAATGCGTCGGAGAACCAGAAGAGTGTCTGGCAGCATTGCTACCTGTAAGAGATGCATTGGAAGTTTTAAGCGGCAGATGGAAGCTACCCATTTTAATCGCATTATCAAACAGGCCTAAACGATTTAAAGAGATTTCTAAAGATGTAAACGGAATTACAGACAAAATGCTTTCGAAAGAACTCAAAGATCTGGAAATAAACAAACTCGTTACCAGAACAGTTTACGATACTTTTCCGCCTACTGTCGAATATGCACGAACAGCACATAGCCATACTTTATACAATGTAATTGGAGCATTGAATGAATGGGGCATTTTACATCGTAAAGAAATTATTGGAAAATAATTCTTTTAAAATAAAATTAGTTAACACGCTTCTTTAATAAAAAATTCAAAAACCGATTCATAAAGAATCGGTTTTTATTTACATGTAAATCAATATTTTATACTAAATTAGTGTACCCTAAAACTGACATAGTTTTTTAGAACTTTTGTATGAATTCATTTTAAATCCAATAAAAATGATTGACTCAAAAATACCCGAAGGTCCACTAGCTGAGAAATGGAGCCATTATAAGGCAAAAGCAAAACTTGTAAATCCGGCCAACAGAAAAAAACTAAATATTATAGTGGTCGGAACCGGACTTGCCGGAGCTTCCTGTGCGGCATCTTTGGCTGAACAAGGTTACAATATCAAATCATTTTGTTTTCAGGATTCTGCCAGAAGAGCCCATTCTGTAGCAGCGCAAGGCGGCGTTAATGCGGCTAAAAACTATAAAAATGACGGTGACAGTACCTTCCGAATGTTTTATGACACCATTAAAGGCGGCGATTTCAGATCGAGAGAAGCTAATGTTTACCGTTTGGCAGAATGCTCCGCACAACTTATCGATCATGCCGTAGCACAAGGCGTTCCTTTTGCCAGAGAATATGCCGGATATTTGAATAACAGATCTTTTGGAGGTGTTCAGGTATCCAGAACTTTTTATGCCCGCGGACAAACGGGGCAACAACTTTTACTCGGTGCTTATCAGGCTTTATTGCGTCAGGTTTCATTGGGAAAAGTAGATTTGAATACCCGGCACGAAATGCTTGAATTAGTGGTTATTGATGGAAAAGCCAAAGGAATAATTGCCAGAAATATGGAAACCGGAGCGATTGAACGTCATGCGGCAGATGCCGTTGTCTTGGCTTCCGGAGGTTACGGAAAAGTATATTATCTTTCAACATTGGCAATGGGCTGCAACAGTTCGGCTATTTGGAGAGCACATAAAAAAGGCGCTTTTATGGCGGGTGTCAGCTGGATTCAGTTCCATCCTACTTCACTTCCTCAACACGGAGAAAACCAGTCGAAACTGACCTTAATGTCAGAATCTTTGCGAAATGACGGCCGAATCTGGGTTCCCAAAACAGCAGGTGACGATCGCAATCCGAATACAATTCCGGAAGAAGAACGCGATTATTATCTCGAACGCAAATATCCTTCTTTTGGAAATTTGGCTCCAAGAGATATTTCATCCAGAGCTGCAAAAGAGCAAATCGATGCCGGACATGGTGTCGGACCAATGAAAAATGCCATTTATCTTGATTTTTCGGATGCAATCAGAGCGCAGGGAAAAGATAAAATTGAAGCCAAATACAGTAATCTTTTTGCGATGTATGAAAAGATTACCGGAATTAACGCATACAAAGAGCCCATGCTAATTTCACCATCGGCACATTTTACGATGGGCGGACTTTGGGTTGATTATGAATTGATGACTACTATTCCCGGATTATTTGCCTTGGGAGAAGCTAATTTTGCGGATCACGGTGCTAATCGCCTCGGGGCAAATTCACTTCTTCAGGCTTGTGTTGACGGCTATTTTATCGCACCGTACACCATTCCAAATTATTTATCAGGAGAACTAAATACTCCGAAAATTGATACGTCCCATCCCGCTTTTGATGAAGCTGAAAAAACAGTACAATCGCAATTAAATCGGTTTTTGAGCAGTAAAGGAACACTTTCAACCGATTATTTTCATAAAAAAATTGGACGTTTATTATATGAAAAATGCGGACTCTCAAGAAGTAAACAAAAACTGGAAAAAGCACTTGAAGAAATTAAAACCCTAAAAGCTTCTTTTGAAAAAGACTTATTAATTACTGGCGATGACAAACTCAACAGCGAATTAGAAAAAGCCGGAAGAATCGCCGATTATATAGAGTTAGCCGAATTAATGTGTCATGACGCTTTACAGCGCGAGGAATCCTGCGGGGCACATTTTAGGGAAGAATATCAAACGGCTGATGGTGAAGCCGTTCGAAATGATACCGATTTCTGTTATGTTTCGGCTTGGGAATGGAAAGGAAAAGAACAGCTACCAGAACTTCATAAAGAACCTCTTGTATTTGAATCCGTTGAACTTGCAGTACGAAGCTATAAATAATTGTGAATTGTTAATTGTAAATTATTAATTAACAATCCATAAAACTCAATTTTACAAGTTAAAAGCAAATTCATAATTAACAATTAATAATTAGCTATGAAATTATACCTTAAAATATGGCGTCAATTTGATACTTCTTCCAAAGGAGAAATGACAGATTATGAAATAGACAACGTTTCAGAGCATATGTCTTTCCTCGAAATGCTGGATCTTTTGAACGAATCATTGATTCATAAAAAAGAGCGTGTCATCGAATTTGATCATGACTGCAGGGAAGGAATTTGCGGCCAATGCGGTGTTATGATTGATGGACGAGCACACGGACCTTTAAAAAATACAACAACCTGCCAGCTTCATATGAGAAGTTTTAAAGACGGAGACACCATCTATATTGAACCCTTTCGTGCGAAAGCTTTTCCTGTTTTAAGAGATTTGAAAATTGATAGAAGTGCTTTTGATAAAATTATCACTGCTGGCGGATTTATAGGCGCTGCAACCGGTCAGGCGCCGGAAGCCAACAGTATCCCAATATCCTATGAAACCGCTGAAGCCTCTTTTGATGCCGCCGCCTGCATTGGCTGTGGCGCTTGTGTAGCGACGTGTAAAAATGCCAGTGCAGCTTTGTTTACAGGTGCCAAAATCACTCATTTAGCTTTGCTTCCACAGGGAAAAATTGAAGCTTCAAAAAGGGTTTTAACCATGGTTCAGCAAATGGATGCCGAGGGTTTTGGTAATTGTTCCGATACCAGGGCCTGTGAAATCGAATGTCCGCAGAGTATTTCTATACTTTCCATTGCAAAAATGAATTACGAATATAGTAAAGCTATTCTTTTAAGGAAATAAAAGACTTAAAAGAATAGCTTGAACTTTAAGATTTTACAATTAAATTTTAATCTTTTTTATATGTCTTTTCTTGTCCATTCTCATAAATTCTTTTAATTCCGGTTATTCCATTTTTTTCGGAAATAATTTTGATACGAAAACTGTCTATAACCTCAATGCTAAATAATTCCTGTTCCAAAGGAGCCAATAGAAAAGTTGCCATATTATTCCACTTATAGTATAAATTATCACCTTCATAAATCAACTCCGATTTTCCAAATTTGCCTTGGTATGACTTTAAAGTTGTACCATCGACAACGAACGGTTTTTGTCTGTTTTTAACAATGGGAATATACCAACTCAAATTATTTAATGAATCTTTATTTTTTGAGGATAGCTTTTCTAAAGCCAATAAATGAGACGTGTTTACAGCTTCTTCACTTTTGCACAAAACATCCGGCATAACGCCTTTTCCTTCAAAATCCTGATTTGTAATTGGATCTTTGACTTCTCCAAAAGGTATATTTACCGAAAATCCGTTTGACAATACTTTTCGATCAATTGGATGTGCACCGCCAGCTGTTTTTTCACCAACGATAGTTACGCGTTTTAAATTTTGGAGCGAATAACTCATCCATTCAGCAGCAGAAAAAGTAATGGCACTCGTTAAAATATAGATATCGATATCAGCAAGACGTTTACCCGGAACAGAGGGTAAAAGCCACATTTCCCGTTCTATTTTCTTTCTGTTTTTCTCATAAGTGTAATATTTATAAAGAGGCAATTCTGCACCAGAATAAAAATAGCTGCTAATAAATTGCCCCATTTCCATAGCACCTCCATTATTTTTGCGCAGATCTATAATCAAAGCATCAGTATTGTTTAAAAATTGCATTGTAGCGGCAGCAGTTTCACTTCCGATAGCAGGATCTTCAAAATAATCAAACTGTAAATAGCCAATATTCCCTTCCAAAATCTGTACTTTCTGAAAACCGAAATTTTTCTTTTTTGCTTCCGCTAATTCCAGCGCCTTAATTTTTTGCTGTACAGCTTTATCGCTTTTATTTTTCTGATTTTCTGTCCATTCCGGATCATAAACCACTCTAAAATGAAGGTCTTTACTAAAATCTATTAGGTCGGTTGAAAGTTTGCTTGCAAAATCATTTGAATTTGAGATATCCTTATAAGTTCCTTTCTTATAATTCTCATTCAACTTTTCCTTTATATCGGCAACAGCGTTTGGTCTTATATAGAATTCTTCAAGTTTCTGGGTTAGCGAATCAATAACTGTTTTTTTACTTAATTCAGTAAGCTTAAATTCTTCTTTTACAGCCTCTTTTTGCGAATAAGCGCCAATTGAGAATACTACTAAAATTAAAGTGAGAAGGTGTTTCATTTTTATTATATTTTACAGTTTGAAATTATTTTATTCAGCAATTTGTCAAGCAATTCGATTTCATCCATAGATAACCCATCCAGAGCAGTTTTCCGATTGAGTTTAAAAATAGGAGACAATAAGACAATCGTTTTTTCACCTTTTTCAGTCACGATAAGTTTCGATTTTCTTTTATCAAATTCATCTGGCTCTCTAATTAAATAGTTTTTTTTAACCATCAATTCAATTATTCTTGTAATTGAAGCATTGTCCTTAAACATTAATTTGGCCATCTCTATTTGAGCAATTTTTGGTTTTTCATTTAGAATAATTAATACTAGACACTGATCAACTGTAATGTCACTTACAATCTTTTGTATGTTTTTTTGGCAAATTTTCCTGTATTCTTTTATGGTCTGCTCTATCGTATAAAGTACGGTTCCGGTTGGCGTTTTCATTTGCATAATAAATCGCTTATTTATAAATTGTTTGATATATCAAATATAATTATTTATTTGATATATCAAACAAATTTTTATTCAATACTTATTTTCATCGAATTAGTGCATATAAAAAACCCGACCGGTCTTATAACCGTGTCGGGTTTTAACATTAACGAAATAAAGCTTGTGTATTTACTACTTTGTATAATTGTTTTTTACGTTTTCTTTCTCTCATTCCAGATACTTGCACACAAAGTCCCAAAGGAGCCAAGTATAAAACTTAAAAACTTTGCGACTCCGGGAATGTCGAGATTAAAAACATTTTACAAAGTTCAAAAACTTAAAAAAAAACGTAGTGTCTTAGTGCCTTCGTGGCAAATCAAACAGCAAAATAAGGCGATAAAATATCTTCAAAATTATACAATCCTTTTTGTTTGTCTTTTAGATTTTCGGCAACAAAAACAACGCCGCTTCCAAAGGCTTCTCTTGAAATGGATTCGTGAATCAGTCTAACTGTTTGATAGGGAAATCCGAAGATAACTTCATGTTTACCTACAATCCCTCCTGCCCTAACCGAATTAATATTTTCTTTCTCCACCTCTAAGGCTTCTGCAATTTTAATTGCAGTTCCTGAAGTTCCTTCTTTCTTTTTAAAATGCTCTTCGTTCACTTCAATATCAACCCAAGGCGCAATTTTCTTCAGGAACTTAGCTGCAAAAAGTAAATAATTAACGCCAAGTGTAATATTTGGTGACCAAAAAACAGTGGTTTGATGCGACAGCTTCTTTAATAACTGAAGTTCTTTTTCTTTATAATGCGAAATGGCCGAAATGATTTTGATATTCCTTTTTGCAGCCAATTCTCCGTATTCGTAAATACCTTCATTCGAAGAAAAATCAATAATGACATCAACCGGATGTTTATCTAAAAGCTCTTCTATTGAGGTTTTAGAACTGGAATAGATTAATCCGGGTTCCTCTGACTGAATTCCGAAAAATTCCGGAACTGATCTGTGTTCTAAAACAGTACTTTGTCTTAAAACCCACTCCAGGCAGAATTTTTTATTTTCCAGTAGTATTGATGCTACTGATTTTCCAGTCTTTCCGAATCCGATTAGTCCTATTTTCATAATTTATTTTTTTTGGGGTGAAATATCCGTTAACAGAAATTGACAATTTTTGAAGTTTTTGTCAAGTCTAAAATTTAATTATTATCTAAGCTGATAATTATCCTCTCTCGCTAAAATAGAAATATTATAACGGGAATACTAGGAAAAAATGGTATTTGTAACCATTAAAAGCATCCTTAATCAGAATAATAGTGCTAAATATTATTGTTTCCTGATTTCAGAATTAATTGCTCCTTTACTAATTTCTTGCTTTAAATCAATTATTCGCAATTTATCTCCATGAAAAAGCGCATAATTTTTCATTGTCCTATTTTTGGGAAAAACAACAATAAAAAAAGATTGCAAAAGGTACAACTAAACAAAATTTAAGTAGTTTTATGGTCTGATTGTCCCAAACAAATTCAGTACCTATGACCTACAACAATAACGAATTAATGCGGTTTTTAGACGCGCAGAATAAATTATACCTTTCAGCGCTTTCTGAAATTAAAAATGGTAAAAAAGAATCTCCCTGGATGTGGTTTGTTTTTCCGCAGATAAAAGGGTTTGGTTCTTGCGACACCTCAAAATTTTACGAAATCAAAAGCGCAGATGAAGCAATAGCTTTTCTGGAACATCCCATTTTAGGAAAACATCTAATTGAAATCACGGAAGAATTAATCAAAACCGAAGAAAAAACGGCAACAGAGATATTCGGAAACCCTGATGATGAAAAATTACAATCCTGTCTGACTTTGTTTGCCAGTATTCAAAACTCAGAACCGATATTTCAGGAAGCCTTGCACAAGTATTTTGATGGATCATCTGACTTTCATACGTTGCAGCTGTTGTATAGTAATTTATGATTATGTAATTGGTGTACTTTTCTTATTTAGATATTTCCTTTAATTCCTTTATCTTTTTATTAACCCTTGCAAGATAAGTAGGATCTGTATTTAATTCCATTGATTTTGTATAATTCAATAAAGCGTTTTTTGTATCATTATTAACTTCATAGGCTTCCGCAAGACTATCAAAAGCATTACTGGATTTAGGATATTCCCTGGCATTTATATTGAAAACTGTGAGTGCATCAGCTACATTTTTATCTTGATAGAGCAGTGTATATCCAATTGTATTTAAATGTTCTTCCCATTTGACATTGGAATATTTTTGATCTTTCTTTAAAGAAACAAAAGTATCTCTTAGGTTTGAAATATTTTCTTTGACCGTTTTTTGAAGCGTTTCTAATGCTAAAAAATTATAATCAACAATATCATTATCCACAAAATAAGCTATACGATTTACTATATTTACAATATCTACATTACTACCAATTCCGTTTGCTAAAAATATAATACTTAAATTATCTTTTGGAAAATTTCGATAAGCAGCTCTTCTTCCTCCTGAAAAACCATATGACGTATGTCCATTTACTATATTTTGGTCCCATCCAAAACTAAATTTATAATCTGATTTTGTATAAGGAAAGATTTCCCACATCGTTTTCTTAGATTTCTCATTAATCAGTTTATTCGTATTGAATTTACTATCCCATTGTATAAAAGCCTCCATCGTAATATTAAGACCATTACAGCTACTTAGGTAATTACCGTTATTTGGAAGTTCTATTTGCATTTTACCCGTTGCAAAATTAGAATATTGTGTAACTCTATTTGAAATAATATCTCTCGAATCTGTAGAGAAAAATACTTCCTTATCATCTTTATTGAACTGATTTTCTTTGACAAACGTTTCAATATCCTGTTTGCTTATCATTTCGATAATTTTCTGAAGCAGCCAAAAATTAGTCTGATTATATTCAAATTTAGCTCCTTTTTCAAATTGAATAGCATCTGCAAAGACCTTTTCTCTTGCTTCATTTTCTGGTAATTGCTCGTAATTTACGATATCAGGAAGTCCTGAAGAATGCGTAACCAAATGTTTTACCTGAACGGAATTCCAGGAAACTGGTAAATCATGGAGATATTTCGAAATAGGATCTTCTAACGATAATTTATTTTGTTCGATTAATTGAAATGCTCCCGTTACAATGATTGTTTTTGTTAGAGAATAAATTCTGAAAATTGATTTATTGGATATTGGAATATTGTATTCAATATTTGCCTGTCCATAATTATTTCTATGAATGACTTTGTCATTTTTGATAACTGCTACTGAAATTCCCGGAATATTATATTTACCTACAACCTCCGCTAAATATTGGTCAATTTGAGCACTTGATTGCTGTCTTACCTTTGGTTGCACTTGTGCCATCGAAACGGTAAAGGAGAATAAAGCAGTAAAAGAAATAAGTATTTTTAGCATAATAGATTGGTTTACATTAAGAGACGCTACTTTCTATTCTTTGTTACAGTTTTTCTTTCTATATAATTTTATAGCTAAATTTTATAAATACAAAAGAATTCATTTACCACTATACAAAACTAAAATCAGCAGTTAATTGGTTTTTCACGACCTTTTCATAATTATTTACTATCCTTATATTGATGTTTAAAATAGCTAGCGTACAAAATTTAAATTATCATTTTTTAAATTTGTTTGAAACGAAAAGAAGCCTGCTCTTCTCAAAGATAAGCCCGTTATGAAACTCCAACATATAGCAATTCAAACCAACAATATTCAAAAAACCGAGGCATTTTATAAAGATGTCCTTGAACTTAAAATCCTCGAAAAAAGATCCGATTCCGTTAGTATTCACGTGGGAAGTTCTGTTTTACAATTTATTGAAAACCCTGAATTTGATTCTATTTATCATTTTGCTTTTAATATTCCTGAAAATAAATTGGAAGAAGCGATTCAATGGTGTGAAGAGAAGGTCGATTTGCTAATTATTGAAGACAAACGTATCATTGCCAACTTTGAAACCTGGAATGCCAATGCCGTTTATTTTTACGACAACAATGGCAATTTGCTGGAGTTTATTGCCCGACATGATTTGGATAATTTTCAAATAAAGCAATTCAGTTCCAGATCTGTATTAAACATTAGTGAAATTGGTATTGTGCACGAAAACCCAATGGAATTAGGTACCGAATTAATAGAAAAACATGGATTGGATTTTTTTGCAAAAAATTACAATAGCGAAAATTTTGCTGCGATTGGTGATGATAATGGTTTGCTTATTATAGTAAAACCATATCGAAATTGGTATCCAACTCAAATTCCCTCAAAAAGCAATAAAACCGATATTAGAATTGAAAATAAGGGAGTTCAAACGAAATTAAATTTTTAAGACGTTTTCTTATTTTTAAAAGTTTACTATTCTTTATTTTTACAGAAAACAAAACACACACAAAAATGCCGTTTGTCAGAATCAGTCTTCCAAAGAAACTTTCATTAGAAACAAAAAATACTATTTCAGAAGCAATTCATCAATCTTTGATCGAAGAATTTCATATTCCTGCAGCTGATTATTTTCATGTTATAGAAGAATTAGAAACTCATCAAATAAAATATCCCGAGAGTTACCTCGGCATTTCCCATTCTGAAGAAATAATTTACGTTCAGATTATTGCCGGACAAGGCAGAACTTTGGAACAGAAAAAGAAATTATACCATCAGATTGCGACCAGAATTTCATCTTCTACAGCAATTTTGATCAATAATGTTATTATTGTTGTACTGGAAAATAATGGTTTAGAGAATTGGTCTTTCGGCAACGGAGAAATTCAGGAACCTAAACATTTGAAGAAATAATTTTAACAAAATTAGAAAGCCCAATTCAAATTAATGAGTTGGGCTTCAATTTTTCGTCACTTTGAAATTATTAAAACTTCATTTTCTGAATTCTAACCGCATTTAATATCGCCAACAGCGCCACTCCAACATCAGCAAAAACAGCTTCCCACATGGTTGCAAGTCCGCCTGCACCTAGAATCAATACAAAAGCTTTTACTACAAAAGCCAAGGTAATATTTTGCCAGACAATTTTTTTAGTTTGTTTTCCGATGTTAATTGCCATCGGAATTTTGCTTGGTTTATCATCCTGGATAACGATATCAGCGGTTTCGATCGTGGCATCGCTTCCTAAACCTCCCATCGCAATTCCAACTGTGCTTAAGGCAATAACAGGTGCATCATTTACACCATCGCCAACAAAAGCTACGGTTTGATTTTTGGCTTTAATATCGTTTAGTTTATTGACTTTATCTTCCGGAAGCAAATCCCCAAAAGCATTTGTAATTCCGAGTTTATCTGCCACAAATTGTACCACATTGGTTTTATCGCCGCTCAGCATTGTTACTTTAACTCCTAATGCTTTTAGTTTACTTACCGTTTCCTGAGCATCTTCTTTTATTTCATCTGCGATGGTTAAATAGCCGGCAAACTTCTTATCATAAGCGATAGCAATCGTAGTGTAAATCACCGAATTGGGATCCAAATCATATTTAATATTGAATTTATCCATTAATTTGAAATTCCCCACATGAAGTTCTTTTCCGTTTATTTCCGCTTTTAATCCGTGTCCTGAAATTTCTTCTACATTTTTCAATTCAATCGAAGAATCTATCGCTCCAACATGATTATGAATAGCCGTCGCCACCGGATGTGTACTCTGGCTTTCTAAAGCATTGACTAATTTCAGAATTTCTTCTTTATCTAAATCCTCTGAAATAATAACTTCCTGTACCTTAAAAACACCTTCGGTCATGGTGCCGGTTTTATCCATTACAACATTTTGAATCGTCGAAATACTGTCCAGGAAATTACTTCCTTTAAAGAGAATTCCGTTTTTACTCGCAGCTCCAATTCCACCAAAATACCCAAGCGGAATACTGATAACTAAGGCACAAGGACAAGAAATTACCAGAAAAACCAAAGCCCTGTACAGCCAATCGCTAAAGATATAATGATCCACAAAAAGCATTGGAAGCAAACAAATTGCAATGGCCAAATACACGACAATAGGCGTATAAATTTTGGCAAATTTTCGGATAAACAATTCAGCCGGTGCTTTTTTAGTGGTGGCATTCTGAACCATTTCAAGGATTCTGGACAATTTACTGTCTTTATAATCGGTCGTAACCTTTACCTGTGCTATGGTATTTCCGTTAATCATTCCCGCTAAAACGGTTTCTCCTTTTACTTTTGTTGCAGGTTTACTTTCACCTGTAAGTGCAGCGGTATTAAACGAAGCGGTATCAGATAATAATTCTCCGTCTAAACCTAATTTTTCTCCCGCTTTAAGCTGAATAATCGCTCCTATTTTAACATCAGCCGCTTTGACTTTTGTCGCCACATTATTTTCAATGATATTTACTTCGTCCGGACGTTGATCTAATAAACTCTTAATGTTTGATTTTGCCCTGCTAACTGCCAATCCCTGAAAGTTTTCACCAATAGTGTAAAACAGCATAACCGCAACGCCTTCAGGATATTCTCCAATAGCAAAAGCACCGATCGTGGCAATACACATCAGGAAAAATTCTGAAAAGACATCACCTTTTGTAATGCTTTCATAAGCTTCTTTCAAAACCGGAATTCCAACTGGCAAATAAGCGATAATATACCATCCAATTCTAACATAACCGGAAAACCAGCTTTGTGGAAAATAATTATCAAACCCAATTCCGATGAGCAATAAAATAAAAGAAATTATTGCAGGAAGAAACATTTGAAATACATTTCCATCTGCATTATGTTCGTGATCGTGATCGTGATCGTGCCCGTCATCGTCGGTATGATGGTGTTCTTCGTGTGCTGAACAGCAACCGGATTGATTTGTTTTCTTTTTTATTATTTTTTCTTCTGTATGTTCCATAGGGAAGTTTCAAGTTTATTTTGTTTCAGGTTTCAGGTTTTATGTTGATGCCTGGATTGGATCTAAAATCCGCGTCATCCACGTTCTAAATGAAACACTTTCTAAAGTTACATATTTTACGACAATTGTTTTTATCTAATATTTTTTTATTTAATCGCGCAAAGGCGCTAAGTCGCAAAGTTTCTCAACTTGAAACTTGAAACCTTAAACAAAGAAAACTATTTTAATGCTCATGTTCGCCTCCGCCTTTCATCGCAGATAATAAATAAAAAGCTCCTTCCGTAACAATTTTAGCATTTGGTGCAATTTCATCAACAAACTTCACTTCTGTAAAACCTAAATCTGTCGTTCCGGGAATTACTTCTATGGCTTTAAAATGAATTTCTTTCTCGTGATTTTCTTTATTCTCCGATTTCTCTTTGTGTTCGTCTTCTTCAACAAAAACAAAATACTTATCGGCATTTCGAACCACAGCGTCTTTTGGTAAAGCAGGAACAGTAGCGTTTGTGATATTAATATTCGCCGAAACATACATTCCCGGAATTAATCCTTTCGCATCTGCCGATTCGATTTTAGCGTGAACAGCAACCGTTTTGCTTTCATTTGAAAAGGATTTATTGATTCCGAATATCTTTCCTTTAATTGATTTATTCGATTGATTCGTCAATACAAAATCAATTACCTGACCTAGTGAAATAGATCCTAAATCTTTCTCATAAACATTGAGATCCAAATGCATTTGGCTGTTATCAACCACTTCAAACAACGAAACTCCGGTTTGGGCATAAGCACCTTTTGCAATGCTTATTTTACCAACGTAACCACTTATTGGAGCTACAATGGGTACTAGTGAAGTACTTCCTTTTGTGCTTACATGCAACGCTTCCAGTTTATTTTTCGCTGCCTGTGCTTTTGCTCTTTCTGCTGCCAGTTTTGCTTTTACTTCCTGAAAAGTTTTCCTCGGATTTACATTTTCATCACTCAATGTTTTCTGGCGATTGTATTCCAATTGCAAATATTCGATATTGGCTGTAGCCGAATGGTATTCTTCCTGCATTTCAATCACTTCTAAATTTTGAATCGTAGCCAAAACTTTCCCTTTATTCACAAAAGTGCCTTCCAGAACAAAAATATCTTTCACAGTTCCGCCAATTAAAGTCGAAACTTCAGCAGAATTTTGCGGTGGAACGGTTGTGTACCCGTTTGCTTTAATTACTTTATTGAGATTTCTGTTTTCTACAAAACCCGTTTCAATGCCAATAGTTTTATATTGAGAAGCCGTTAAAGCAACTTCTGTAGATGATTTTTCTTCTTCATGCGTTTCTTCCTCTTTCTTTTCATTACAGCTTATTAGTACGCTATAGGCTATAAGCAATAAGCTGTAGGCTGCTATCCTTTGCGAACTTTGCGTAAAACCTTTGCTCCCGATAGCTATCGGGATTGCGGTTAAATTACTTAGTCTATTTTTCATTTTTTTAATAATTTTTGATAGTTGGAAATTGAAGTTCGATAGCGCTTTGGTTAAAGTTATGAGTCGCCTCGGCATATTGTTTTTTAATATCAATCGCCTGATTTAAAAAACTGATGTACGACCAATAACTCATATCACCATTGGCATAACTTTTTTGAGCTGTGCTGATAATCTGATCGGCATATTGCAAACCTTCATTCTGGTAATAATCGAGTGCTTTTTGCTGTTTTGCAAAATTGTTTTGTAATTCTTGCTGTTGAAGGTTTAGCGTTAATTTACTTTTATCCAAAGCCAATTGCGACTGTGAAATACTAATCTCAGATGCTTTGGCTTTCGCCGAATTTACTCCGCCAAACAACGGAATTTGCAAGCCTGCCGTAAAACCCTGAAACAACCAATCAGTGTTGATACTTTGAGCAAAATAACCCACTCCCAGTTTTGGAGTTCGCATTGCTTTGTAAGTATTGGTTTCCTTCTGATAAACCGAAATCTGTTGTTGATAGTAGTCCGTCAATAAACCTTCTGCCTTCGAATTTTCTTGCGTCACTACAGAGTATTTTAAAGCCGTTTTTTCATCGGGAATTATGTTTTCATCTGTCTGAACAAAAAATTGCAATTGTTTTTGGTAAATGGCCAAGTCATATTCCAATTGTGCTTTCTGTGTTTCAATTTCTTTTACTTTTGCTTTTGCACTGATCACTTCAATGTTTCCGCTTTCTCCGGTTTGAAAACGCAATTCGGCATTCTTTAAAAATTTGGTGTAAATTTCATTTAATTCCGAGTTTAATTGCTGAATCGAAACGCCATACAGATATTGATAATACGCCAATGTTACCGCTTTTTCAATTTCATAAGACGATAATGCTTTTCGTTTTTCGGCCAGTTTTACTAATTCTTCCTGCAATTGACGATTCGCTTTTGTAATATTCCCGATTGGAAAGTATTGCTGAATGGACACATTATGATCAAAATCGGCACTATTAAACTGCCCACCCTGATACTGAACCTGAAGCGGCTCTGCCTGAAAAGCGGTCTTTTTAAGAACGGTTTGTTTTTCAATTTCTTTATCGGCAATTTTTAAGTCGATGTTGTTTGTTTTGGCTAGTTCTATTGCTTTTTCTAAGCTGATGGATTGTTGGGCTTGTGCAAACGTACCGACTAATAGGAACGTTCCTAACCGCAAAGTGCGCAAGGTTTTTTGCGCGAAGTTCGCGAAGGGGTTTGGGCTGAATATATATGTTGAGTTTTTCATTTTCTTTAATTTTTACTTAGCGTTCATTGCGTAAATCTTTGCGCTCTTTGCGGTTAAGTCCACGCTCCAATAGTAAATACAGAATCGGCAGAACAATTAATGTCAATAATGTCGCTGAAACCAAACCTCCAATAACAACGGTTGCCAAAGGCTTCTGTACCTCTGCCCCACCGCTTGTTGACAATGCCATTGGCAAAAATCCCAAAGAAGCTACGGCTGCTGTCATTAAAACGGGACGTAATCTGGTTTTGGTTCCGATTAAAACTCTTTGTAACGGATCGAGTATTCCTTCTGCTTTTAATTGATTGAAATACGAAATCAGAACGATTCCGTTTAAAACAGCAATTCCGAACAAGGCTATAAAACCAATTCCGGCCGAAATACTAAACGGCATACCTCGCATCCAAAGGGCAAAAACCCCACCAATTGCCGATAACGGAATGGCAGTAAAAATTAACCCGGCTTGTTTAAAACTGTTGAAAGTCAGATACAGCAAAATCAAGATCAATCCCAAAGCAATTGGTAATGCGACCATTAATCGGTTTGTGGCTTCGATTAAATTCTCAAATTGTCCGCCGTATGTTACGTAATACCCTGAAGGAAGATTAAAATCCCGAACTAATCGCTCCTGAATTTCTTCCACAACGCTTTTAATATCGCGTCCGCGCACGTTTAGACCAACGGTAATTCTTCGTTTTCCGTCTTCACGTGTTACCTGAACCGGGCCTTGCTCATAATCAACTGAAGCAACTTGTGAAAGTGGTACCTGTTGCCCGTTTGGAAGCGGAATAAACAAATTACTCACATCGGTAATATCAGCACGATTGTCCTGATTCATTCTCACCACTACATCAAATCTTTTACTTTCCTCATAGATTTTTCCGGCGCTTTCTCCTGCAAATGACGAACGAATGATTTGGTTGATGTCTGAAATATTCAATCCGTATAAAGCGATTTTATTATAATCGTATTTGATTGTAATCTGCGGCAAACCGGTTACTTTATCGGCTTTTAAATCTCCAATTCCTTCAATATTTTTAATCTTTGAAATTAACTCCGTTGCTTTAACATCTAAAATCTCTAAATCATCTCCAAAAATTTTGATGGCAATATCACTTCGGCTTCCTGTCATCAATTCGTTAAAGCGCATCTGGATAGGCTGTGAAATCTCAATATTAGAGCCCGGAATCACTTCCATTTCTTCTTTCATGGCATTGGCCAAATCTTCCCAGTTATGGTATTTGCCTTTCCACTCTTTCTTGTCTTTCAAAACAATAATCAAATCGCCACTTTCAATTGGCATCGGATCGGTTGGGATTTCTCCACTACCTATTTTGGCTACTATCGTTTTAATTTCCGGAAATTTATCTTTAAGTATTTTTTCCAGTTTTGTTGTCGTTTCTACCATCTGCGTAAGCGAACTTCCGGTCATAATAGATACGTTTATAGCCAAATCACCTTCTTCAATAGTCGGAATAAATTCGCCTCCCATACTATTAAAAACCAGTAAGGCGACAGCAAACAAACCTACTGAGATTCCCAAAACTATCTTTTTAAACTGTAATGCTTTCTCTAAAAATGGTGTATATAAGTTCTCCAGCCAAACCATCATTCGGTCACTAAAATTGGCTTTGTGTTCTGTATTTTTGGATAAGAATAACGCGCTCATCATTGGCACGTATGTCAACGAAAGTAAAAAGGCTCCAATTACGGCAAACCCAACGGTCATTGCCATTGGTTTGAACATTTTGCCTTCGGTACCAATTAAAGCCAAAATAGGAAGATATACGATTAGAATAATGATTTCTCCAAAAGCGGCACTATTTCTGATTTTTGAAGCCGAATTGTAAACTTCAACATCCATTTCGTCTTGCGTTAAATCCTTATTCCTTTTGAGTTTTTGCAGATGATGCATCGTTGCTTCTACTATAATAACGGCACCATCGACAATAATTCCAAAATCGATCGCGCCGAGACTCATTAAATTTCCGCTTACACCAAAAGCATTCATCAAAATCACAGCAAAAAGCATGGCTAACGGAATAACCGAAGCGACGATCAATCCGGCACGTAAATTCCCCAGAAATAAAATCAGCACAAAAATGACGATTAAGGCTCCTTCCAAAAGGTTTTTTGTTACTGTCCCGATAGCACTGTCTACCAATTTTCCTCTGTCAATAAAGGCTTCCGCAACAACTCCTTCTGGCAGGCTTTTATTAATCTGAACCATTCTTTCATGAATTCGATTCACCACTGCGCTGGAGTTTTCTCCTTTCAACATCAAAACCAAACCCGAAACGATTTCTCCTTTTCCATCTTTGGTTGAAGCCCCGTAACGCAGTGCAATTCCTTCGCGAACTTCGGCAACATCACGCACTAAAACGGGCGAACCATTGCGATTTTTCACCACAACATTTCCCAGGTCTTTTACACCTTTCGCCATTCCGACACCACGAATAAAATAGGCGTATTGATCTTTTTCAATATAGGCTCCTCCGGTATTTTGATTGTTTTTTTCTAAAGCGTCAAAAATTTCGGTAATCGTAACGCCAAGACTGTTTAATGTATTTGGGTTGACCGCAATTTCATATTGTTTTAGTTTTCCCCCCCAGGTACTGATATCGGCGACACCTTTAATTCCCTGCAATTGCGGAATAATGATCCAATCCTGAATGGTTCTTAACTGTATCGCATCATATTTGTTTTCATAACCTTTTTTAGCATAAACATCATATTGGTAAATTTCTCCCAAACCTGTGGTTATAGGTGCCAATTCAGGCGAACCGGCATAAGCAGGAATGTTTTCTTCGGCTTGTTTTAAGCGTTGAAATATTTGTTCCCTGGCCCAATAAATATCGACGTCGTCTTCAAAAACGACGGTTACGACAGACAATCCAAAGCGTGAAATACTACGGAGTTCTATAATATCCGGAACCGTTTTTACTGCCTGTTCCAACGGATACGTAATTAGTTGCTCGACTTCCTGACTGGCTAAAGTAGGCGCTGTCGTAATAATTTGCACCTGATTATTAGTAACATCAGGTAAGGCATCTAACGGTAAATTTTTAAGCGAATAACTTCCCCAGGCAATTAATACAAGGGTAAATAGCAATATAAAGAACTTATTCTTTATACTGAACTGTATAATTTTATCTAACATTTGAATATATAATGACGTGAGAAATTAGACAAAGTTTGTCTATTCATTTTGTGGAAAATCCACAACGCTCTAACCGATTTCCGATAGCCATCGAAACCGGAATCATTATGCTATTTGAGGAGGTTGCCAAATACTTCCGTAGAAATTGGAAGCAAAAACAGAATTATAATTGGGTACTGCTTTTGATATAAGTTCAAAAGCTACTGGGAATTCAATACTTACAGTGGACTGATAGGTTAAAACCTGGGCGCCGCAACAATTACAAGCGCAAAAAGGAGAGCACAAATCATTGTCTTTGTTATGAGAATGGTTGGCTTCAGATGAAAACTGAGCCGTTTTATGCACAGGACTATCCACTTCCATATCTGCACAGGGCATATTTGAAAGTGCCATCAAATAAATTGATAATAGTATTGTTATCCATTTCATAGCTGTAAAAATAATACTTATTCTGTTATAAAAAATCTAAAATATTGAAAATGATGTTTGTAAAAACGATCTTCTTTTTGGTAAATAGAAGAAATATATTTTTGTTTTGAAATTGTACTTTCTTAAAAAAGATTGCAAATGGTAAGAAAATTTATTTAACTTTAACAATAATTAACATATTGACCCAAATCAATTTTTAAATTACAAAAGCCTATTCAATTACAATACAGACTTTAACATACATTTTTTCAAGAATACATTAGTTACCTATTTATTTTTCGCAGTTCTATTAATTAATTTTTATAACACTACAATCAATGAAATGTAATACACTAATATCAGCCTCATTATTATTCTTTAGCATGCAAATTTTTGGTCAGGTTTACACTGACAAAATAGTAGGTAAAAAAAATGAACAGCTAAAAGACAGCCTTAAAACAGAAAAATACCCATATGCCTTACCGATCTGGGGAGAAAAAGTGGCTCAAAAAGGATATAAATTACCTTATTCTGCTGGAGTTTCTGTAAATTATTTTTGGCAGGAATCTGAAATTGTTATAAATGATTTAAATATTGGGTTCAATCATGGCCCTCAATATAACTTAGATGAAATCGTCCGTTTTGACAAATCTACTGTAGAAGCCGGTGCCTTAACCATTAGACCTGATATTTGGCTACTTCCTTTCCTGAATATTTATGGAATTTTTGGAAAAGCCAAAACAGCCACTAAAATTAATGCCGGAATTTATATCCCGGATGCCGATAATAATTGGTCTCAAATTGCAAGTTTTAGTACCAAGGCTAATTTTGATGCTACCACCTTTGGTTTGGGTATGACGCCAACAATTGGTATTGGCGGAGGCTGGCTTGCACTTGATATGAATATGGCGTGGACTGATATTAGTTCTCTTGATAAGCCTGCTTTCTCTTATATTTTTGGACCAAGATTAGGAAAAACGTTTAAATTACCTAAACCAGAAACCAATATTGCTGTTTGGGTTGGAGCCTTTAGAGTTCATATTTCCGGTGATACGAATGGTGATTTGCCTTTGTCTGATTTTATAGATTTATCTGATGCCCAGGTAAAAGTAGATAACGGTCTTGCAAAAGTTTCTGAAAATCAAACAAAAGTAGATAGCTGGTGGGCTGGCCTAAGTCCGGCTGAGCAAAAAAATCCCGTGAATGTTGCCAAACATAATACTGCAGATCGTGCGCTTGAAAGAGCCGGAACATTTTTAAGCACATTAGATGGTGCCTTAAGTACGGCTTCAGATTCATCTGTTCAATATTCGCTGCAAAAAAGACCTAAAGACATGTGGAATTTCATTATTGGATCTCAATATCAATTTAGCAAACACGTAATGTTTCGCGCTGAAGTTGGTTTCTTAGGCAGCCGTACACAAGCATTAGGAAGTCTTCAGTATCGTTTTGGACTTTAATCCATCCTCCCCATGAAAAAAGGCTTATTAGTACTTATCGCTTTCTTTTTTATAACATCAGCACAATCACAAGTTTTAATTTCCTTACTTTTTGGAGATAAGTTGAACTCTCCTTTTTTAGAATTTGGTTTGGATGGTGGTGTCAATTTTTCGACGATTTCAAATATGGAAACCTCCGGTAGTGAAGTGGGTTTTAATCTTGGATTTTATTTTGATATAAGGTCTAAAAAAAATCCCGCCTGGATGATTAATACTGGCGTAATCGTAAAATCACCCATGGGAGCTCACGGTATGCCGGTGTATTCTTTGGGTGATGCTAATTTAGACAATACATTTTCCGGAGGACGTGTTGATCGTGAAATCCGCTATTTTAATGTACCGATTCTAATTAAGTATCAATTCAAAAATAATATCTACCTAAAAGCGGGTCCACAATTTGGATTACTGGCTAAAGCTTTTGATAAATTTCGCAAAGAATATGACGGTGATGAAGTGGAATATAAACACAATATCAGGGATCAGATTCATGTAATTGATGCCGGAATTGCCGTTGGCACAGGCTATCATATGAATGTTGGAAATGGTTTGAATATGACCGTTCAATATTATTACGGATTAGTAACCGTAATGAAAGGTGACGGTCCCAAACAATATAACAGAGTTGTATATGTAACAGCCGGAATACCTATTGGCCGTGGAAAATCAGCCAGAAAAAAAGCGGAAAAAGAAGCCGAATTAAACCGAATTATTTTACCTGAAGAAGAAGCGCCAAAACCTAAAAACTAATAATTTAGCTATTTATAGAAATAATCAATTTTAAGATTTCATGATTGTTTAATATAAAATCAGGCTCTGCATATAAAATAGCATTATTAGGCATAAAAGGCATATCAGCAGCTAATGGATTTTGAACGACAACTGTTCCGCCATGTGCTTTAATTGCTTTCAAACCTTCCGTTCCGTCCGTATTTGAACCTGATAATAAAATTCCGACCAAAGAAGTTCCATAAATTTCTGCAGCCGATTCAAAAGAAACATCAATACTTGGACGGCTGTAATTTATTTTTTCTGAGGTGTCCAGTGCCAAAATATTCTCTTTCTCAAATAACAAATGATAATTAGAAGGTGCTACATAAATAAACCCGGGTAAAAGTGGCACTTTATCTTCAACCGGTTTTACTTCAACATTGGCTTTTAAAGACAATAAATCTTCTAAAGTCTGATCATCAGTATTTTTTCTATGTAACACTATTACAATTGAAAAATCTTTAAGCGGACGTAATTCTGGTAAAATTTGCATTAAAGCGTTTAAGCTTCCTGCAGATCCACCAATTATGACCACTTTACAATCTGAAATTATTTCACTTTTCTCCATATTTTTTCCTTTTCAAACTGTTTATATTTCGTTGGAGAAATCGAGTACTTTATCGTTTCTTTTGTTCCCAAAGCCAGAAAGCCCAAAACAGCCAGACTTTCATCAAATAAATTGATTACTCTCTTTTGAAGATCGTTATCAAAATAAATTAAAACATTGCGACATAAAATCATATCAAATTCATTAAAGGAAGTATCAGAAACCAAATTATGCTGGGAAAAAACCATTTTTTCCCCCAGTTCTTCATTAAATTTCGCAATACCGTAATTGGCAATATAATAACTCGAAAAATCTTCAAGTCCACCTGCATCACGATAATTTTCTGAGTATTCTTTCATCATTCGTAAAGGGAAAATTCCCTTTTTTGCCGTTTCCAGAACAGTTGCATTTATATCAGTAGCATAAATTATAGACTTATGAAGCAAACCTGCTTCTTTCAGCATTATGGCCATGGAATAGACTTCTTCACCGGTTGAGCAGCCGGCATGCCATAATCTGATAAAAGGTTTTGTGCCAAGTAATGGTAAAATCTCATTGCGCAGTACACGATAAAAAGCAGGATCGCGAAACATCTCGGTTACATTTACCGTAATTTCGTCTACCATTCTTTTGTAATATTCTGGATCATATCGAACTCTGGAAAGAAATTCATGAAAATGGGTAAACCCATCTAAATGAAAAATTCTGTTCACACGTCTTTTCAGTGAAGCTCTGGAATAACTCCCAAAATCAAAACCATAATATTCGTAAACATCATTAATAAGCGTTTCTAATTCAATATCTTCAATCATAATTCATCTCATATTTCCTTCAGCACCTGAAGTAATTTATCTACATCAACTGGCTTCGAAATGTAGGCATCTGCACCAGCCTCCAAACATTTTTCTCTGTCTCCGGTCATCGCCTGAGCCGTTACTGCTACAACAAAAGTCAATTTTCGTGAAGGAATCGCTTTTATCAACGGAATTGCTTCATAGCCATCCATTTCCGGCATCATCATATCGATTAAAACGGCATCAAAGTGCTCGTCTGATACTAATAATTTTAACGCCTCTTCTGCACTTAAACAAGACAAACAATCGAATGATTTGGCACGCAAAGTGTTTTCTAAAGCAAAAATATTTCTAGAATCATCATCAATAATTAGAAGTCTTTTTTTATTCATATTCGCCTGCTTTTAATTTGGTTTATTTTATTTTTTGTCACGAATTGCAATTATATCTAACAACTGCCATATTATAAAAGCTAGAATTTGTGCGAATTTGTGTAATTTGTGGTTGGTTTTTTTATTTTTTTACCACAAATTACACAAATTTACACAACTTATTAAAGCTATAAATTGGTTACAATTGTGTATAACTTTTTACTATAGATTCCAATCTCTGGCTTCGACTTTTTATATTTTATCATACAACCAAACGCGTAATAACGATAACAACTGATCAATATCTACTGGTTTTGTTATGTAGTCTGAAGCTCCGGCTTTGATACATTTTTCCCTGTCACCTGTCATGGCTTTTGCAGTTACGGCAATAAGTGGTAAATTCAGGAACTTAGGTATGCTGCGTATTTTTTCGGCTGTTTCGTAACCATCCATATTTGGCATCATCATATCTAATAAAACGATGTCTGTATCAGGATGTTCTCCCAGAATTTTGATCGCCTCTTTTCCATCAAATGCCGTTATGACATTCATTTTGAAAATCTCTAACGCTTTTGTCAAGGAATAAATATTACGAACATCATCATCTACAATTAATACCTTTTTCTCAAACAAAATATTGTTTAGTAAATTTAGCTTTTTATGACTTTCCTTTTTGTCTTTTGGGTCTTTTTTATCTTCAACCAAATGAAGGAAAAGCGAAACTTCATCGAGCATTCTTTGGTAAGAATGCGCCGTTTTTACGATGATTGAATCGGCATATTTTTTAATCTTAACTTCCTCTTTGATCGACAAACTTTTTCCTGTAAAGACAATTACAGGCAGGTTTTCCAATCCCGGGTTTTTCTTCACACCTTCTAAAATTTGATACGCCTGCTTATCGGGAACACCCATATCCAGAATAACACAATCAATTTCTGAATTGTTTAACGCCTGTAAACCATCAGAAACTTCGCTTTTGATCTCTGCATTAATATTGTATGTTTCTAAGAAAAAAGCCAATGCTTTCGCATGTTTTGGATTGTCTTCAATAATTAAAACCTTTTGCGACTCTTGATTAATGATATGTTCGATGCGCAAAAACACATCCGGAATCTTATCAAAAGCTACTGGTTTGTCTAAGAAATCAACAGCACCTTTCAGCAAACTTTCCTGTTTCAATTTATGCGATGACATAATGTGCACCGGAATATGTTTAGTGTGCGAATGATTTTTTAATTCTTCTAAAACTTCCCAACCACTTTTTATTGGAAGTTCAATATCCAACAGTACGCCAGCTGGTTTGTATAGTAACGCAAAATTTAAAGCATAATCGCCACGAACAGAAACAACTCCCTTATACCCTTTGTTTCTTGTAAAAGCTAAAAGTGATTTCGCAAAATTGATATCATCTTCAACAATCAAAATTACTTTGTCTCCCTCTTTTACTGAATCTCTGTCATCTTCAATTTCATCTGGAATAACAGCGCTTAAATATTTATTTTTTTCCGGTACTATTTCTTCATTTTCGACTTCTGTAAATTCTGTCGGTGGAATTTTTTCTACATTTATTTTATTAATGGCTGAGCCAAAAACCGGAAGGCATAAAGTAAAAGTACTTCCTTCGTTTTCTTTACTGTGCAAAATAATTTCACCTCTTAACAATTTTGCCAATTCACGGCTAATTGACAATCCTAAACCTGTTCCTCCATATTTTCGTTTAGTTGAACCATCTGCTTGCTGGAAAGCTTCAAAAATCAAAGGCTGTTTGCCTAACGGAATTCCGATTCCGGTATCTTTTACAATAAAGCAAATGATTTTCTCGTCGTCTGTATTGATCTTAATTTCAAGACTTACCGTTCCTTTTTCTGTAAATTTAATTGCATTTGAAATCAGGTTTTTCAAAATTTGTTCCAAACGCATTTTATCCGTCTTAATGACAATTGGCGCATCTTTAGAAATAATTTCAAACGTGATTCCCTTTTCTTTAGCCACTAAATTAAACAGATTCCACATCATATCTGTAATTTCCCTGGTTGAAACATCTAAAAATTCAAGCTCCATTTTTCCGGCTTCAATTTTAGATAAATCCAGAATTTCATCAATTAAACCTAACAAACTATTTCCTGAACTCTGAATCACTTTTGCAAATTCAATTTCTTCAGCCACCATGCTTTGATTATTGTTTTCAGACAACAATCGGCTTAAAAGTAAAATCGAATTCAGAGGTGTTCTTAATTCATGCGACATATTCGCCAAAAACTCTGACTTATAACGGGTTGTCAATTCTAATGCTTCTGATTTCTTCTGAATTTCATTATTTTTTTCTTCTAATAAAACACTTCTTTCAGATAATTCTTCATTGGTTTGTTCCAGTTCTTCCTGTTGTACACGCAATTCTTCTTCAGATGCCTGAAGTTTCTCTGTTTGCGCTTCAAGCTCTGCATTTATCGCTTCTAATTCTGTATGTTGGGCTTGTAATTCTTCTGATTGAGATTTGGTTTCTTCCAACAACTCCATCACTCTTTTTCTATTTTGAGTCGATTTAATGGCAATTCCGATGTTGTTGGCAATGGCCTTTAAAAACTCAATTTGAAGATCCGAGAATCCGTAAATACTAGCAAGCTCAATAGCGCCTTCGACCCTGGTATCTAATAAAGGAATCGCTACAATATGAGTTGGTTTTATTTGGCCTAAAGCATAATTAATCTGAATATCTTCTGGCGATAAAACTTTTAGTTCTAACAATTCTTTTGAAATAATAGCTTGCCCGATCAAGCCTTCTCCTTTTTGAATAAATTCACGATTTTTTCCCGGAATATAGCTGTATCCTCCTGAAAATTGAAGTTCATCTCCCTCTAATACATAGACAACTCCCGCGCTGCTGTTGGTATACTTACATAAAAATTCAATAACATCTTTTGATAATTTTTGAAGTGTTTTATCACCAAGCATGACATTATTAAGATTTGCAATTCCAGATTGCATCCACTCTTTTTGCGATAATAATTCGAAAGAGCTTTTTAAGGAAACGCCCATACTATTTAATGACTCTCCGACACTTCCCAATGCATCAGCTTGAGTATCATCTACACGGATATCATAATTTCCGTTTGAAATATTACTTGCAATCGTACTAATTGCTACAATTCTTTCAGCCGTTTCTTTATCTTTCTTTTCTAATTCATTTTGAAGTAATAAACGTTCGTTATAATCTTTTAAAATTCGGAACAAAAAGACAATTGAAATGACAAAAGCAATAATAAAGGCCACCACAATTAGAACCAAACTATAAGTTCCGTAGCGTTCTGAATTTTCGCCTCGTTCTTTTAGCAGACTTTGTTCGATATTTTCAACACTTTTAATTTTTGCTCTTAAGTCGTTCATCATTACGCGACCTGCACTAAGATCAAATACAACAGCATCTTTGCCTAATCGTTTTTTTACAATTTGATTGTTCAGATACTTAAAAAAACTATCTCTAAGGACTTTTAATTCTATTAACTGTTTTTGCTGAGTTGGATTATCAACAGTAAGTTCCTGTACTTTTTCAAAATAATTATTCGACCTTGTTTCAGCATCATTATATCTTTCAACAAATTGCTCATCACCCGTAATCAAATAACCGCGCATACTCGTTTGCGCTTCTGTTACAATAGCCGATCCTTCATTTAAATTATAAATAACTTCCTGAGTGTGGTTTACCCAAAAATTACTATTTAATAAACTTTTGATACTAAAAAATGAGGCTGTAGAGCTAATCATTAATACCAGTAATGAAACCAGTGAACTGATTAATAAATTACGTTTAAAGTTGTTCTTCATGTTTTAAATTATAATTATTCGTATTTTAATGGAAGGATAATAATGAAGCTAGCGCCCTCTCCTACCTGACTTCTTGCTGTGATTAATCCGTTGTGTTTTTCGATGATTTTTTTTGCAATTGCCAGACCAATTCCCGTTCCTTCGTACTTCTGTCGATCGTTTAAACTTTGAAAAATAATGAAGATACGATCCAGGTAAATTTCATCAAATCCAATTCCGTTATCTTTTACTGTTATTCTGCAAAATTTTCCATTTGCTGAAACCTGACTTTCAAAAGACTTTTCGGCAATGATCTCAGAGGTAATTTCGATTATTGGGTTCTCTGTATTTCCCGAGAATTTAAGCGCGTTTCCAATTAAATTCTGGAAAACTTGTCGCAACTGGCTCGGAATACTGTCTATTGTTGGAAGTTCAGTAGTTTTGATGGTCGCGTTTTTGCGTTCAATCAGATAATCAAAATCTGAAAGTACTTCCTGCAAAACCTCATTTAAGTCGGTTGTCTCTGGTTTTACTTGTGATGACAATCTTGAATACGCCAACAAATCGGTAATTAAAGTCTGCATTCTTTCTGCCGATTTAATGGTACGATCTACGTAATCAATTGCTTTTTCATCAGTAGTTAAATAAAGCTCTTTTATGATTTTAATAAAGATTTGAATTTTTCGGATGGGCTCGTTCAAATCATGCGAAACAACCCAGGAAAACTGCTGAAGTTCGTGGTTTCTAAGTTCCAGCTCTTCATTTTTTAAAACCAGTTCTCTTGTTCTTTCGGCAATCTTAATTTCAAGGTTATCCTGAGCTTCTTTCCTGATTTTTATTTCTTTAGAAAGAAGATCTTTCATGCCTTTCAATTCATTCTGCTGCTCGTAAATTTTTATGAATGTTTTTACTTTTAGAATAAGTAAGTCAGAATCGACAGGTTTGGTAATGTATTCTACAGCACCGGTTTCATAACCTTTAAAAATGTATTTTTTCTCGATATTTAAGGCAGAAAGAAAAATAACAGGAATGTCTTTAGTGCGTTTGTTTCCGGAAAGGATTTTGACCACTTCAAAACCATCAAGTCCGGGCATCTGAACGTCCATGATGATAAGACAATAGTTTGTCTTAAGGATTTTTTTCAGGGCTTCTTCTCCAGATTCAGCAGTGTCAACATCGATATCGTGCAATTCTAATGTCTTTTTTAAGGCAATTATATTTGCTCTTATATCATCTACAATTAATACCATGCTGTTGGGGTAAAGCGTTATGAATTAAAATTGTTAAGTTAAAATTCGATTTAGATAAAATATTTGTTTTTTGAAATTCCAAAACGTTGATTACTCGTTTCAGCCTAACTCCCAAATTTAGGAAAAAATTAATGCCAGCCATTTTATTGAAAAAAAAATTCGTTACATAATTCCCATGTCAGTTTTACAGAATATTCATGTTTGCCACATAAAGTGTAATTTATTGAGCTAATCTTAAAACCAATTCAGTCAACCCTTAAGCGTGTCGTTTTGTACTTTAGAGTCAGAAAATGTCGAAAAATTATGAATTATGAAAAAGACAAAAACATTTCCGGAACAAAAACAAAACCTTCCGGGTAACGAACATTTGATGCATCCGGAACCACAAATAATTAGAGAAAATTATGTTGGAAGCGGAAAATTATTAGGAAAAGTTGCTTTTATAACCGGTGGCGACAGCGGTATTGGTCGCAGTGTAGCCATCCATTTTGCCAGAGAAGGCGCCAATATTGCCATTGTTTACCTAAAAGAAGACAAAGATGCACTGGAAACAAAAGCTTTAATTGAAAAAGAAGGTCAGGAATGTTTGTTAATTAGTGGCGATTTAAAAGACGAGAAGTTTTGCAAAATCGCCGTAAAAAAATGCCATACCCATTTCAAAAAGATAAATATTCTGGTGAATAATGCAGCAACGCAATTTCCTCAAAATGAATTGGAAAAAATAACCGCCGCTCAACTTCATAAGACTTTTGAAACCAATATATATCCGTATTTCTATATCACAAAAGCAGCGTTACCTTTTTTGAAAGAAGGTGACACTATTATCAATACAAGCTCGGTTACTGCCTATCGCGGCAGCGAACATTTAGCCGATTATGCCAGTACAAAAGGCGCCATAGTAAGTTTCACCAGATCGTTATCAACAATGCTGGCAAAAAAGAAAATACGTGTAAACGGGGTTGCGCCAGGACCAATCTGGACGCCATTGATTGTAGCAAGCTTCGACAAACTATCCGATTTCGGAAAAGATAACCCAATGGAAAGAGCCGGACAACCATCAGAAGTTGCGCCTGCCTATGTATTTCTGGCCTGTGAAGACAGCAGTTATATTACCGGGCAATTTATACATATAAATGGTGGTGAACTTGTGGGAGGGTGAAAAAGGTTTATTTGTTTCAGGTTTCAAGTTTCAGGTTGCTTCACTTTGCTACCAAAATTGAAGTTGAGATAAAAAACTTAGCATCTCAGAATCTTAGAACCTTAGCAACTTATAAAAAATGAACTACATTGATATTATTGGGCTTTTTGCCGGGACTTGTGTCACTATATCTGTAATTCCTCAGATACTAAAGGTTTGGAAAACCAGGAAAGTCAAGGCGATTTCGCTGAAAACTTTTGGTATTTTAACTTTCGGGATTGCGGTTTGGATTGTCTATGGGATTCTTAAAAATGATTTGCCGATTATAATTACCAATAGCGTTTCATTGTGTTTGAATCTTATTATGGTTTATTTTATTATTTATTATGACAAAGAGTAATTTTAAAGGTTCTGAGGCGCTAAGGGTCTGAGATACTAAGATTTTCATATAGCATAAACCTAAGCCTTAGCACCTAAGAACCTTAGTTCCTTTAAATAAAAAAAACAGCTCGGTAAAAGCTGTTTTTTTCGTAAGATCGAATCTATCGACAATATGTAAGGCTTATTAGCTAGCTAGTTTTTGATTGTATGGCTTAAATGACAAATGGTATTTTTCTTTGAAAATACGAGGCAGATAGTTTCGGCTTGCTGCGGCATGCAGTACCTCAATAATATTGATATTCGAAATTCTCTTTATTTCGTTGATTTGTCTTGTTGCCAAATCTACTATGGGCTCAATAGTTTTAATATAATTGTAACTATGTTGCGCTATCTCTATCTCTAAAATACTGTCTAATATACTTTTTTGAAGCAAACTTCTAACGATTCCTTTTTGAGGTATTTTACTCAGCTCCTGCAATTTCTCAATAATTTTATGATTTTTACTTCCAATATATAAATATTGACCCGAATCTGTAGTAAACCTTTTTTTAAGTTGAGAAACCATCTGAACATTTTCTTCTTTAGCAGAAAATGTTGTAGGCATTCCCACTAATGAAAACTGAATAGGTTTATGACTTTCAAAAAACAATACACTATTTATAACAGATGTATTGTTTAAAATCGCTGACTGATTACTTTTAATCTTTCTTTGCGCTCCATTCGCACCAAAGCTGTGCGCTATTGTTCCCTTTTCGCAATAAGCAAAAAACACGGGAGCTGTTGGAAGGGATTCTATACTCAAAGTAACATCGTGATTAAAAACAAGATCAAAATTTACATAGGACATTTCTTTTTCAAAACGAACTGCTTTGACAGTTCCTCTTGCCCATTTTGATTTTATGTTTAAGGTGTACTCATTATTGTTTACTACTAATTCACCATCAAAACTATCTTTAAGATCATTAAAAATAGTTTCGAATCCTCCAGTATTTAAGTATAGTTTTTTCATCTTGGTATTGGTTTGAATAAAGTGGTTAGTACATATTTACGTACAAAACCTGTTTATGGTTTTACTTTGTTATTTTGATAATTCAAAGTTCGTACATATTGCAAATCAATTTATTACACAATTTTGGAGAGAAATTTCATAATTACTAGAAAGAGGTTCTGAGGTTCTAAGGTGCTAAGTTTCTAAGGCTATGAAATTCCATCTAAATACCTTGTAAATTAAGCGTGAACTATACTTTTTCTTTTCTGTCTTATTAATCTTAGATTGTAAATATCGTTGCAATTTTAAAAAAGCTCAGAACCTTAGTCCCTTAGAACCTCAGCACCTTTAAACAAAAAAAACAGCTGCCTTCAGAAAAATCCGAAAACAGCTGCTTCTCAGCAAAATAAAAATACCTACTTAATTATCTTGTAAGTTTTTGGATATCCGCATTTGCAGAATAAATTACTAAAAGACTCTAAGATTCTAAGTTAGTAAGTTCGTTTGTTGTATAATCTTAGCAACTCAGAATCTTAGCAACTTAGTATCTTTAAAAATCTTACGTAAGTTTTTGGACATCTGCATTAACAGAATAATTTTCCTCTGGAATATCTTTAAAGAATTCTGCTTCTTCTAAATCGGCCGTTGGACCATATCCTATTAAATGAGTTCCTTTTTTTTGATCACCTGTTTCTATTACATATAAGATAGACATATCATCAGGATCGCTCATACCTTCGTAACGATGGTGGGCAACGATAAAAATTTCTTCAGGTTTATAAGCGTATTTTGTTTCCGAATCTAATAAACAGCCGTTATCAAACAAAAAATTTGCAGTGTAACCCTCTTCCTGATACTTCCTAATATAATCGGTTTCGTGTTTTTGTTCTTTTTTCATGACTTAAATTTTAAGCGAGATTGTTTTGTAAATCTTTGTTCTATCAAATTTCATCATTGATCTAAGATAAAATTAACTCAATAGATTTAAATCTTACCTCAAATAAAAAAAATGAAATCAAAATCAATATTATTTTCTAATTTTAACAATTCCTTAAATCATTTAAGGATTATTATAATTAAAAACGTACTATACTTTACAATAAAAACCAAAATTTAATGACCAAGGTAAATCAGGATTTTCTTGCTAAGGGCGGTGAAATGGGTGCGCTGACACGTGCTAAAGACTGGAGTAAAACGGCAGTTGGTCCCATAGAATCGTGGCCGCAAAGTTTACGCACCACTTTAGGAATTCTTTTAAACTCTAAATTCCCAATGTTCTTATTTTGGGGACCGGAACATATTTGCTTTTATAACGATGCTTACCGTCCCAGTCTTGGAAAGGAAGGCAAACATCCTTTAATCCTAGGAGAAAAAGGAGCTGATTTCTGGCCGGAAATCTGGGATTTTATTAAACCCTTAATCGACCAGGTACTTACTGAAGGCGAAGCAACCTGGCATGAAGATCAATTTCTGCCTATTTATCGCAATGGAAAAATGGAAGATGTATACTGGACTTTTAGTTATAGTCCGGTAAATAATGATTCAGGAAAGATAGATGGAGTTCTGGTGATTTGCAACGAAACGACAGACAAAGTAAAAATGTTCAATAAATTAGAAGAAAGCAATACCCGCTATCTTAATAACATTTTGCAAACCCCAAGCGCCATGTGCGTTTTTAGAGGACCTGAATATGTGGTGGAAATTGCCAATGATCTTATGCTGGAATTATGGGGTAAGAAAAATAGCGAAGTACAAAATAAACCTATTTTTGAAGCTTTACCCGAAGTAAAAGGGCAAGGCCTGGAAACTATACTTGAAAATGTATACCAAACAGGAGAAAAATTTGAAGCACATGAGCGACTTGTAAAATTGCCTCGCGAAGGCAAAATTGAAGATCGATATGTCAATTTTGTTTATGAAGCTTTAAAAGAACCCAACGGAACCATTTCGGGTATTGTAGCTGTTGCCAATGATGTTACGGCACAAGTACTCGCGAGAAATACTGTTGAAGAAAGCGAGAAAAAGTTTAGAAATATTGTAAAACAGGCACCACTCGGAATCGCGATTTTAAAGGGGAACGATCTAATTTTAGAAATGGCCAATCCTACTTATTTACAAATTGTTGATAAACAAGAAGATGATATTTTAGGATACCCCTTATTCAAAACGGTGCCGGAAGCCAAAGACACTGTTTTTCCTTTGCTTTTACATGTTTATGAAAGTGGAATTCCCTATCATACTGATGAACTTTCGGTTACATTAAACCGCTATGGGAAAGAAGAATTATGCTATTTTAATTCGGTTTTTCATCCACTACGAGATGAAGACAATGCAGTTACTGGCATTATAATCGTTTCCTATGAAGTTACTGAATCAGTAAAAGCACGACATCTTTTGGCAGAAAGCGAAAAAGCTTTCCGTGAAATTGTAATGGAATCTCCTATTGCAATGGCCATTTTCAGAGGTAAAAATCATACTATTGAAATGGCGAATAATGCTATGATGAAGGCCATTTGGCAAAAAGAAGAAAGCGAAACTATTGGGAAACCTATTCTTGAAGTTTTTCCTGAATTATTAGAACAAAAATATCCTGAATTGCTTGATGATGTTGTGACAAATGGTAAAATTATTCGTGAAAACGAGTCTGTTGCTTATGTAGATATTAGAGGAGAACTTAAAAAGTTTTATCTGGATTATCAATACACACCTTTATTTGAGCAAGACGGAAAAGCATCTGGCATTATGGTAACTGTAAATGATGTAACTTCAAAAGTAGATGCCCGTAAAAAACTCGAAGATGCAGAACAAAGAGCCCGATTAGCAGCCGAAATCGCCGAAATTGTAACCTGGGATTTAGATGTTGCTACTCAGGAATTAATTTACTCAGAGAATCTGCCAACTCTTTTTGGACATAAAAAAAATAAGAAATTAACACGTCCTGATATACTGCATCAAATTCATATTGATGATTTGCCAATATTAGAAAAAGCATACAAGGTTGCGCTCAAAACCAGTTTTTATAAATATGATGCCCGAATTAATAAACCAGATAATACTATTGCCTGGATTAAAGCGCACGGCAAAATATTCTTTGATGAAAATAATCATCCTGTAAAAATGATTGGTACTATAATAGATATTACCGATGAAAAAAATAGCCAGCAAGTTTTGATGAAAAGTGAAGAAAAATTCAGACTTCTTGCCGATTCGATGCCACAATTTATCTGGACTGGTGATGAAATGGGGAATCTAAATTATTTCAATCGTGCCGTTTATACTTTTGCAGGTTTGTCTGAAGAAGAAGTTAATAAAGATGGCTGGTTGCAAATTGTACATCCGGATGATCGCGAGCTGAACATAAACAAATGGATAGAAGCCATACAGACAGGGAATGACTTTTTATTAGAACACCGCTTTTGTCGTTATGATGGTGAATACAGATGGCAATTAAGCCGCGCCATTGCTCAAAAAGATGAAGAAGGAAATATACAAATGTGGGTAGGAACCAGCACGGATATTCACGATCAGAAAAACTTTACCGACAAACTTGAAAAAGAAGTTTATGAACGTACGGCACAACTCGAACTCAAAAACAGGGATCTAATAAACATGAATATCGAACTGCAGTCGTTCGCTTATATTTCGAGTCATGATTTGCAGGAACCGCTTCGTAAAATTCAAACTTTCGCGAGTCGTTTAGCGGATTTGGATGATGAGAACATTTCGGAGAAAGCCAAAACTTATTTAAACAGAATTGAAGTTTCGGCCAAAAGAATGCAAACATTGATACAAGATCTGCTTTCTTACTCCAGAACTAATTCTGCTGACAGGGTTTTTGTGAAAACAAATCTGGATGAAATTGCCGAAGAAATTCAAAGTGATTTCTCTGAACGAATCGAGGAAACAAATGCCATATTAGATTTTGATCCTTTAGGTGAAGCGACCATTATTCCGTTTCAGTTTAGACAATTACTACATAACCTCATCGGTAATTCTTTGAAGTTTTCTAAAAAAGGAGAAGCACCGCATATCGAAGTCAGAGCCAATAGAATTAAAGGAAAGGAGATCAAAATTCCGGTTTCTTTTCCTGAAAAAATGTATTATCATTTGACGATATCGGACAACGGAATTGGTTTTGATGATGAATATAAAGAACGCATTTTTGAAGTCTTTCAGCGCTTAAATACCGAAAGTGAATTTTCAGGAACCGGAATTGGTCTGGCGATTGTGAAAAAAATTGTCGAAAACCACAAAGGTTTTATTACGGCGCACAGTGAAAAAGGCAAAGGCGCTACGTTCGAAATCTATTTACCTGAATTATAATAAAATAAAAAAAACGCATAAGTTCAATAGTACTCATGCGTTTTTATAATTTAATATTGTCTATTTATGATTTATACACAAAGTTTTTAGTGTCCGGCACAAATTCTTTCCAATTAATTTGCAATGCATGTTCAATAGACTTTATGATATCATTCATTAAAATCGGTTTAGTAATAAATAAATTAGCACCCAACGAACGACATTTTTCTATGATTCCCGGCTCATTTGAAGTTGAAAAAATGATAACCGGAATATCTGATTTTTTTTCTGAATTTCGTAGTTCATTCAACACATCAAAGCCATTTTTGCCCGGCATATTCAAGTCTAAAAAAACAACATGCGGCGTTGGTGGCGGATTATGAATTGCCATCAATAATTTATCTCCTCCACTGTAAGTCTTAAGTTGTATTTTCTTTGATAATGATTCTACAGCATCGGTAAAAATGCTTAAATCGTCTTCGTCATCGTCTGTATAAAATATCGTTAGATCTGTCATGGTATTTTGTGAAATAATTTAATTTTTATCAAAGATACTTTAAAATTATTGATTTTTAGCTTCGTTAACAAATCCTGACATAAAAATTAGTAGTTGTAATCTCATAAGTAATATTACAAATTATGTAACCCAAAATAATTTAGAAAAACCAATTTTACTTTAGAAACTCAAATGCAAAAAATTTTAATATAACATGCATTAAATAAGCATTTTATAAAAATGTTTTGCTATTAAATAACTAAATATAAAAGTCATGGGAGATCATAAAGACCTTACAAACGAATTTGCTGTAGATAAAATAAAAGATCTTGCAGAAAATATAAAAACATGTATGTTTTGTACGTACAATGAATACAGATTGCAATCGCGACCAATGTCTGTTCAGAAAATTGACGATTTAGGCCAGCTTTGGTTTTTATCAGACAGAAACAGCAGTCACAATGCCGAAATTAGCCTGAATCCGCAAGTAGAGATTTTCTTTTCAGAACCACACGATAAGTTTCTTACGTTGCATGGAACTGCCTCTATTTCGTACGATCGTGAGACAATTAAAGAATTGTATGATCCGATTGTTAAAGTATGGATGCCTGGTGGCGAAGATGATCCGAATTTAAGTGTTATCAAAGTCATTCCTGAAGATGGTTATTATTGGAACAACAAAAATGGTAAAATGGTTGCTATTGCAAAAATGGCCGCGGCATTTGTTACTGGAAAAACTATGGACGACGGAATTGAGGGGACTTTAACTTTGGAATAAGTTAACTTAACCGCAAAGTTCGCAAAGGGTTTACGCAAAGGACACAAGGATAGTAATTAATCTTTGCGAACCTTGCGTAAACCCTTTGCGAACTTTGCGGTTAGACTACTCCTTAAACTCCAAAGCATTCAAAATCCCAGCCTCACTTGCCGTATTATTAAAATACACAAAACCTGATTTTGACTTAATTTCAGCTTTTATCTGAAGTAATTCCTGTGAATCATAACTAGAATAAAACAGTTTCGGAATACCATGAAATCTTAGATAAACCAAAGGGAAATTAGTGAAAATGGTTTTGGGTAAATTGGGATAACTCACACTGCAAAAGCTAATGTTATTTGCTAAAAAAGCATCCCAAACTTCAGGAATCCACCAGCTTTCATGTCGAAACTCAATTACATTTTTGAACTCCGGATTTAAATTCTGAATTATTAATTCCAGATTTTCAACACTAAACTTATAACTTGGCGGAAACTGAAATAAAACAGCACCTAATTTTTCCTTTAAACCTGTTTTACAAATCTCATAGAAATTGGCAATAAGATCTTCGCAATTAATAAACTTTTTGATATGCGTAATTTCTTTGTGCGCCTTGACGGAGAATGTAAAGTTTTCCGGCGCTTTGTTGTACCAGTTTTCAAGTACTCTTACTGTTGGAAATCTATAAAAGCTGGCGTTAAACTCGTAGGTATTAAAATGCTGGCAATAAAAATCAAACCATTTTGAAGTGGGCAGGTTTTCCGGATAGAAAATGCCTTTCCAAAAACGATTATTAAAACTGGAGCATCCTATTTGAATTTCATTTTTCATGTGTGTAATTTTTGACAGTTGGTACAGAAAAAACTTCGGCGGTTTCTATGACCAGTATGCTTTCTAATCATAGGTAAATTGCAACGCAGGCAGACTGTCTTAGTATACGCTTCCCAATGCTTTTTCAATTCATGTTTTTTCTTCCAATAAAGAAATTCAAAGCTATAAACAGAGCATTCTGTAATAATTGCATTCATATCATCAAATGGAATTTTCCCAACCAAAGATTCAGGATGAATCTTACAGCGATACAAAACTTCATTTTTAATAATATTTCCTACTCCGGCAAATATATTTTGATCTAATAAAGCGTCACAAATCATTTCATATGGCTGATTTTCCAAACTTTGTTTTGCTTTTTTAGAATCCCAATTGTCATTCATTACATCTTCGCTCCAGTCATAAATAGCATTAATGTCTCCTTCCAGAATTTTAATGGAGCAGGTGTAAAAATTAATTTCTCCATCAGAAAACACCATACTTAACCTCGGTTGGGTTTGCTTTCTTTCATTGACACGATACGTTCCAAACATCAGCATATGAATCTTAACGGTAAATCCTTCAAAACAAATTAAAAAGTGTTTTCCCCAGGTTTTAAATTCCTGTATGGTTTTATTTTTAAGGCGTTGAATATCAACAGTGCTATTTCCGGAAACATCGAGTATCTTTTTCCCTGTAAATTGTTGCACTTCTTCTTTTAATATCACTATAGACGGACCTTCGGGCATAATATGGCTTTTAAGTTATAAACTAAAAAGTGCAGTATATAAACTGCACTTTCTATTGCTTTATCATAATAAAATCTAGTCTGCTTCTGCAGCTTCAAAATTCACGGCATTTACAGCCACGATAGTTAACGCTTTATCAGCCGCTTTTTCTTCTTCAAGTGTTTGCTCTAATAATGAGGCAGCTTCTTCCATACCCAAAGTTTCTGCAAATTGTCTTAGTGTACCATAAGTGGCAATTTCATAATGCTCGATTTTTTGGCAAGCGGCAATAATTCCGGCATCACGAACAACACCTATTTCCGTTTCTTCCAGAATTCCGTTTCCTTCTTCAATTAAGCCTGCCATTGCATCGCATTTTTTAGCAGTAGCTTTTTGACCTATAAGCTCAAAAACCTGCTCTAAACGGCTAATTTGACCTTCTGTTTCGGTTAAATGATTGTTTAGCGCATCAATAAGTTCTGGTGATGTCGCATTTTTAGCCATTTTAGGAAGCGCTTTTGTCAAAGCTTTTTCTGCCCAGTAAATGTCTTTAAGTCCATCTTCAAATAATTCAGTCAATCCTGATGCTGCGTCAGACTTTGGCTTTGTAACTCCCGTTTTTGAAGTCGTTTTTGCAGTTGTTTTAGGCTTTGTAGTTGTTTCCTTTTTATTTTTATTCGTTGCGGTTTTCATAATAATAATTTTATATGGATTAATAGGAGATAAAATTAGGTATCGCAGTTTCGGTTTAGTTATATCATTGTTTTATTTCGTTCTATTCTAAACACCTGTTAATTATACAATTACAACTTACAATCCTATAAAGAAATCGGTCGCCTTCGTGATTAGATTTGTATAATACTAATACTATAAAACTTTATATCATGAATACTACAGAACAAAAAAACAGTACAACCAGTAATAGAGATCCAAGAAACCAAAATCTTAAAAGTGCCGATAAAAACAACCTTATGAATGAGGAATTATATGATATCGACGACATGAAAGAAATTGATGACGATAACGCTGTAATAGCAGAACGCGGCTATACCGTAAGAAATGGTCATAATCCAGATGGAATAAATCCGGACGAAATGATTTATGATAAAAAGGATATCGAGGATTTAGACGATGACTTTCACTCAAAAAAAGATCTGATACACACTAGCGATGATTTATATGATGATGCGGTAGACGATGATCTTGATCCTGCTGTTGATGAATTAGATAATCCATCAGACGTTCGTGAACGCGAAGATGGCGACTTCAATGAAGTTGATGATCTGGAAGATATTGATCCGGATGACGAAGACGATGATTTTGAAGAAGAGGAAATCGAAGAGGAAGATTCTGAAAAGGATTATCCTGAAAATGATCCCAGAAAATTTTAAACTCAGAAATGCTAAAACAAAAAAACCGTTAATTACTTAACGGTTTTTTTTGTGCCACAGATTAAAGGCTTAGAAAGATCAAATCTGCTAAAATCATTTAAATCTGCTTGAAATAAAAGTAAAGAAATTAATCCCCAATTTTCTCCAAAGCCGGTATATCATCCATTTTCTCCAGGCGTTCTGCAAGGCCTGCTCTGGCTTCGTTTAATTCTTGTTCGGCTTTGCCTAGTTCTTTATACCATTCTTCTTTTCCAGTTTCTGAAGATTCTATCTTACGCATGATTTCATAGATTTCACCTTCAGCTTCCATCACCTGTAATCTTTTATAATAGGTCAGGCTTTCGGTCATATGTGCTAATGCAATCATGGCAGTCAAAAACGGATGATTATTCGTAACATTTACGTCTTTAATTTTTCCATGTTCAAGTTCTACTTTTAAGGCAAAAGCGAATTCTTCCATATTAAATTCTTCATATTTACTTTCTGGATTCAAATAAGCCCTAATTGCTTCAACATTGTTCATTGTCGAAAGATCAACAGCGGTTTTTTTACTTTTTAAATCATGATACACCACATTTCCAATGGCTCTCGCCTCTTCGATCGTGGGATCATTTGCCGGATTTTCAAAATCGCGAACAGACCAATCCCAGTTTTCTGGATGAACAGGTTTAATATACTTTTCACAAAAATCCGTTACATCATTTTTCAAGCTGACCATTTCACCATCCCGCTTGATATAAACATCCTGATATGCACCACTTTTTGTTCCCATAATTTTTGTTTTTATTTAAAAAATATAAACGACACATCTACCACAGTAGATGTGTCGTTTGAAGTTCGTTATTTAATTTACTTTACTGAGAGCGCTATAGATTAAATACTTCTACGGCCGCTGATAAGCGAAAGAATAAATAATACAATGAATATAAAGAATAAGACTTTAGCTATTCCTGCTGCTCCGGCGGCAATTCCACCAAAACCGAATATTCCCGCCACTATGGCTAGAATAATAAAAATGACTGTCCAACGTAACATAAGCTTGATTTTTTAATTAATATTGATTTTTGTTTGTTACTCAAATTTCATGTTTTTAAAAGATAAACATTAACTCTAAACATTATATTTATAGCTCTATAAGTACTGATTTACAATAAATTGAGCTGATAATTTTGTATTAACTCAGAAAACGCAATTTCGGTTCTCGAAAAGTATTTCTGATTACTGCGACTTTTTTTCACCCTGTCAAAATAGTGCTGAATTGAGCCATCTTCATAAGTCGAAACTAATAAAGGATGAACGTAATAATTCTTGCAAACGTTTCTGGTATTTCCCAACGCCTCTGCCGTAATATCGTAGGCTTCCAGAATATTTTTTTTAATTTCTTTTTCTTCGGATGTTGTTCCGATTTCCATCAGACTTTCAAAAAATATAATCGACGCCGCCCAGGTTCTAAAGTCTTTTGCACTAAAATATTCACCAGAAATATTGTGTAAATATTCATTGACCATATGGCTGTCTAAAACCTTCTTTTCGCCATTTCGATCGTAATATTTAAAAACTTCCCAACCCGGAATTTCTTCACATCGACTAACTAATTTTATAAGCTTTTTATTCTTGGTTGTAATCGTATGTTGAATTCCCTTTTTTCCAACAAATTCAAATCGGAGGGAATTTTTATCTATGTTAATATGGCGTTTACGTAAAGTTGAAAGTCCGTAGGATTTATTGTCTTTGGCATATTTTTCATTTCCAATTCTAATGTGCGTTTCTTCCATCAATCGAATTACCAATGCGACAACTTTCTCTCTTCCCCACTCTTTTCGTTCCAGATCTTCATCAACCTGTTTTCTGATTGCCGGTAACTTAGATCCAAATTCTGCTATTTTGTAAAATTTCGTCTGATTTCTGATCAGATTCCACTTTGGATGATATCGATATTGTTTTCTGTTTCTAACGTCTAAGCCAACCGCTTGTAAATGCGCATTAGGTAAATCTGAAATTTGTACGTTTTGCCAGGCTGGTGGTAAAACCAAACTGCTAATGCGTTTCAACTCGCTTTTCTGTTTAATACAGCGTCCATTTTTTTTATAAACAAAACCTTCTTCACATTTGCATCTTTCAATCGTCAATTGCTGATTGTTTATATATACTAAATCCAGTTTTTCCAACACCAAATGTGGTGTTTTAATTAACTGATTCACTAATTTTTCAGCTTTGGCTGTTGCGGTTGCATTCATAGTTCATTAGATTTAGTATTTCCCGTCAAGCGGATATTTTTACCGCAGATTCCATAGATTTAAAAAAATTTTCAAATAAACATTTTCACTTTCATGATCTGTAAAAATCTATGGAATCTGTGGCATTTTTTTTAATTTTGATTTGATCTCAAAGATCGTATAAGGCTTTTTTTATTCATATAAGAACGTCCTGGAACATTCGCTTTTATAGCTTCCTGATACAACTCTTCCTTTGTCCATTCTTCAAAAGGTTTTCCTTTTTCATTTTTATCAGCTGATTTTTGATTTTTGTCAGTTCGGATTTCGCTTTGATTGCTGTATCCCTCCTTCAAAAGTCCGCGATATTCTTTTTCGGCTTTAATTTGTACAGTTTGCATGACTAAATTATTTTAGGTGACTTATTATGTTTGGTATTTCAAATTTCATAAAAAAGTAAGCTTAACATGTTATATAATTTTTTGTTATACTTTCATAATTAACTTTAAATGTGCGAAATAAAAAAATCCCAATTCTTTGGGAATTGGGATTTTAGCATTGTAGTTAAAAGTAGTAGTTATCTATTTTGAAGATCTAAATCTATTTCGAGATATTTATCTTTCATCAAACTCAAAGCAAAAGCAGCCGCTGCAGAAGTAAAAACGGAATAATCAAGTGGCGCTTTAATTCCGACAGAAAAAATCATCGACAACCCGAAAAGTAATAATAAACAACCACTAAGCCTGGCAAACAATTCGGTTTTGAAACCTATTAATAGAAAAATAGGAAAAATGATTTCGGCCGCCGTGGCAATTATTGCAACTGGTTCTATTACACTATCCGGAATTAGCGGATTTAAAACTTTGGTATACGCAACAAAATTTTCCCAATTTCCCCAAGCCGAAACTTTCGCATTCCAAAAACCAAATCGATCTGCAACTGCAGAAAGAAATCCGATGGAAAGTGCAAGGCGCAAGAATATTTTAACTGACTTTTGATTGATAATGTTCATGATTATTTTTTATTTTACTTAACATTAATTTCTATAACAGCCTTAAAGATAATTCCTTTTGTATTCTTTTCGAATAATTGTGTTATGGCTTTTCTGGACTTATAAATAGTTTTAACATCCTTCGTCTCAATTTCGACACTTTTTATTCCTTTGACAAATGTTTCAATTTCCTTTTTACTCCAAACTCCAATTCCACAATAAATATTCGCTGTATCATTTCTTTTAAGGAGATAAACAGCCGAATCTTTATCTGTAATCTGCTCAAGTCGAAAGTTGTTTTTTTGGGAATCTAAATTTATTTTCACCTTAACATCAGAATCTTTTTTATTGACAAATTCAATATTATGTGCCGGATCGCAACTTGCAAAAAAACAAGCAAAAAAGATAATTACAAGTAGTCTAAAGCTATTTTTCATTTATTTTTAATCTACAGGATTGGAGCAAAATCAAACAATAAGGCTCTTTTTTAAATCAAATATTTATTCTTTTTCTTTATTGAATGTATATACGAAATCGTCAATCTTTTTTATATGCATTTACCTCGGTTTGCTTGATAATATTATTTTTTTATTCCTTTTCCGGTCTTTGATCATGCTGCCAAAAGAAACTCCATCCCGTTTTGTTTACTTCTATATCAAAGTCTCTTTTAATACTAAATATATTGGTAGGATTTACCACAAAAAGCATTTGAAGGATTAAGATAATTCCAGCAATTGTATACAAGAATATTGAGATTGATTTTTTAATTTGTATTGTTTTGAAGATTTTCTTTATGAGATAAAAAACCAATGTCCAGAAAACAAAATAACACAATACATCAAATGAAAATTCTAAGAAAAAATATTGATTTGATAATGATGTGTGAAAACCCCACGATTGATAAATTAAAGGAAAACCATGCATGATTCCATCTGCCCCATCGATAACGTCAACATACCACCATTTTGTTGCTCCAAGAAAGGAAATTATGGTGATTGGAATTACAAATGCTATTATTAGTTTTTTCATCTCAGCTATCATTCGATTTTTCCAATATCATCAATTGAATCTATAGGAATTAATCTTTTTACGCGAATTAATTTCAGACTTACTCTTAACATAAAAAATAGAATTATTGCAAAAAGTAAACTCATCATTACGGTTCCAAAGAGAAAGCCAATACCTGTTGCAGTCGATTTTTGCATTTCTTTTATACCGTCAAAAATAGATTTTAACAACGTCAATACAGTTGCAAGTGATAATATTATTGTAGAAATTAATAAAATGTAACCCAGTATAATTTTTACTATTTTCATAACCGTTTTTATATGTATTAATATAAATCCTTTTAAAACAGTTTATTTAAGTGATCAGAGTCTTTTCACATGATTAAATCCCTGGTTTCAAATCGTTTATAAGTTTCAATAATTTCTTCTAAATCATTATTAAAGAGATGAACAACACCAATTGCTTTTAGATTATTATTTAAAAAACTAATATTTACTATGAATGACTTGTCTACGCATTTTTCTTGTAATTCTACAATTACATCTAAATTTTCAATAGTAAGTTTAGAGGTAATTTCTCGTGATAGATTATTATAAATCCAAATCGTTTTAGGCTCACAATCCCATTCTGAAATACGTTTGGTTTCATCTTCTCCTCCATGAAAATTAATGTGTAAAGCGGTTAGGGAGTTTTTTATTCTATTTAGCCAGTGAAAAACAGAGAAAACCCACCAACCAAGTAGTAACGTTACGAAAGAATATTTGAGTCCAGGCAGAATAGTGCTTTTTCCCGGTTCAATCTTATAAACCTTTGAACTTCCAACATAAGAAAAAAAGAAAATCTGAATACTGAATTTGTATATCCTATATTGAACGTTTTGATTCATAGTATTTAAAATAGTACTAAAGATTCCCCAATATAATAACTATAGCTGATATCAACCATAAAATAACATTAATCATTTCTTGATTTTTTAAATTAAGATTCTGTTTTTCAAAGATTATAATTTAAATAGCATACTTCCTTACGGAAAACCGCAATTAAAATAAAATTCTAAAAAATTCTCATCTTTAAATCCTGTAACATTATTTAATAATGGTGTAAGGCATTTTTGAGACCATCTGAATAATTTTACATTATAACATTTAAACTATAAAATCATGAAAAAGATACTATTAGCCGGTAAAGTAATTTTAGGAGCAGGATTAATCATTATATTCTTGAGTTCTTGTAAAAATGAAACCAAACAAGAAGATCCAAAAGAAGTAGCAGAAGATGCAAACGAAGCAAAATTTGATTCTATTGATAGCAAAGAAGATGATTCTGAGTTTTTAGTAGATCAGGCCGAAATTAATTTAGCTGAAATCGAAATTGGAAAATTGGCACAAACTAAAAGTACCAATCCTGAAGTGAAAAAATTTGGAAAAATGTTAGTGGATGAACACACTAAATCAGCTTCTGAAGTTAGCGCTTTGGCTAAAGCAAAAAACTTTACCTTACCAACTTCTCTTACTGAAGACGGACAGGAAGAATACAAAAAACTAAACGAAAAATCAGGTGTAGATTTTGATAAAAAATTCGCTGATATGATGATCGACGGTCACGAAAAAGCGATCAAAAAGTTGGAAGAAGCTACTAAAGATGCTAAAGATCAAGATGTAAAAACGTGGGCCTCTAATAATATTGCCGGATTGACCGCGCATTTAGAGCACGCAAAAATGCTAAAACAAAATTTAGACAAAAAGTAAAATAAATTTAATTGGTTATTATTTATTTTAAAAACCCCTTAAGAGTTGAATTGCTTAAGGGGTTTCTTTTTTTAAGTTGCTAAGGTTCTGAGTTGCTAAGATTCTAAGTTTTTTTTCTTAGTACCTTAGAATCTTAGCAACTTAGAACCTTTATAAAACTCCTGCAATCATTTTTCCGTTATAAAAAACCCCTTCTCTTTTTGGTAAACGGGCTACGGCTTCGGCAGAACAGCTTGCTTTTACCAAAATGAAATTGGCATCGTTATCTGCTGCCGGCCAAACTCTGGTTCCGGAATCATTAAGTGGTAGTACTTCATCTCTTGTTGCAATATGCAGTGCGCGGCTTAAGCTGTACTCGTCTGTCCAACCGTAAAGTTGTGCACAGATTTTTGCTTTCTCTAACATATCGCACGTTCCAAAAGGTTGCCAGTGGTCGACAATACTATCAGTACCGGTCATTAACTTTACCCCATATTTTTTTAGTGTTGGAATTGGCATTATGGTTTTTCCAAACGGAACCGTAGTAATCACGCCTATACCCAGATTTCCCATTTGCTCAGCGATGATCTCCATATCCTTTGGATCCATTCTTGCAAGTGCAAAACCATGACTTATATAGGTTTTTCCCTGGAGTTGTTTATTTTCCTCAACTTTTTTGATCATGTATTCAATAGCTGCTTTTCCGGAAGGAGGCGATTCATGCAAATGAATATCAACCCCTTTATTGGTATCGAGTGCAATTTGAAACATTGTATCCAGCGATTTTTCCATATTCCCGTCAACATTCGTAGGATCGAGTCCGCCAATAAAATCAACACCCATGCTTGCCGCTTCTCTCAATAAAGGTTCCGATTTTGAAAATAAAATTCCGTGTTGTGGAAAAGCAACAATTTCTGATCCAAAACTATCTTTATTGTTTGCTAAAGCCGCCTGCAAATGTTCCAGACTTTTCAATCCGCTTACAGGATCGATATTACATTGACATCGTGCAAAATAACTTCCTTGGCTTTGCATTAATTTTATTGCTTCTTCAGCTTTGCGTTGCGAGTCCGGAAGTAATTGTGGAATCAATTTCTGTTCCAGCGTAATCATATCCTTTACAGTATATCCTTTTCTTGGCGCTGCATTCCAGGTTCCGCCATAGTAGGTTTTATCAATATGAATGTGCATATCACGTAAACCGGGAAGCATCAAAAAACCCTTTGCATCAACTGTTTTTAACTTTAAAGTAGATTTTCCAGAAGTAATACTTTTAATTTTTCCGTTAGCAATATGTATGTTGTACAAAGCAGTTTTGGTAGCAATGACTTCGCTTTTTTCGTTGTACTCAAAGCTATCTTCTAATCTGACATTAATCAAAAGGTATTCGTTTAAAAACGATTTTTCTTTATCCTCAGGTATTGAGTTTCCCATGGCATGTGCTCCTATTCCAGAAAACAAAGCTGCTCCGGTAGCTGCTGCTCCTAATCCAAGAAATTTTTTTCTGCTTATTTTATTGTCTTCCATAACGACTATTTATTGATTTACAAAAATCGTTTAGAAATCGAAATCACAGTGGTAATATTACGGATAAGGATGGTAAAAATTATAACTTTCTTTAAAATCACCCGGCGACTTTCCGGTATATTTTTTAAATACTTTGCTAAAATAGCCATTGTCATTGAAACCAAGTTGGTAAGCAATTTCTTTGATAGACAGATCAGTACTTGTGAGTAAGCGTTTCGCTTCGAGAATTGTTCTTTCTTTTATGACATCTCCGGCTGGTATTTTTAAATATTTTTGAGAAAGAATGTTGAGATAGTTGGGTGTAATATTCAACTTATCAGCATAAAAATGAACAGAGGATTCTGTGTTAAAATGCAAATCAATTAATACAGTAAAAGACTTTATTATTTTTTCAGGCTTAGTGGAGGATTCATGTTCTGGAAATTGTTTTAAATATTCCTTTTGCAACAATTTAAGCAATAAATGCAAACGAAGTAAAACGATTTCTTTAGTAAGCAAATCGTCGTGTTGCAAAACCAATTCTATTTCGTGTAACTGGGTCTTAAATTCACCGAATTCATTTTCAGTCAAAGAAAGACAAGAAGGAACACTCTGGTCAAAGAAAGGAAACTGTGATAAATTGGAAAAAATAGTTACGATTTCTGAAGAAAGCATCAACTGAAAACCAGCAGTATCAACTTCTAGCGACCAATTGTGCACCTGGCCTGGCCTGATAAAATAAACCTGATGATCTTCGACCTGATATTGTGTAAAATCGACATTGTGCACTCCCGATCCTTTTTCTACAAAAAAGACAAGATAAAAATCATGTTTGTGAGGCTGCTCGAAGCTATTTCTCCCCTTTACACTATGACGAAACAAAGTTATACCCAGAGTTTCTTCTCCAAGAATAGTAGCAACAGTTAAAGTAGGAATCGAGTTTTTATTCAAAAGATTTTGTCTTAGTGAATATCAAAAATAGCAAATAGTTTTTAT